>PLFA01000132.1:0-8790 GCA_003136615.1 Caulobacteraceae bacterium | reverse complement strand
CCGCGCGCGCCGCTCAGATAGGCCGTGGCGCTGCTCGCGCGCCTTCCCCCCGCGATCGCCAATTGATTCCACGCCGCGCCGGCCATCTGGCGGCCGTTGAAATCCGAAGTCATCGCGTGGCCCGCCTTGACGGCCGCCTCCAGGAAAGCTTCGGCGAACGCGCTCCTCATTCCCTCCCGCGGCCGGACGACCGAGATGGGCCCAGAGCCGCCCCGGCACGCGTCCGCACCGCCCTCAAAGCGTTCCATCTCCTTGAACGCGGGCGCCAGGTCGGCGAAGGCCCATCCCTCGCAGCCCATGGCCGCCCACTGATCGAAGATGTCCGGGTGACCCCGCTGGTGGCCCAGGGCGTTGATCGAGGNNTCGGCAAGGCGGGGGTCCGTATCCTCCGGCCCGGCCTCAAGGAGCGTGACCTGGCGCGCGGGGTCCCGGGAAAGCTCACTGGCGAGGATGGCGCCGGCGGTTCCCGCGCCGACAATCAGGACGTCGCTCGATATCGGCTTTGGCATCCGGCCCCTTCAGCGACGAGTCTTGAAGCCGGTCTAGGCGTTTTCTGCTCTGGGAACGGCCCTTGCCGCCTCCTCGGCGCGCTGGGCGTCCCCCAGCTTCCGCCGATAGCGAATATAGAGAAACATCCAGAGCCAGATGCCGCCAATGAAAATGTTGCCGAAGATCGGACCGACGATCAGATACTGCTTCACCGTCAGAACCATCACGAGGCCGGCGGAAATCGCGGCGTCGGCCAGCAGGCCGATTCCCCAGACCAGGGTCATCACCGTCATGGAATGTCGCAGGCGAGGGTCGTCCTTGAGGGTCTCAAACCGGTCAAGCTCGGCCGATTTATTGCGCTTCATGCCCGCCCGGGCCAGTTCATAGATCAGAGGCCGTTTGATCAGGGCGGAGACAATGAAAGCCACGCCAAAGAGCACCGTGACCAGCTTCTCGCGCAGCTGGAGGAATCTCACCGAGCCCCCGCCCAACATCGCGAGCAGCGAGAGCGCAATGCCCGCCACCACAAAGGTCGAGATGACATCCACCTCGCGCTTCCAGGCCAGCACAATCAGCGTCCAGGCGATGGGCGGTCCGGAGGAATAGATCAGGGCCATCACATCGCCCTGCCGGTGTTCAAAATAGCTGTAGATGACAAAGGGCAGGGCGAAGTTGATGATCACCTCGACGAGGATCCCGCCAATGCTCCCGCGGATCAGGGTCAGGCCCTTCGCCAAAGCACCGCTTCCACCCGCACTGCTTTCGTCGGCCATCGTCCCTCCCGTCCGAAGGCGAGCTTAGGGCCTAAACGACGCGCCGCAAGGGCGGTCTCCCAACGCCCCAGCCAAGTTTGCGATTGTCGCACGTCCCGCCCCGACGCATACCGCCCCGCGTGAGTGAAGCATCCTCATTCAGCGTCGTCCGTCGTCGCTCGCGCCGCGTGGCGCTCCAGGGCGTCCTGCGCTGGCGACGTTCCCTGCGCCTGGGGCAAATCATCGCCGTGGCCGTTCTGGGCGGCCTCGCGGCGGCCTATTTCGCCAGGCTCTGCGACAGCGCCATGAAGGCCCACGCCTGGCTCTATGCCGCCGCACGCTGGCCGACGCTCCTCCTCATGCCCTTCGGTTTCGCCCTGATTGCCTGGCTCACCACCCGATTCGCGCCCGCCGCCGCCGGCAGCGGCATTCCCCAGGTGATCGCCGCCGCCGAATCCCGATGGACAGGGCGCTGGGGCGGACAGCGCGTGACGCTTCGGACCGCCGCCTGGAAGGTGGTGCTCTCAGCCCTGTTCCTGCTCTGCGGCGCCTCCATTGGCCGCGAAGGTCCCACGGTCCAGGTGGTGGCCGGGATCCTTCGCGCCTTCACCCGGGGCCTGAAAGGCGAGCCAGGGCGCCGCGCCCTGATCATCGCCGGAGGGGCCGCGGGGGTCTCCGCCGCCTTCAACACCCCCATCGCCGGGGTGGTCTTCGCCGTGGAGGAATTGGCCCGCAGCTTCGAACGGCGCACTCACACAATGGTCATTCTGGTGGTGGTCATCGCCGGCTTCACCTCCTATGCCCTGCAAGGCGACTATGCCTATTTCGGGGTCTTTGATCCGGGGCCCGTCAAGGCCAGCATCTGGCTCGCCGCACCTCTCATCGGCGTCGTCGGGGGCCTCGCCGGTGGCGGCTTCTCCCGGCTTCTGACCCTGATCATCGGCCCCAGGGATAATCCCGTCACCCGCTGGCGCCGCGCGCGTCCGGTCCTCTTCGCCTTCATCTGTGGCGTGGTCGCGGCCCTGATCGCCCTGGCCTCGGGCGGCATCACCTTCGGGGCGGGTTACGATGAGGCCAAGTCCCTGCTCACCGATCATCCGGGGCGCGGCTTCAGCCTGGCCGTCACTAAGTTTATCGCGAGCCTCGCCGCCTCGGCCTCGGGCGCCCCCGGCGGCATCTTCGCCCCCTCCCTCGCCACCGGCGCAGGGATTGGCGCGGCCTTTGCCCGCACCGGGCTCTTCGCCTTCCAGGGCCGCGACGCGGTGGTGATCGGCATGTGCGCCTATCTCGCCGGCGTCGTTCAGGCGCCCCTCACCAGCGCGGTGATCCTTATGGAAATGACGAGGTCCCCGGGCCTGGTGGGCCCGCTGATGCTGGCCGCGCTCCTGGCCCGCTGGGTCTCCGGCTGGGTCATGCCCGAGCCGATCTATCATGTGCTGTCCCAGAGCTGGATGGGACCCGCCCATGGCGCCCGCCACCCGGCGAGGCCGATCTCGCTTCCGCCGGACGCGAGCCCGTGACGGCCGCCGCCTCGATGCGCATCACGCCCCTCGACCTTGCGGAGGACAACATTTCCGCCCTCGCGACCCTCCTCTCGCGGACCGTGGCGGCAGGCGGGTCAGTCCATTTCATGGACCCCACACCGCCTCAGGAAGCCCGCGCCTATTGGGCCGACGCCCTGACCCACGCCCAGACCGGCGGGCGGGTTGTGCTCGGCGCTTTCTTGGGCGAGCAAATGACCGGAACCGTCACCCTCTTTCTCGACACCCCGCCGAACCAGCCTTTCCGCGCCGAGATCTGGAAACTGATGGTGGACCCCGCCTGGCGGGGCCTCGGCCATGCCCGCGCCCTCATGACGGCGGCGGAGACCCTGGCGCGGGATGCGGGACGCACCCTCCTCAACCTCGACACCGCCGTCGAGGGCGGCGCCTCCGAACTCTACGAGTCCCTCGGCTGGGTGCGCGCCGGAGTCATTCCCGATTTCGCCTACAAGCCCCAGGGCGGTCTGGTTGGCACAGCGATCTATTATAAGCGGCTGGCTTAGGTGAGCGCAGGCGCCTCAGAGGAGAGATTCCGCCCGGATCGGCAGGTCGCGGATCCGCGTGCCCGTCGCATGGAAGACGGCGTTGGCCACCGCCGCATTCATCCCGACGATTCCGATCTCGCCGATCCCCTTGATCCCGAGCGGGTTCACCTGATCGTCCTCTTCCGGGACAACCAAGACCTGGATGTCCGGCACATCGGCGTTCACCGGGATGAGATAATCCGCAAGATTGTGGTTCACGTAGCGGGCGGTCTTTCTGTCAATCTCGGTGGCTTCGAAAAGGGCCGCCGACAGTCCCCAGAGGGCCCCGCCCATGAACTGGCTATGGGCGGTCATGGGATTGACGATGGTCCCGGCCGAGAAGGCGCTGACCACGCGGGGCGTGCGAATTTCCCGGGTCCTTTCATGGACGCGCACCTCCACGAAATGGGCGCCAAAGGCGAAGGTCGTAACGTTCTCGCGTCCGGTCCCCCGCACCATGGCGCTCTTGCCCTCATAGAGGCCGGCCACGGCGCCAGGCTTGGAGCCCTGGGGCGCGTTTTCGGCATGGACCTCCAACACCCCGCCGGTGACGCGACTGAGCGCAGCTTTGAAGGGCTCCGATGCGCCGGTGGGTCCCATGAGCGTTCCGCCCTTCAACTGCAGCGACGCCGCATCGGCGCCGTGGAGCGGACTGGCCGGATCGGCGGTCGCGGCCTCAGCGAGGCGTCGGCGAACTTCCTCGCAAGCCTTGTAGACCACATTGGCGGTGGTCGCCGCGTTGTTGGATCCGCCCGCCACCGTGACGGGCGGCAGGCTGCTGTCGCCCAGCATGACGGTCGTGTCGTCGACCTTGAGGCCCAGCGAACGGGCGGCCGTGATCGCCACCACCGTATAGGCGCCGGTGCCGATCTCATGGGCCGCCAGTTGGACCGTCACCTTGCCCTCCGGCGTCACCGCGAGCCTGGCGGCGGCGGGGCCGATATTGGTCGGATAGGTGGCCGTCGCGCAGCCCCAGCCGATCAGCCAGTCACCGTCGCGCATGGAGCCGGGCTTGGGATTGCGGCCACTCCAGCCGAATTTGGCCGCCGCCTGATCGAAACAGGCCATCAGCGAGCGGCTCGAAAAGGGCTTCCCGCTCACCGGATCGATCTTCGTGTCGTTCACGCGCCGCAGCTCGATCGGGTCCATGTTCAGCGCATGGGCCAGTTCGTCCATGCCGCTCTCCAGGGCGAACATGTAGGGCGTCTCGGGCGGCGCGCGCATGAAGCCCGGCGTGTTGCGGTCGGCGTGAACCACGTGCACCGCAGTGGCGATATTGGGGCACGCATACATCCGCGCGGTCGTGTCGACGCCAGCAACATTATAGCCGGAAGGCCGGGACGTGACCTCCCAGCCCTCGTGAACAAAGGCGGTCAGCTTGC
Source organism: Caulobacteraceae bacterium (assembly GCA_003136615.1). GTDB lineage: Bacteria > Pseudomonadota > Alphaproteobacteria > Caulobacterales > Caulobacteraceae > Acaudatibacter. The sequence goes on along the minus strand of PLFA01000132.1, from coordinate 4,102 downwards.
CGTCGCGAGACGCCCCCAACGCCAGGTGTTGGCGGGTCTCGGCGCGATAGGTGGCGATGGTGAAGCCCTGGTCGCGCGTGGCGACCAGCTTGACCGGGCGGCCCAGTCGCTTCGCGGCGATGGCGATCCAGGCCGTCCGCGACGTCGTCCCGCCCCGCGAGCCGAAGGCCCCGCCCACGAAGCGCGAGATGGTGCGAACCATCGCCGGATCCATGCCCAGCTGTTTCGCCACATTGGCCTTCAGCCCCCACATCGCTTGGGAGCCTTCGTAGATCGTCAGATGCGGCCCGTCCCAGACGCAGGTGGTGGTGAAGAGCTCGATGGGATTGTGATGCTGGGTCGGGGTCGAATAGCGGGCGTCGATCTTTACCTCGGCGGCCGCCAACGCGGCGGCGGCGTCGCCCTTCGCGGGGTCCTTGGAGTCCTCGGTCGTCTTATGCGGCTCGACCTGAACGCCCGGACTATCGAAGGTGGCGCTGGGGGGCTCCGCCACGTAGTCGACCTCAACCCTGTTGGCGGCCTCTCGCGCGGCTTCGAAGCTCTCGGCGACGACGATCGCGATGATCTGGCCGTCGTGCCAGATCTGGTCTGTCTCCAGCGTCGTGGTGGTCGGGCCGCCGTCCATCTGCGCGGGGGGCTGCGCCAGGGCGCCCACATTGTCGTGGGTCAGGATGTCGATCACACCCGGCACGGCCTTGGCGCTGTCCAGCCTCAAGCCGCCGACCCGGCCCCGGGCGATGGCGCTGGTCACGAGCCAGGCGAAGGCTGGATTGGCGACCGGTTCGTCCGAGGCGTAGCGCGCCGCGCCGGTGACCTTGGCGACACCATCGATCCGGGGGGTCGGCTTGCCGAAGAGCTCAGCGGTGTCCCTGGGCATGTCAGCTGGCCTCCGAGACCGGAAGGGACTGGGCCTGGAGCAACGCGCGCACCAGCGTGCGACGGCCGAGTTCCGGCTTGAAATCGTTACCGCCGTGGGTGACCGCGCCGGCGAACGCGGCGTCGGTCGCCGCCTTGGCTGTCGCTTCGTCCAGGGGCTTGCCCACGAGAACGGCCTCGGCCTCTGGCGAACGCCAAGGCCGGTACGCCACCCCGCCCAGGCCGATCCGCGCCTGGCGCACCGTCTCGCCGTCCATATCCAAACCGACGGCGGCGGATGCCAAGGCAAACTCATAGGATGAGCGGTCCCGCACCTTCAGATAGAGGGAGCGCCGCGTCCACGCGCCCGCCGGGACGTTGAAGCCTGTGATCACCTCGCCCGGGCGCAGATTGGTCTCAAGATGCGGCTCTCCGTCAGCCGGGCGGTGCAGAGACGTGAACGCCAGGAGGCGCGCGCCGGACGGCCCGCTCAATTCCACCTCCGCGTCGAAGGCCGCCAGGACCACGCCGAGGTCGCCCGGATATTGGGCGATGCAGTTCTCATCGACGCCCAGGACCGCGTGATTGTGGTTGTAGCCCTGGATGGCCGTGCATCCCGACCCCGGCCGACGCTTGTTGCAGGCCTCCCAGCTCGGATCGCGATAATAGGGGCAGCGCGTGCGCTGCAGCACATTCCCGCCGAGGCTCGCCATATTGCGAAGCTGGTCGCTGGCCGCGAGGCTCAGGCTCTCGGCGATGGCCGGATAGGCGCGGCGCACATCCGGATGCTCGGCCACCTTCGACATTGTCGCCAGCGCGCCCAGATGCAGTCCCCGGCTGGTCAAGGCGACGCCCGCCAGATCGGCGCCGAGCGGAGAGATGTCCACCACCCGCGTCGGGCGCAGGACATCCAGCTTCATCAGATCGACCAGGGTCGTTCCACCAGCCAGGAACTGGACGGGCGCGTCGGTCTGTCCTTGGCCTGTGTTGGCGCCCAGCCGAGACGCCTCGCTCAGGTCGCCAGCCCGCTCATAGGTGAAGGGTCGCATCAGCCGCGCCCCATCTGGCCGCGCGCCTGTTTGATCGCCAGGACGATCTTTGGATAGGCCCCGCAGCGGCAGAGGTTGCCGCTCATATGTTCCTGAATGTCCGCGTCCGTGGTCGCATGGCCCTCGGCGACGCAGGCCACGGCCGACAGGATCTGACCCGGCGTGCAATAGCCGCACTGGAAGGCGTCGTTATCGATGAAGGCCTGCTGCATCGGGTGGAGGGCGCCGTCTGCGCCCGCCAGGCCTTCGATCGTCGTGATCCGGCGGCCCTGCGCCGCGATGGCCAAGGTCAGGCAGCTCAGCTCCCTTTGGTCGTCGATCAGCACCGTGCAGGCGCCGCACTGCCCCTGGTCGCAACCCTTCTTGGAGCCCGTAAGATCCAGATGCTCCCTTAAGGCGTCGAGCAGCGACGTGCGGACATCGACGTTCAAGTCGTGGTCATGCCCGTTGATTTGCAACCGCATGGCGACGTGGCCGCCGCTCTCGGCCCCTGAAACGGCCGGCTGCGCGGCGACCCTGGCGGCGGAACCGGCGGCCAACCCCGCGGCCGCGCCCATGACGCCGCGACGGCTTGGGCCCCGTGTGTCTGAGGACTGATGCATGCGGTCTCCGCTTTCGGGACATAAAGGACGCGGCATGAGGAGCGGTTCCACAACGGCGCGACTCGCGTTTCAAAGACCCGGATTAGTGGGAGGGGGAGAAAATCCGCGCGTTTTCAGCTATGCTAATCGGCCGATCCCGTCGGCGGTCACCCGCCAAGCCTGAGACTCATTCTGTCGCCGCCATCCCACCGCTTCTGTATCGCCCCCATGATGGACTGGACGGACCGGCATTGTCGGGCCTTCCATCGCACCCTCACGTCCAGGTCTTGGCTCTACTCAGAGATGGTGACCACGGGCGCGGTTCTGCATGGCGACGTTAAGCGCCTGCTGGACTTTGACGCCGCCGAGCATCCCGTGGCCCTGCAACTGGGCGGGTCTGATCCCGCCGACCTGGCCGCCGCGGCGCGGATCGGGGAGGGGTTTGGGTATGACGAGATCAACCTCAATGTGGGTTGCCCCTCGGATCGCGTCCAAAGTGGGCGCTTCGGCGCCTGTCTGATGCGCGAGCCGGCCCTGGTCGCCGATTGCGTGGCGGCCATGCGCGCGGCGGTCCAGGTTCCCGTGACCGTCAAATGCCGTCTGGGCGTTGACGACCAGGACCCTGAGCACAGCCTCTTCACCTTGGTCGACACCTGCGCAATGGCCGGTGTGAGCATCTTCATCGTGCATGCCCGCAAGGCTTGGCTCCATGGCCTCTCGCCGAAGGACAATCGCGATATCCCGCCCCTGGACTATGGCCTCGTGGCGCGACTGAAGCGCGAACGGCCTGATCTGACGATCATCATCAATGGCGGTATCGCCACCCTGGCCGCCGCCCAGGCTCATCTCGCCGAGGTGGACGGCGTGATGCTCGGACGCGCCGCCTATCATGAGCCGGCGATCCTGGGCGGGGTGGATGCGGCGATCTTCGGCGCGGCGGACGTCGCCATCGATCCGTTCACAGCGGTGGAGCGCTATCGGCCTCACATGGCCCGCGCCTTGGCGCGGGGCGTGCGCCTTGGCGCCATGACGCGGCACATGCTGGGCCTTTTCCATGGCCGCCCCGGAGCCCGCGCCTGGCGACGCATTCTCACCACGGAGAGCATAAGGCCCGGGGCTGGGTTGGAGGTGCTGGATCGCGCCCTGGCGGCGGTATCCGGCCCCGTGCGCTTCGTGGAGGCGGCTTAGAGGCCGGGTAAGTCGCCGGATATCATCCCGAGCTTGGCCGGATCGATCCGACCGCGGCGGGCAGGCAGGGCCGACATCAGGCGGGTCCGTTCATCCTCCGTGTACCGGCCCCAGGCCGCCACCTCGGGCAAGGTCCGGTAGCAGCCCAGACAGAGGCCGCTCTCGCCGTCGATGACACAGACCTGGACGCAGGGCGTGGCGATGGGTCGAGGCGCTCCACTCATACGGCGCGTCATGGCGCCAAATGACGCCTCCGCGCAACCGGGGACCGAGTTCACTGCAAATAACCAAGCACCGCAAAGATTACGAAACGTCCATATGTGGATGTTCTGTAACCTTGACCTGTCTTTTATTTAATTAGGCCACAGCAAGTTTAAGTATCATCGTGTCGACATCGCCCCTCACAAGAAGGAACGGGAAATGTCCACT
>PLFA01000087.1 GCA_003136615.1 Caulobacteraceae bacterium | reverse complement strand
AACGCCCAGGAGGCGCACGAGGCGATCCGGCCCACGAGCCTCAACCGCAACCCTGGGCGCCTGCGCCTGGAAGCGGATATGGGGCGGCTCTATGAGTTGATCTGGAAGCGCATGGTCGCCTCGCAGATGGAGGCGGCCCGCATCGAGCGCACGGTGATCGATCTGGATAGCGCCGATGGCCAGACGGGCCTGCGCGCCAATGGCCAGGTGATTCTCTTCCCGGGCTATCTCACGCTCTATGAAGAAGGCCGTGACGACGCGGCGGACGACGAGTCCGGCCGCCTGCCCCTCGTCACCGAGGGCGCGGACGCCAAGGTCCTGGCCGCCCGCGCCGATCAACACTTCACCGAGCCGCCGCCGCGCTATTCCGAGGCGAGCCTCGTCAAGAAGATGGAGGAGTTGGGCATCGGGCGGCCCTCCACCTACGCCTCGATCCTCACCGTGCTGCGCGACCGCAGCTATGTGCGGATGGACAAGAACCGCTTCGTCCCCGAGGACGCCGGGCGCCTGGTCACGGCCTTCCTGGAGCAGTTCTTCGGCCGCTACGTGGAATACGACTTCACCGCCGATCTGGAGCGAAAGCTCGATCTGGTCTCGGCCGGTGAGCTGAACTGGAAGGCCCTGCTGCGGGAATTCTGGCGGGATTTCCACGCCGCCGTGGGTGGAATTGGCGAGCTTCGCACCACACAGATTCTTGACGCCCTGAATGAGGCGCTAGGCCCCCACATCTTCCCCGACGCCGGTGATGGTACGGACCCCCGCGCCTGCCCGACCTGCGGCGCGGGGCGACTGTCGCTGAAAACCGGTCGCTACGGCGCCTTCATCGGCTGCTCGAACTACCCCGAGTGCCGCTACACCCGCCCTATCGCCGCCACCGAGGGCGAAGGCGGCGAAACCTTGGGCGATCGCGAACTGGGGATCGATCCCGCCACCGGCCAGAGCGTGTGGCTGAAGACCGGCCGCTTTGGGCCCTATGTGGAGGCGGCCGCTGAAACGCCCCGCCGCGCCAGCCTTCCCAAGGACTGGCCTCCCGCCGCCATGGATATCGACAAGGCCCTGCGGCTCCTCAGCCTGCCGCGCGAGGTTGGCGCCCACCCCGAAGACGGTGCGATGATCCTGGCCGGGATCGGCCGCTACGGCCCCTATGTCCAGCACAGCGGGACCTACGCCAATCTCTCCAATGCCGATGAGGTGTTCGAGGTGGGGCTCAATCGCGCCGTCGCCGTCCTCGCCGAGAAGCGCGCTGGGGGCGGACGCGGCGCCGGGGGCGGCGAGACCGCGGCCCTGCAGGAACTTGGGGCTCACCCGGTGACGGGAAAGCCAGTCAAAATCCTGGCCGGCCGCTATGGTCCCTACATCAAGCACGCCGACACCAACGCCAATGTGCCCAAGGGGTCGAACCCCGCCGACCTGACCCTTGAGCAGGCGCTCGTCCTCTTGGCGGCGCGGGAAGCTCAAGGCGGCGCGGGGGGCAAGTCCAAACGTGGCGCCCGGGGCAAGAGCCCCGCCAAGGCCGTGAAGGCCCCCCCCGCCAAGGCCAAGAAGGCCGCGCCGCGTAAGGCCCCCGCGAGGAAGACCGCCTCTTGACGCGGCCGCCCCCGCGCCGGGGGAAGGGCCATGCGCCCCGCCGCGGCGCGCGGGCCAGCGAAGCCCTGCCCCCCGTGGGCGTGGTTGATGTCATCTCCCGTGACGCCGATGGCGAGCTGATGGTGCGGCTCGTCAAGGGCACGCAAGATGCGCCTCTGATACGCCTCGCGCCCAGCGCCTCCGAGGTCGCGGCGGGGGCGCCCGGCGTCGGCGACCGCCTGCTCGTGCGATTCGAACCCGCGCCGCCCGAATCAGGGGCCGCCGTCGAGGCGCGGCTCATCAAGCGGCTCGGCCAAAGCGCCCATCGCATTCTCGGCGTGGTGCGCAAGTCGGCCCGGGAGGTTCGGATCGAACCCGTGGACCGCCGCTCCCGCGAGAGCCTCCGCCTCTCTCCCCAGGATGGCCGGGATTGGGCCGATGGCGATCTGGTCCTGGCTCAGGTCATGTCCGACGAGGATCATCGCCATGGCCCCAAGCTCGGCCGAATCATTGAGACTGTCGGCCGGGAGGATGACCCCAGAGCCGCATCCATCTTGGCCATCCACACGCACGGCATTCCGTTGGGCTTTCCCCCCGAAGCCATAGCCCAGGCGGAGGCCGCGCGGGCGCCGGGGCTCAAGGGGCGCACCGATCTGCGCCATCTGCCGCTCATCACCATCGATCCCGCCGACGCCCGGGATCATGACGACGCGGTCTTTGCCGCGCCCGACGAGGATCCGCGCAATCCCGACGGCTGGATCGTCTGGGTGGCTATCGCCGACGTCGCCGCCTTCGCGCCGCCAGGCACACCCCTCGATGTCACCGCCCGGGACAAGGGCAACAGCGTCTATTTTCCCGACCGGGTCGAACCCATGCTGCCCGAGGCCCTGTCGGCAGACCTCTGCTCGCTGATGGTGGGAGAGGACCGCGCCTGCCTGGCCGTGCGGATGGTCTTCGACCGCGACGGCGTTCGCCGCTCCCACCGATTCGAACGGGGCCTGATGCGCTCGGCCGCCTCGCTCTCCTATGAGCAGGCTCAAGGCGCGGTGGATGGCGCGCCCGACGATGTGACGGGACCTCTGCTCCCAGGGGTCCTGGAGCCCCTTTGGGCCGCCTATAGGGCCATGCTGCGTGGCCGCCTACGCAGGGCGCCCCTGGAAATTCAATCGAGCGAGCGCCGCATCCAGCTGGGACCTGACGGTCGGGTCGCCGACATCACGCCCCGCGCCTCCCTGGAGGCCCATCGCCTCATCGAGGAAATGATGATCCAGGCCAATGTCTGCGCGGCTGAAACCCTGGAGAAACGTCGAACTCCGCTGATCTATCGGATCCACGACGCGCCAAGCGCCGAGAAACTGGATTCCCTGGCTGAGTTCCTGGAAACCCTCGCCCTACCCTGGGCCAAGGGCGAAGCCGCGCGCACGGACCGGTTCAATCGTTTGCTGAACGAAACGCGGGACGGGCCCAACGCTGAGATCGTCAACGAGGTGGTCCTGCGCACACAAATGCAGGCCGTCTATTCGGCGGACAATATCGGTCACTTCGGCCTGAACCTGGATCGCTACGCCCANNTCACCTCGCCGATCCGCCGCTATGCCGATCTGGTGGTCCACCGCGCCCTGATCCGCGCCCTGGGCTTTGGCGATGACGGCCTGACCGAGCCCGAGGCCCGCGGAATCGCCGAAACGGCCGCCCACATCACCGTCACCGAGCGGCGCGCCATGGCCGCCGAGCGCGACGCCAATGACCGCTATGTGGCGGCCTTCCTCTCCGACCGCGTCGGCGCGACCTTTGAGGGCCGGATCACCGGCGTGACGCGATTTGGTCTCTTCGTGCGCCTTATCGAGACGGGCGCAGATGGGCTCGTTCCCGTTTCCAAGTTGGGCGATGAGTATTTCGTCCATGACGAACGCAGCCATGCCCTTATCGGCGAGCGCACCGGCGCCCGCTGGCGTCTCGGTCGCCGCGTGGATGTGGAACTCAGAGAGGCGACGCCCATGACCGGCGGTCTGCTCCTTACCATGCTCAGCGATCCGGAACCCCGCGATGACTCGCAACGCCCCAGAGGCCGCGCGCCGCGCCCTGCGCAACGACCCTTCTCAAAATTCGGGAAGCGCCGACGTTAGACCAGACCGATCCCCGACAAGCCGCCAAACACCCCCAGAAGGCAGGTCAGGGTCGCCACGGCGATAACCACCCACAGATACCACCCCCTGAGTCTGACCTCTTTGGGCAGCGCCATGCGCGCCAGGGCGACGAGGAAGCCCAGGACCACCGGCAGGAGCAGGGCGTTCATCACCTGGACGCCGATATTCAGGGCCACGAGGTTGGGGACCAGGTCGACCAGGACGCAGCCGCCCAGCACCGCCGCCGCGTAGACTCCGTAGAACCACCGCGCTTCCGCCGGTGGGTGTTCGAGCGAGTGTTTATAGCCGGTCACCTCGCCCAGGCCCCAGGCGAGCGCCAGGGACGAGACGATGGCCGCCACAAGGCCCGCGCCTAGAATCCCCAGTCCAAAGACAAGCCGGCCAAAGCCCACCCCCAGAAGCGGCGTAAGCGCCGCGCTAAGCTGCCCCACCGTATTGAGGTCACCCTTGACGCCATGCACCGCCAAGGTGGCCGCCGCGGCGACGAGCACCGCGGCCATCACCAGTTGGGTCACCAGGGCGCCCACGGCGGTATCCCACCGCGCCGCCGTGAAATGCTCCGGCCGCAGGCGCTTATCGGCCACGGCGGACTGTTGGTAAAAGACCATCCAGGGCATGATCACCGCGCCGATATTGGCCGCCACCAGATAGAGATAGCGCTTGTCGGCGATCGGAATTTGGATCGCCTGGCGCGCCATGTCCGAGACATTGGGGTGCGCGGCCCAGGCGACGCCGAAGAACGCGAATTCGAATAGACCCACCGCGATGGCCGCGCGTTCCACCCGTCGATATGAGCCGGTGAGCACCACCAGGATCAGAGCCCCACCGGCGATGGCAAGGCTCAAGGGGCGAGGAACCCCGTAAAGCTCGCCCACCCCCGCGACGCCGGAGAGTTCGGTCAACAAGGCCCCGCTCGTGGCGACCGCGAGACCGGCCACGGACACCCAGGCCCAGAAGCCGCCGAAGGTCTCCTTGATCAGTTCGCCATGGCCGCGACCGGTAAAGATACCGAGCCTGACAGTCAGCTCCTGAACCATGAACAGGATCGGCACGAGGACGAGCTGCAGCAGCAGCAGCCGGTAACCCCACTGCACGCCGCTCTGGCCAGCCGTGATGATGCTGCCGACATCGGTGTCGGCGAGCATGACGACGAGGCCTGGACCCAGGACGGCGATGAAGCTTGTCAGGCCGACCGGTAATTTCGGGCGCTGAGATCTCACGGTAATGGTCGGCAAAATGAGGCCCTAACGGCAAACTGAGAATGCGTCGCAGTCACGCCGCGTGACCTATGGCAATGGGGCGAGGAGTCAATGGTCGGCGTCAGCAAGCATTTCGCCCCGGACGCCCGCGTACCTTTGACCACGCGTCGGGGCGCCCTAGGTTGAACCCTCATGTCAGCCTCTGCCTTCGATGACGTCGTTCCGCCACCACCTGGCCTCAGCAGGATAACGCGTCCCGTCCGACCACGGGATGCGGCGACTCTCATTGTCATCGATCATAGCGGCCCCGGTGAGGCTCGAGTCCTCATGGGTCGCCGCCACGGCGGCCACGACTTCATGCCGGGCAAATGGGTCTTTCCTGGGGGGCGGATAGACCCCAGTGACTTCCGCGCGCCATTTGCCAGCGATCTGCTCCCTGAGGTCGCCGCGCGCTTGCAAAAAACAGCGCCCCCTCTTCGCGCGCGGGCGCTGGCCCTCGCCGCCATCCGTGAGACCTTCGAGGAAACGGGCCTGCTCCTGGCGAAGCGCGCGCCCGCCAGGCCAGCCGTCGGCCCCTGGCGACAGTTCCTGGGCCTCGGCGCCCTGCCGGATCTGGCGGCTTTGGACTTCATCGCCCGCGCGGTGACCCCGCCCATGGCGCCCAAGAGATTTGACGCCCGCTTCTTCCTCGCCCGGGCCGATCGCCTTATCAGCCTCGAAAGAGAGGCGGACTGCGGAGAGCTTGATGAGATCGCCTGGGTCGACCTTTCCGCGGCGCGGGACCTCGATCTGCCCAGCGTCACCCGATTCGTTTTGGCCGAACTCGACCTTCGGCTGGCCAATCCCGGCCGCGCGGCGCCCTATTTAAGGTTCGTGCGCGGGCGACAGCGGCTTCTGCATCTTTGAACTGACATTGACACCACGGCGCGTGGCCCTATTTTGCGCGGCCTTCAATTCACGGCCTGCGCGCCGCCACAGAACTGGATTTCGTCGCCATGGCCAAACCGGCCTCTATCAAGATCAAGCTCAATTCCTCCGCCGGCACGGGCTATTTCTATGTCGCGAAGAAGAACGCCCGCACCATGACCGAGAAGATGAAGGTCCAAAAATACGACCCGGTCGTGCGCAAGCATGTCGAGTTCGTCGAAGGCAAGATCAAATAGTCTCTGCGGCCCTATCGCGGCTTCAGGAATCCATCGATCGTTTCGAGGAAGCCGCTCAAGGATATGGGCTTGGCGATATAGGCCTCGCATCCCGCCTCGCGAATCCGGTCCTCATCGCCCCGCATGGCGAACGCGGTCACGGCGATAACGGGTATGGCCGATAATTCAGGCTCGTCCTTGATCCAGCGGGTGACTTCGAGCCCCGATATGGCGGGGAGCTGGATATCCATCAGGATCAGATCGGGCTTCCAGGCCCGCGCCAGTTCCAACGCCTCCAGCCCCTCGCCGGTGCGCAAGGTGGCGTAACCCCGCGACTCCAGGACATCGGCGAACAGCTTCATGTTCAACTCATTGTCCTCGACGATGAGCACGGTCTTGGGCATATGACGTCTCGGCCGAAAGCGCGCGGGTGTCGCGCGGGCAGTTTCCAAGGCGCACTAGACACCGCAAGAGTCTTAAGCCGAAGTTTAGGGGGACCTGCGCTGACCGACGCGAACGCATCCCTCACTCCCGCGAACCTGAAACTCGACCGCCAAATTCCGCTTGTCGTGGTGGACGTGGACGAGGTTCTGGCCATGTTCATGCGCGGTTTCGAGCGCTTCATCGGCCAGCATGGGTGGGAACTGCGGATCGAACGGTTCGCCCTTTTCCAGAATATCTATCGTCCCGGGACCGACGAGACCATCAGCATGGTCGAGGGACGTCGGTTGTTCGATGCGTTCTTTGCGCTCGAACGGCATGACATCGATGTCGCGCCGGGGGCCCAGGCGGCCCTGGCCAGCTTGGCGCGACAGGCTAACATTGTGATCCTCACCAATGCCCCCGAGGCGGGCCGGACGCCCCGAATGCGATGGCTTATGGAGAACGCCTTTCCCTACGAAATGCTCATTGGATCGGGGCCGAAGGGCGCCTTGGTGGCGGAGATGGCCGCGCTGATCGACGGCCCGACGGCCTTTGTCGATGATCTTTTACCCAATCTTGACTCGGTGGCCGTCGAGGCGCCGGAGGTGCATCGGTTCCAGATGGTCGCCGATGAACGCCTTCGGCTCATGGCGCCCACCGCGCCAGAGCGACATTGCCGCATCGATGATTGGGACGAACTGGGCGTCGCGATCGCCGCCCGGTTGGGCCTCTGATCGAAGCGTACCGGATATGATCCGCATTGGCGTCGATTTCGGCGGCACTAAGATCGAGGCCGCCGCCCTCGACGCGGAGGGGAATTTCGTCTCCAGGGTCCGCGCGCCGAACCCCGGCGCCTATGAGCCGGCCATCGACACTGTCCGGCGCCTTGTCGCGGAGGCCGAGAAACAGGCCGGGGTGACGGGCGCGGTCGTGGGGGTTGGCATTCCAGGCTCCCTATCGCCTCTCACGGGCCGCGTGCGCAACGCCAACAGCGTCTGGTTGAACGGCCAGCCCTTCGACAAGGACCTGGAAGGCGCCCTGGGCAGACCTGTTCGCCTTCACAACGACGCCAATTGCTTCGCCCTATCCGAGGCGACAGACGGCGCCGCCGCTGGCGCGGCCGTCGTGTTTGGCGCCATCCTCGGCACCGGCTGCGGCGGCGGCGTCGTCATGCAAGGCGCTTTGAACCCAGGTATCAACCTTATCGGCGGCGAGTGGGGTCACACGCCCCTTCCCTGGCCGGGCGCGAGGGAACATCTCGCCCACACCTGCTGGTGCGGACGCACCGATTGCCTTGAGACCTGGATTTCAGGCGTGGCCTTCGAAACTGATCATGCGGAAGATACGGGTCGGCGGATCAGCGGGGAGGCCATCGTCGCCGACGCCCGCCAAGGCGACGCGGGGGCGCAGGAGGCCCTTGACCGCTATATTCACCGTCTGGGCCGCGCTTTGGCCGTGATCTGCAATATCCTCGACCCGGAGGTCATCGTCTGTGGCGGCGGCATGTCGAATGTCGCCGAAATCTATTCCGGCGTCATCCCAGTGATCCAAGACTATGTGTTCTCGGACCAGTTCGTGACCCGAATCGTCCCGGCCGCCCATGGCGACTCGTCGGGCGTGCGGGGGGCCGCCTGGCTCTGGCCAGCGGCTTAACGCCGCGGATCGATCCTTAACCGAAGCAAAAGTTTTGCGCCGTCGCCGGGACCTTAGGGCGCGCACGCGCATTCTTTGGTCACAACCGCGACGCCGTAGCCGAATGGGGCTTCCAAAGCGCCAGAGTTTCCATATCTAATCCTTATGCGGGCAGTCGCCCCCGCGTTGGAGAGCTGTCGTGGCGGACAAGCAGCAGGGAAATACGACCATCGGAACTGGAACGGCCATCGTCACCCAGACGAAGACCAAGACTCAAAAACCGTCAATGTATCGCGTGTTGATACTGAACGACGATTATACCCCCATGGAATTCGTGACCTACGTGCTTGAGCGGTTTTTTAACAAATCCCGCGAATCGGCGCTTCGTATCATGCTTCATGTTCACCAGAACGGTGTCGGTGTCTGTGGAGTCTTCACCTACGAGGTTGCTGAGACAAAGGTGGCGCAAGTGATTGAAACCGCCCGTCGCCACCAGCACCCCCTCCAATGCACCATGGAAAAGGATTGAGAGGCCCTCATTGCCATCGTTTTCGCGGAACCTCGAAGAATCTCTGCATCGCGCGGTCGCTTATGCGAACCAGAGGAAACATGAATATGCGACTCTGGAGCATCTGCTCTTGTCGCTCACGGATGACGCTGACGCCGCCGCCGTGATGAAAGCCTGCGATGTGGATCTCACGGCGCTGAAGAAATCCCTGACCAGTTATGTGGACACGGACCTCAAATCCCTGATCGTGGAGGATGGGGAAGACGCCAAGCCGACGGCGGGCTTTCAGAGGGTGCTCCAGAGGGCGGTTATTCACGTCCAGTCATCGGGCCGAGACGACGTGACCGGCGCTAATGTGCTGGTCGCGGTATTCTCCGAGCGGGAGAGCCACGCCGCCTATTTCCTGCAGCAACAGGAAATGACGCGCTACGACGCGGTGAATTTCATCGCTCACGGAATCGCCAAAAAGGCCGGCGCCTCTGAAGCGCGTCCAACCAAGGGCGCGGGCGAGGAAGACGAGAAGCCCGCCGTGAAGACCGGCGGCGAGGCCCTGGAAGCCTATTGCATCAACCTCAACGAGAAGGCCCGCCAAGGAAAGGTCGATCCTCTGATCGGGCGGACCAATGAGGTGGAGCGCGCCATCCAAATCCTCTGCCGGCGAACCAAGAACAACCCTCTTCTCGTGGGGGATCCCGGCGTCGGCAAGACCGCCATCGCCGAGGGTTTGGCGCGGAAGATCGTCACCCATCAGGTGCCCGACGTTCTCGCCCAATCAACGATCTTCAGCCTCGACATGGGGACGCTCTTGGCTGGAACCCGCTATCGCGGGGACTTCGAGGAGCGGGTCAAACAGGTCATCAAAGAGCTGGAGAACCACCACAACGCGATCCTGTTCATTGATGAAATTCACACGGTGATCGGCGCCGGGGCGACCAGCGGCGGGGCGATGGACGCCTCGAATCTGCTCAAGCCAGCCCTGGCCTCAGGGACCCTGCGATGCATGGGTTCAACGACCTACAAGGAGTTTCGCCAGCACTTCGAAAAGGACCGCGCCCTCGTGCGCCGGTTCCAGAAAATTGACGTGAACGAGCCCTCGGTCGAGGACACGGTGAAGATCCTGAAAGGGCTGAAGACCAATTACGAGGACTTCCACAAACTGAAGTACACTGCGGAAGCTTTGCGTGCGGCCGTGGAGCTGGCGGACAAGTACATCACTGACCGCAAACTGCCGGATAAGGCCATCGACGTCATCGATGAGGCCGGTGCGTCGCAGATGCTTCTGCCTGAAGGTCGGCGCAAAAAGGTTATTGGAATCAAAGAGGTCGAGGGCGTGGTGGCCAAGATCGCCCGCATTCCGCCCAAGTCGGTGTCCAAATCCGATACCGAGGCCCTGCGCCAGCTTGAGAACGACCTGAAGACCGCGGTGTTCGGCCAGGATGAGGCCCTGCATCAGCTGTCATCGGCCATGAAGATGGCCCGGGCGGGCCTCCGCGAACCCAACAAACCCATCGGTTGCTACCTGTTCTCGGGTCCGACCGGCACGGGCAAGACCGAAACGGTTCGCCAACTGGCCTCCACGCTCGGCATTGAACTGCTGCGGTTCGACATGAGCGAATATATGGAGCGCCACACGGTGAGCCGGCTGATTGGCGCGCCTCCCGGCTATGTGGGCTTCGATCAGGGCGGGTTGCTCACCGATGCGGTGGACCAACATCCTCACGCGGTTGTCCTGCTCGACGAAATCGAGAAGGCGCACCAGGACGTCTACAACATCCTCTTGCAGGTCATGGACCACGGGGTCCTGACCGACGCCAACGGCAAGAAGGTCGACTTCCGCAATGTGGTCCTGATCATGACCACAAATGCGGGGGCCTCGGACGCCCAGCGCAACTCCATCGGCTTTGGCCGCGGTAAGCTTGAGGGTCAGGATGAGGAGGCGATCAAGCGGCTCTTCACGCCGGAATTCCGCAACCGGCTGGACGCCATCGTCGCCTTCAAGCCCCTGACCCAGGACGTGATCCGTCTGGTGGTTCAGAAGTTCGTCTTGCAGCTGGAAGCCCAACTCGCCGACCGTCACGTGACCATCGAAACGTCCGAGGAGGCCATCGACTGGCTGGCCAAGAACGGCTTTGATGAGCTCTATGGCGCGCGGCCGCTGGGACGCGTGATCCAGGAACAGATCAAACGCCCGCTCGCCGACGACATTCTGTTCGGGCGTCTCGCGAAGGGGGGCCACGTCAAGGTCGTGCTCAAGGACGGCAAGATCGGCTTCGAGTTCGACGCCAAGGAGCCTTCCGCCGACGGTCCGCCCCGCGAGATCACCATCCATCCGGATGGGACTTCCGACGCTCAAGAGCCCGCTCTGGCTGAATGACAGGGCGGGCCCACGGCGCTGCCGTGGCAGGCTACGGGGCTATTTCCGCGGCGATTCTCGCGGCCGTCGCCTTGAGTTCCCCCGGGTCAGCCATGCCGCCACCATGCTGACGGAGTGGCTCACCTTGCCAGCGGGGGATGATGTGCAAGTGGAGGTGGTAGACCGTCTGGCCCGCCGCCTCGCCATTGAATTGGGTGATCACGATGCCGTCGGGACTGAGGGCGGCTTGGACAGCCCG
The DNA here is from genome assembly GCA_003136615.1 of Caulobacteraceae bacterium. Lineage (GTDB taxonomy): Bacteria > Pseudomonadota > Alphaproteobacteria > Caulobacterales > Caulobacteraceae > Acaudatibacter. The sequence continues at coordinate 1,740 of PLFA01000087.1, read as the reverse complement.
CGCCACCTTCTGAACTGTGAGAGCAAGGGGGCCGAGAATTCCTGGCTCCGCGTCGAGGAGATTGCGGGCCTCGCCCTCCTTTGGAATGACAAGACAGTGGCCGTGGCTCTGCGGAAATGCATCCATGAAAGCGAGGGTCTTGTCGTCCTCAAAGATCAACGCCTTAGGCAGTTCTCCGCGCAGAATTCGCGCGAAGACGTTGCTGGGATCATAGCGGCCCTGGAGGCTCATGGTCTTGACTCCGTGATCATCGGTCCTTCCCCTACAAGGAGATGTGGAGGGAGTCATGACGGAGCCGCACCTCACCGAACGCCAGGAGAAATGGTTCGCCTCGGTCCGCGCTGGCATCGAGCGCGATACGGGAAGGACGCTGACGGAGTGGGAGGAGATCGCCAAGACCTGCCCGGAGAGCGGTCACCGCGCCCGCCTCAAATGGTTCAAGGAAACCCACGGCCTGTTGCAGAACCGCGCGTCCCTGGTGCTCAATGAGATCTCGGCGTCCACCATGCCGTGGTCAGCGCCATCAGACTTAATCGAGGCTCTGTGGACTGATCCCGCCGCCCGCGCGATTTATGACGCCCTCGACGTCAAGGCCATGGCCCTGGCGGGCGCCATTCGCACGCCGCGGAAGGGCTATACGGCCTGGGCGCGGCGCTTTCAGTTTGCCGCCGCCCGGCCTCTGCGGGGCGGCGGCGTTAGTCTTGGACTGGGTGTCCCGCTGGAGATGGACTGCCGGCTTGAGCCGCGCGGTAATCCATCCTGGTCGGAGCGCTTGCCAGCCCGACTTACCCTATCGCAAGCCGCGGATGTCGATGAAGACGTCGCGAGGCTTCTGAAAGCCGCCTGGGAAGGCGCGTGAGGCTCAGCCGCCCTCCTCCAACCTGAAGTCGAGGTGACGCCGCACCGTGGGCCATTCGCTCTGGGTTATGGAATAGACGCAGGTGTCGCGCAGAAGCCCATCCCGGGAAAGACTGTGGTTGCGCAATACGCCATCGAGCTTGGCGCCAAGCCTCTCGATCGCGCGGCGGCTTTGGTGATTGAAGAAGTGGGTGCGGAACTCCACGGCGACACAATCGAGGGTCTCGAAGGCGTGGGCCAGGAGCATGCGTTTGCATTCGGTGTTGAGGGCTGAGCGCTGGACAGCCCGGCGATACCAGGTGCCGCCAATCTCCACCCGCCGGTTTGGGGCGTCGATATTCCAATAGTTCGTCATCCCCACCGGCGCGCCACTGGCCGGGTCAAGCACGACGAATGGCAGACATTGTCCGGCGTCGCGCCGGGCGAGGCGACTGGCGACGTCGTGAGCCATGGTCTCGGGGCTAGCGATATTCGTGTACCAAAGCCGCCAGAGCTCGCCATCCTTGACCGCCTCCGCAAGACCCGGCGCGTGTTCCGATCTTAGCGGCGCCAACCAGGCATGGTGACCCCTCAGCTCAACCTCTGGGGGCCAGGGTTCCCCTGGCGCTAGGGCGCTCAAGCCTGAACCTCTCGAAACGGGGAGCACTCTTCGGCAAGCCAATCCATCTCGCCCTGCACGCTGCGGCGCTCCTGCTCCAGAAACCGCGCTACGGGCTCGCGAAGGGCCGGGTCAGCGATGTAGTGGGCCGAATAGACCGCGGTCGGTAAATAGCCTCGGGCGATCTTGTGTTGACCCTGGGCGCCAGCCTCCACCCGGGCCAAGCCACGCTCGATAGCGAAATCGATGGCCTGATAATAGCAAAGCTCGAAATGCAGGAACGG
>PLFA01000147.1:16030-25402 GCA_003136615.1 Caulobacteraceae bacterium | reverse complement strand
ATGCGGATGGCCAGGCCCGGCCCGGGAAAGGGATGGCGGCCCACAAAGACGGGGGGCAGGCCCAGCTCGACGCCCAGAGCCCGGACCTCATCCTTGAAAAGCTCCCGCAGCGGCTCGACCAGCTTCAGNNCCGGCGGCCGAAACGCTCTCGATCACGTCGGGATAGAGCGTCCCCTGGGCCAGGAACTCGGCGCCCGCGATCTTGCCGGCCTCGCGGTCGAAGATCTCGATGAACGCGCCGCCGATGGCCTTGCGCTTGGCCTCCGGCTCGGTGACGCTCTCCAGGGCTTTGAAGAAGACAGGCCCCGCGTCCACGTGGATCAGGGGAATATTATAGGCGTCGCGAAACAGGTCGACGACCTGGCTGGCCTCGTCTTTCCGCATCAGGCCCGTATCCACGAAGACGCAGGTGAGCTGGTCGCCGATGGCCTCGTGCAGCAGCACCGCGGCCACGGAGGAATCGACGCCCCCGGAAAGGCCGCAGATCACCTTCCCCTTCCCCACCTGAGCGCGAATCTTGCCGATGGCCTCCTCGCGGAAGGCCTTCATGGTCCAGCCACCGGAGAGGCCCGCGATCTTGTGCGTGAAGTTGCGCAGCAGGGTCGCTCCGCGCGGCGTGTGGGCCACCTCCGGGTGAAACTGCACGCCATAGAGCCGGCGCGCCTCATCGGCGATGGCGGCGAAGGGCGAGCCGTAAGAGGTGGCGACCACGTCGAATCCCGGCGGAATGGCGGTAATCAAGTCCCCATGGCTCATCCAGACGGGCTCGCGGTCGCCCACCGCGCCCAGGCCCTCCAGCAGGGGCGAGGCCTTCACGATCTCGATATCCGCCCGGCCAAATTCCCGATGGTGGCCACCCTCCACCGTCCCGCCCAGCTGGGCGCACAGGGTCATCTCGCCATAGCAGATGCCCAGCACCGGCACGCCCAGATCAAAGATCCGCGGATCGGCGGCCGGGCTCTCCTCCAGATAGGCGCTGGCCGGCCCGCCCGAGAGGATCACCGCCTTGGGCGCAAAATCCTCCAGCAGGGGCCCGACTTTGTCGAAAGGATGGATCTCGCAATAGACCCCGCTCTCCCGCAGGCGCCGGGCGATGAGCTGGGTCACCTGGCTCCCAAAATCCACGATCAGGACCGGTTCACTCTGCGCCGCGCTCATCCCGCTCCGTTATGCGAGAATCGCCCCGGGGTCACGCTTCAGCGCTGCGGCATGTGGCGAAGGTCGTTTTGTCCACAGATGGACACAGATGAACGCAGATGCGCGCGGGTTCGGAGACGCATCACCAACCGGGAAGCGCCGCAGGCATTATTAGGCCTTCGGCCATCTGCCTGCCAACGCGCCGCTCTCCGGACCCATCTGTGTTCATCTGTGTCCATCTGTGGAAAATAATACTCTCAAAACCCCTACCCCACACGCCGCAGGGTCGCGACGAAGAAGCCGTCGGTTCCGGCGCTCAGGGGCGTCAGCCTCAGAAACCCCTCCGGCGTCAGGGGAAAATCCCCCGGCGCGACCACCGGCTCGACCGCGAAATCGGCGTGCTCCGCCACGAACGCCGCGATCCGATCCTCGTTTTCCTCCGCGAAGAGGGAGCAGGTGACATAGATCAGCCGCCCGCCAGGCCGCACATATTCCGCGCCGCCCTTCAGCACCTCGTCCTGCTCAGCCATCCGCCGCGCCATCTGGGCTTCGGTCAATCGCCACTTGGCATCCGGGTGGCGGCGCCAGGTGCCCGATCCCGTGCAGGGGGCGTCGGCGAAGACGAGGTCCATGCGGCCCTCCAGCCCCGACAGGGCCCCCGGCGCCAGGGGCGAGCGGACCTGCAGATTGCGCACCCCCGCGCGGCGGGAGCGGCGCACCGTGTCGGTGAGGCGCCGGGCGTCGGAATCATAGGCGAAGATCTGGCCCGTATTGGCCATGGCGGCGGCCAGGGCCAGGGTCTTGCCCCCGCCCCCGGCGCAGAAATCCAGCACCTGTTTGTGCGCGATATCGCCCGCGCAGGCCGCGGCGATCTGGGAACCCAGATCCTGGATCTCGAACCAGCCCTTCTCGAACTCCGGCGCGGTCTCCACCGGCGCGGCGCGGCTGCTCGCGGCCGGCGGCGCGACGCGCAGGGCCGTCTCAATGGCGCCTGCGGGCTCCACATAGAAATGGGACAGCGCCTTGAGCGCCCGAGCCGGATCGCTTTTGAGCGTATTGACCCGCAGGTCGATGGGCGCGCGGTGGCTGAGCGCCTGGGCTTCCGCCGCGCGGCCTTCGCCGAAGACCCGCGCCAGAGGGCCGTCCATCCAGTCGGCATAGTCGCCCCGCACCGGGGCGGGGGCGCCGTCCAGGCTTCTCGGGGACGCCAACCCAGCGGCCTCGGTCTCGCTCAAGGCCCCCGGCCCATAGGGCTCTTCGCCCGCGCTCTCCGCCACCCGCTCCGGATTCCAACCCCACAGATGGGCGAGGGCGCCCAGAACCACGGCCCGGGGCGTATCCTCCCCCATCATCCACGCAAGAGACCGGCGCCGGCGAAGTGCGTCCAGAACGAGCCCCGAGACGAAGGCCCGGTCCGCCGCCCCGGCGAAACGCGAGCGCTCGCCCCAGGCCTTCAGGGCCAGACGCACGGGGCGCCCGCCGCCGGCGACCTCGCCAAACACCTCAATCGCCGCCGCGAGACGGCCACCCTCACGCATGGCGGGGGTTCAGACCGCCGAGGGATAGTTGGGGGCCTCGCGGGTGATCAGCACGTCATGCACATGGCTTTCGCGCACCCCGGCGCTGGTGATCCGCACGAAGCGCGCCCGGGTCTGAAACTCTGGAATTGTGGCCGCGCCCAGATAGCCCATGGCCGCGCGCAGCCCGCCCACCAGCTGGTGGATCACCGGATGGATGGGGCCTTTATAGGGGGTCTGGCCTTCGATCCCCTCGGGCACCAGCTTCATGGTGTCCTCCACTTCCTTCTGGAAGTAGCGGTCGGCCGAGCCCCGGGCCATGGCGCCCAGGGACCCCATGCCGCGATAGGATTTGTAGCTGCGCCCCTGATAGAGGAACACCTCTCCCGGCGACTCATCGGTGCCGGCGAACATCGAACCCATCATGGCGGTGGAGGCGCCCACGGCGATGGCTTTGGCAAGATCCCCGGAAAACCGGATGCCGCCATCGGCGATGATCGGCGCGCCCGATCCCGCCGCGGCCCGGGCCGCTTCGGCGATAGCTGTGAACTGCGGCACCCCCACCCCGGCCACGACCCGCGTGGTGCAGATGGAGCCGGGCCCGATCCCCACCTTGATGGCGTCCGCCCCGGCGTCGATGAGGGCTCGGGCCCCGTCATAGGTGGCCACATTGCCGGCGACGATCTGCACCTGATTGGTCTGACGCGAGAGGCGGCGCACGGCGTCGCTCACCTGTTTGGAATGGCCGTGGGCGGTGTCGATCACCACCACATCCACGCCTGCGTCGATGAGGGCGAGGGACCGCTCGAAGCCCGCGTCCCCCACGGTGGAGGCGGCGCCGACCAGCAGCCGGCCCTGGGCGTCCTTGGCGGCGTGCGGATGGGCCTCGGCCTTTTCCATGTCCTTGACGGTGACCAGACCCACGGCGCGGAACTCATCATCCACCACGATCAGCCGCTCGATCTTGTGCCGGTGCAGAAGCTCGCGGGCCGTCGCCTGGCTCGTTCCTTCACGCACCGTGACCAGGTTCTCGTGGGTCATGAGCTGGGAGGCGGGAACCTCGCCGCGGGACTCAAAGCGCATGTCTCTGTTGGTGAGGATGCCCACCAGCCGGCCCGATCCCCGCTCCACCACCGGAAAGCCGGAAATATGCCGCCGCGCCTTGATCTGGCGGATTTCGCTGAGCGGCGTGTCTGGGTGCACGGTCACCGGATTGATGACCATGCCGCTTTCGAAGCGTTTGACCTCCCTCACCTGGTCGGCCTGTTCCTCCACCGTCAGATTGCGGTGCAGAACGCCCATGCCGCCGGCCTGGGCCATGGCGATGGCCAGCCGGCTTTCGGTGACCGTGTCCATGGCGGCGGACACGAGCGGGATGTTGAGACTGATATCCCGGGTGAACTTGGTCGCCACGGCCACCTGAGTGGGCATGACCTCCGAGGGACCGGGTTCGAGCAAAACATCGTCGAAGGTAAGCCCTTCGCGAATCTCCATGAGACTCTCCGTTTTGCGGGCCGGGTATAGCGAGGCTGTGTGACAAACGAAAGAGCTATCCCACCGTCCGCCCCCAACCTCGTCATCCCGGCCAAGCGCAGCGCGCGCCGGGACCCTGGAGACTGGATGCCATGTCTAGGTTCGCGAACCGCGGCGCCTCGCCAAGTCTGCTGGGTCCCGCGTCTCCGCTTCGCTCCGCGCGGGATGACGGTGAAGAGCGACTTGGCGCATCGTCCGGGATCACACCCCCATGCTAGAAGCGGCCGCCATGGCTTTCTTCCGCAACGACCAGGTGAACTGGCTCAATCTGCACTATGGGATTCACGCCCTGGCGATCAGCGGGGGAAGCGTGTTCTTTGGAGCTTTTCTGCTCCATGCGGGCGTTCCCGCGCCCGCGGTGCTCCTGGCCATCGCCGCGATTCTCGCCGGACGATTCGTCCTGCGTCCCTGGATTTTGCCCCTGGCCCGGCGGCTCGGTCTGCGCACCCTGGTGATCGTGGGCGCCGTCCTGGCGGCCGGGGAATATCCGCTCCTCGCCAGGGTCCATGGCGTGGGCCCGGGCCTTTACGCCCTGGTGGCCCTCTCCTCCCTCGCCGATACGATCTACTGGACCTGCTACCATGCCTATTTCGCGGCTCTTGGCGACGCCGAGCATCGCGGCCACCAGATCGGCGCACGCGAGGCCATCGCCGCCCTGGTGGGGATTATCAGCCCCCTGGCCATGGGCTGGGGCCTCAATACGCTGGGCCCAGATATCACCTTCTGGATCACCGGCCTGGTCATGGCCGTCTCGGCCCTGCCGCTGTTGGCGACGCCCGAGGTGGTGGTCCTGGCGGAGGCGCCCGGCGCCATGGCCGCCGGCTGGGCGGGGGTCCGGTTCTTCGCCGCCGATGGGTGGATCGGGTCGGGGGTGAACTTCGTCTGGCCCATCGCCCTTTTTGTAACCCTCGGCAAGAGCTTCACCGTTTTCGGCGTCGCCATGGCTTTGGCGGCGGTGGCCGGGGCGGTGAGCGGTCTGGTGCTCGGGCGCTGGATCGACAGGGGACACGGCGCGAAGGCGGTCTGGGGGGTGACGGCCTGCGTCGCCCTCGCCTTCGTCTTCCGAAGCGTTTCCATGGGAAACCCCATCGCCGCGACCCTCGCCAATGCGGCGGGGATGGTCGTCACCGCCATCTATGTCCCGACACTGATGACGGCGGTCTACAATCTGGCCCAGCGCTCGCCCTGCCCCGTCAGGTTCCACATCGCCACCGAGGGCGGTTACGACGCGGGGTGCTCGGCGGCCCTGATCTGCGCCGCGGGTCTGCTCTGGATCGGCGTTCCCTTCGCCCTCGTCCTGCTTCTGCCGCTGGCGGGCGTGGCGGCTCAGACCTGGCTCTTGTCTCGCTACTACGGGGCCGAGGCGCCCTTAAAGCCCCTGGCGACGATATAGAGTTCGGAACTCTCGGCCCGGCTGGCCTTGGGCTTGACGTGGCGCACTTCGCGGAAATGCCGCTTGAGGGTCTCCAGAACCCCGCCCGTTTCACCGCCCTGGAACGCCTTGGTGACGAAGACACCACCAATCTTCAGGTTCGCGATGGCGAAATCGGCGGCCGCCTCGATCAGGGAGACGATCCGGATATGATCTGTCTGGCGATGGCCGGTGGTGTTGGGGGCCATGTCGGAGAGCACGAGATCCGGCGCGCCGCCAATCAGGGCGATGAGTTTTGGCCCCACGGCGGGATCGGTGAAGTCGGCCTGCAGGATCGCGGCGGGATTAAGCGGGTCAACCGGCAGCAGGTCCACCCCCGCCACGGCCTCCACGCCCCGCGCCACGCAGACCTGCAGCCATCCCCCCGGCGCGCAGCCGAGATCAATCACCCGCGCGCCGCGACGCAGCAGATGAAACCGATCATCCAGCTCGGTGAGCTTGAACGCCGCGCGGGAGCGAAAGCCCTGGGCTCGAGCCTGGGCGGAGAAGGGATCATTGATCTGGCGCTCCAGCCAGGCCTGGGAGGACGGCGTGCGCAGCTTGGCGGTCTTCAGGCGCGCGGGCGTCGCCCGGCCCCCGCCATCGCCGCCGGTGGGCGCACGGACCATGCGCTTGCGCGGCGGCTCCTCGGTCACGCGCGGCGGTCCTGCGCCATCAGGGCGAGCAGCAGCCCCTCGCGCAGGCCCCGGTCGGCGACCCTCAATCGCTCCGACGGCCACAGGCTTTGCACCGCCTCCAGGATCGCCGCTCCCGCCAGCACCAGGTCGGCGCGGCCGGCCCCCACGCAAGGGTGCGCGGTGCGCTCCGCCAGGGTCATGGCGGCAAGGCGATCGCCGGCCCGCTTGCATTCGGCGCGGGTCATCCACAGGCTATCGACCTTCTGGCGGTCGTACCGCGGCAAGCCCAGATGCACGCCGGCCAGGCTGGTGATGGCGCCCGAGGTCCCCACCGTGTGGCCGCGCCCGCCCAAGAACCGGGGTCTCAGATGATCGGCGCCGGTAAAGGCCCGCACCTCGGCGGCGAAGGCCTGGGCCATATCCGCGCGCCAGGCGCCCTGATCAGCGCGCTCTGGAAACCTCTCAGCCAGGGTGACAACCCCCACGGGAATGGAGACCCAGGCTTCCGCCTTCAGCGGTCCCGCGCGCCGCGCCTTCGTGTCGATCCAGGAAAGCTCGGTCGATCCCCCGCCCACATCCAGAATCAAGGCGACCTCGGCCTTGGGGTCAATCAAGTCGCCGCACCCGGTCACCGACAGCGCCGCCTCGGCCTCTGGCGTGATGATCTCCAGGGTGAGCCCCGTGCGCGCCAGGACCGCGTCCAGGAAGTCCTGGCGATTGGCGGCGCCCCGGCAGGCCTGGGTGGCCACGGCCCGCACCCGCGTCGCCCCGCGCCTGACGATCTTGTCGGCGCAGACGCTCAGCGCATCCAGGGTTCGCGCCATGGCGGCGTCGCTCAGGCGCCCGGTCTGGGAAAGTCCCTCACCCAGGCGCACGATGCGCGAATAGGTGTCAACGATGCGAAAGCCCCGCCCCGAAGGCGCGGCGATAAGCAGACGGCAATTATTCGTGCCCAGATCAATGGCCGCATAGACGGCCGCATCCTGGGCCGACGGGCGTCGCTCAGAGGCTGGCAGAGCGGCCGGAGCGACAATTCCGTCCATCAATTCTCCCAATGCCCCGCGTTCCCCATAGGTAAACCCCTTGATGGCTCGCTCAAAGACGCTACGTTCACTGTACATTCAAGATTGAGGCGCCATCCTCATGGCCATGGGTTATCGACTCGCCAAATTTGGCCTCGGCCAACTGGTCAAGCACCGGATCTTCCCGTTCCGCGGTGTGATCTTCGACGTCGATCCTGTCTTCGCCAATACCGAGGATTGGTGGTTGGCTATCCCAGAGGACGTGCGGCCCAAGAAGGATCAGCCCTTCTACCACCTCCTGGCCGAGAACGATCAGTCCAATTATGTGGCCTATGTCTCCGAGCAGAACCTTCTGGCCGACGACACCGAGCAACCGGTCGGCCATCCGCACACCTCTCTGATCTTCGCGGAGTTTCGCGAAGGCCGATATCTGATGCGGCCCCGGATCACGCACTAAGGATTATGGGCATGTCCGTCTCGCCGGCCGCCACGTGTCCGGCCCGGCCGGACTGGACCATCGATCAGGCCTGGGAGCGCTATTCCCCCGAAGAGCACCGAGTCTGGACGACCCTCTTTGAGCGCCAGAGGGACCTGCTTCCCGGCCGCGCCTGCGACGCGTTCCTCAAAGGCCTGGACGTTCTGGATCTCCACCGGGGCGGCATTCCCGATTTCGCGCGGATCAATCCGGAGCTGAGGCGCCTCACCGGCTGGGAGGTGGTCGCCGTGCCAGGCCTGGTGCCCGACGAGGTGTTCTTCGACCATCTGGCCCATCGGCGCTTCCCCGCCGGCCATTTCATTCGCGCCGCGGATCAGTTGGACTATCTCAGCGAGCCGGACATCTTCCACGACGTCTTTGGCCATGTGCCCATGCTCACCGACCCGATTTTCGGCGACTATATGCAGGCCTACGGCGAAGGCGCCTTGAGGGCCAGGAGCCTCAACCACCTGCATCATCTGGCACGGCTCTATTGGTACAGCGTGGAGTTCGGCCTCCTGGCCACGCCCGAGGGCCTGCGGATCTATGGCGCCGGCATCGTCTCCTCGCGCGGTGAGACCATCTTTGCGCTTGAGGACCCCGCCCCTCATCGCCTGGAATTCGACCTGGAGCGGATCATGCGCACGCCCTATCGGACCGACGACTTCCAGCAGGTCTACTTCGTGGCGCCTTCACTGGAGGGCATATTGGCCGAGACCCTGGCCGATTTCGGACCCCTTTACGCGCGCCTGGCCGGCGCCCGGGACATCGCCATTGCTGACCTTTCCCATGGTCCCACCGACAGATCGGTTGCGAAGCGGCCCGCGCCTGTGGCCAAGTGACATGAAGAGGGCCGCTTTGGCCGCGCAACAGAGGGCGATGCTCTGACCATCGAAGAGATCAAGGCCCCCTTGGCCCGGCCCTCAGGCTATGCCGCCAGCGCCGCCTATGATGAGATGTTCGCCACCACGGGCGAAACACGCTCCCACTACGCCCTCCTGCACAGCCGCATCGAGGCCCTGGGCCCCGAGGCCCTGGCCGATCGCCAGCGCACGCTCGAGCGCTCCTTCCTCCTCCAGGGCATCACCTTCACCGTCTATGGGGCGGAGAACACCACCGAACGGATCATCCCCACCGACCTCTTTCCTCGCATCGTCTCCGCGGCAGAATGGGCGACCATCGAAGCGGGGCTGAGCCAGCGCCTGCGGGCCCTCAATCTTTTCCTCGCCGACATCTATGGGCCGCAGAAAATCCTTTCGGACGGCATGATCCCCCGGGATCTCGTTCTGGGCGCCCCGTCATATCGTCGCGAGATGCAGCATCTCTTCGTGCCCCATGGCTCCTATGTAAATGTCTGCGGCAGCGACCTCATCCGGGGTCCCACCGGTGAATTCTTCGTGCTCGAAGACAACCTCCGCGTGCCCTCTGGCGTCTCCTATATGCTGGCCAACCGGGACGCCTCTCGCCGCACCTTCCCAGATGTCTTCCGCCAGGCGGGCGTGCGGCCCATCGAGCGCTATCCGGACACCCTGCTGGCCACCTTGAAGACCATGGCCGGGGATTGGCGGCCCAATCCTCAGGTCGTGGTTCTGACGCCCGGCGTCTATAACTCCGCCTATTACGAGCATGCCTATCTGGC
>PLFA01000147.1:0-16002 GCA_003136615.1 Caulobacteraceae bacterium | reverse complement strand
CTCGGCGTCGCCGGCCTTTTCAACGCCTATCGGTCGGGGAGCGTCGTCATCTGCAATGCGCCGGGCACTGGCGTCGCGGATGACAAGGCGGTCTATGCCTATGTGCCCTCCATCATCCGCTACTATCTGGACGAGGACGCGATCCTCCCCAATGTGAAGACCTACCTCTGCCGGGTCCCCTCCGAGCTGAATCATGTCCTGGCCAATCTCGATAAGTTGGTGGTGAAGGCGGTGGGTGCGTCCGGGGGCTATGGGATGCTCATCGGGCCGCACGCCAGCCGCGCCGAGCGCGAGAGTTTCGCCGAGGCCCTCAAGGCCGATCCGGAGAACTACATCGCCCAACCCACCATCCAGCTCTCCACCGCCCCCTGCCTGGTGGACGGCGCGATCGAGCCCCGGCATGTGGACCTGCGCCCCTTCATTCTCTCCAGTGACAAGGTCGTGGTGACCCCCGGCGCCCTGACCCGCGTGGCGCTCAAGCGTGGGTCCCTGGTGGTCAATTCCAGCCAGGGCGGCGGCTCAAAAGACACCTGGGTGCAGTCCGCCGAGGCCGCGCCCAACGCCAAGGGCCCCAGCTCATGATGCTCGCTCGCGTGGCGGACAGCCTCTACTGGGTCGGGCGCTATGTGGAGCGGGCCGAGCACTTTTCGCGCCTGAGCGAAGTGATGCTCAACGCCACCCTCGACCGTAGCGACGCCGCTTTCCAGGCCGCCAAGATCGCCAGAGCCGCGGTGGGCGATGCTTCCCTCGCCCTGGCCAGCAATCCGGTGGATCTGGCCCGCGCCATGACCCTGGACCGGGAGAACGGCGGCTCGGTGGTCATCTCCCTCGCCCGGGCCCGGGAGAACGCCCGGCAGGTGCGGGACCAGATCACCAGCGAGAGCTGGGAGCGGCTGAACCTGCTCTATCTGAGGGCGACCGGCGCGCGGGCCGAGAGCGCCTTCAACGCCGATCCGCAAGGATTCCTCTCTGAAATCGTCACCGACCTGCACCTCTTCAAGGGCGCCGCGGACGCCACCATGAGCCATGGCGAGGGCTGGCGGTTCATGGTCGCGGGGGTTCACCTGGAGCGGGCCCTCCTGATCGCCCGCCTCCTCAAGGCCAGCTTCATCGACGGCTATGGGGCCAGCGTGGACGAGCCGATCTCACTGGTGGCCGTGCTGCGTATGGCCTGCGCCTTGGAGCCCTATCTGCGGGTCTATACGGCGGATCTCAATGCCCGGTTCATTCTGGAATTCCTCATGTTCGACGAGGATTTCCCCCGCTCCATCCGCTATTGCACCGCCCATATCGAGCAGTCCCTGGGCCACCTCTCCCGGGGCCGCGACGCGGGGCGCAGCGACCCGCTTCGCCTCGCCGGCCGGCTGAACGCCCGCCTCGCCTATGCCGACATCGAGGAAATCGAAGGCCCCGGCGCGGGCGCCCTGCTCGCGGCCGTGGAGGCGGAGTGCAAGGCCATTCACGAGGCCATGTATGACACCTTCGTCGCCTATCCCCTGGAAATGAGGTTGCCCGCCTGATGATTTTCGAGGTGCGACACGTCACCCAGTATAATTACGACGAGCCCATTCGCGAGAGCGTCATGGAGCTGCGCATGCAGCCGCGCTCGGGTCATGGCCATCACCTGATAACCTCGGAGCTGGACATCGATCCCCCGTCCCAGATCTTCTCCTATGCCGACAGCTGGGGAAACACGGTGAAGTTCTTCGATGTGCCCTTCCCACATAAGCGCCTGACCATCACCGCGCGTAGCGTCGTGGAGACCGATCCCAATCCCCCGGGCCCCGACACCCTGACCATGGACGAGTGGGATCGCTTGGCCAGCGACGCGGTGCGTGGCGATTGCTGGGACTTCCTGAGGCCCCACGGCTTTGCCGTGGCGACGCCGGCGCTTGCAGACTTTTGCGCGGCCCATGGAATCGACGCCCTGCGCGAACTTGACCCTTTGAGCGCCGTCCATGAGCTGAGCTCGCTGCTCTATCGGGGCCTCGACTATGAGTCGGGCATCACCGCCGCCGACAGCCCGATCGACGAGGCCCTCATCGCNNGCCACCAGTAAGGACGAGGGGGACCGCTCCGACCCTCAGGCCACCCACGCCTGGGTTGAGGTGTTCCTGCCCTCGCTCCGCTGGATTGGTCTTGACCCCACCAACAATACCCCGGCCGGCGAGCGGCACATCCCCGTGGCCATCGGCCGGGACTATTCCGACGTGCCCCCCACCCGGGGCGTCTTCAAGGGCGACGCTGAAAGCCAGCTTTCCGTGGGCGTCTCCGTCCGCCGCGCCACCGCCCTTCCCGACGAGCCCGAATTCATGCGCCTGGGCGCCCCCGCCATCGCCGCCGCGCGCCGCCGCGCTTCAAGTCAGGCGCTGCTGGACCAGCATCACCATCAGCAGCAGCAGCAATAGCGGCCGCCAAAGCTTGGTAGGCCGGGTGGGAGTCGAACCCACGACCACTCGATTAAAAGTCGAGGGCTCTACCACTGAGCTACCGGCCCCCGATCCGGGGGAGGCCCCCGCGCGAGGCGGGCGGACCATAGTCAAACCCCGGCCCCGCGCAAGCGCCGCTTATTGCAAGGCCGGGCCCAAAACGTCAGAGAAACGGCGCGTTCCTTATCTATTCGGGATCGGTCCATGCCCTCTGTCACTCAACAACTCGGCGCGGCGCTCGCCCTGGCCGCCGCGTTTAGCCTGACCAATGCCGCCGTAGCCCAGCCCCCGCCCCCGCCGGGCGCCGGACAGGGCGAGCTCCAGACGCCGGATCGCAACAATACCGCCAGCGTGCCCAATGCCGTGGTGGCGCCTCTTCACGATCTCAACATCACCCGCCAGCCTATTCCCCCCGTCCTGCTGGCGGCGATCACCAACCCTTATGATCCTGTGCGCCCGCTCAACTGCGCGCGGATTTCCCAGCAACTCCTCGTCCTGCAAGCCGCCCTCGGGCCTGACCTGGACGAGCCGGAGACGCCCCAGAGCCCGAGCCTCACCCTGCACAACGGCAGGATCGCCCTGGCCCTTCTGCACGGCGCCGCCGAATCCCTCCTGCCCTTCGCCGGGTTCGTGCGCACCTTGTCGGGCGCGGGCCATCACGACGAACTGGTGATCGAAGCGATCACGGCCGGCAGCGTGCGCCGGGGCTATCTCAAGGGCATGGGCGAGGCCATGAACTGTCCACACCCCGCCCGGCCCGTCCATTTCCTGCATCCTCCGCCGCCCGCCCGCGAGGACGGGCCGGCCCCGAAATACCCGATCAACTAGGCTTGAGAGGTCGTCAGGCCCGCCTTGAACCGCGCGCGGAAGGCGTCCAGGCGACCCTCGCGGATCGCGGCGCGAAGTTCGCGCATCAGGGCCTGATAGAAGGCCAGATTGTGCCATGAGAGCAGGATCTGGCCGAGCAGTTCACCCGACTTCACTAGGTGATGCAGGTAGGCCTTGGAATAGTCCCGGCTGGCGGGGCAATCAATGTTCGCGTCCAAGGGCTCCTCGTCCTCNNCCGGCGCGGGTCGGCAGCACGCAATCGAACATGTCGACACCCCGCGCCACGGCCTCGACGATATCGAGCGGCTTGCCCACCCCCATCAGGTAGCGCGGCCGGTCGGCGGGCAAGAGCCCCGGCGCATAGTCCAACACCTCGCACATGGCCTCGTGCCCTTCGCCAACCGCGAGGCCCCCGAGCGCATAGCCATCAAAGCCGATCTCGATCAGACGATCGGAGGATTCCCGGCGCAGCGCCTCGAAGGTGGACCCCTGCTGGATGCCGAAAAGGGCCTGGGTCTCACGCTCGCCAAAGGCCGTCTTGCATCTCGCGCCCCAACGGGCCGAGAGGCGTAGCGCCTCGCCGGCGCGCACCTCCACGGCCGGCCACGCCACGCACTCATCCAGCTGCATCACGATATCAGAGCCCAGCAGATCGGCCTGGATCTCGACGGACCGCTCGGGGCTCAGCACATGGCGCGACCCGTCGATGGGGCTGGCGAAGGTGGCCGCCTCCTCGGCGACCTTGGTGAGGGCCGAGAGCGACATGATCTGAAAGCCGCCGGAGTCGGTGAGGATGGGCCCCTCCCAGCCGCCGAACCGGTGAAGACCGCCCAGCCGCGCCACGCGCTCCGCCCCGGGCCGGAGCATCAGATGAACCGTATTGCCCAGGATGATCTGGGCCCCCGTGGCGCGCACCTGATCCATGGTCAGGGCCTTGACCGTTCCGGCCGTCCCCACGGGCATGAAGGCAGGCGTCTCGATTACCCCGCGCGAGGTGGTCAGGACGCCGGTGCGCGCCGCCCCATCCCGCGCCGCGATGTGGAACGGAAACGCGCCCATCAGACGGCGCGCCAGAGGAGCGAGGCGTCGCCGTAGGAATAGAAACGATAGCTGCTGGCCACGGCATGGGCATAGGCGCGGCGCACGGTCTCAGCTCCCGCCAAAGCGCAGACCAGCATGAAGAGAGTGGAGCGCGGCAGGTGGAAATTGGTCATGAGGCCGTCCACGGCGCGGAATCTGTAGCCCGGGGTGATGAAGATATCCGTTTCGCCGTCAAAGGGATGGATTGTCCCTCCCTCGTCGACGGCGCTCTCGATCAGGCGCAGGGAGGTGGTGCCCACGCAGACGAGCCGGCCACCCGCCTGACGCGCGGCGTTCAAAGCGGTCGCCGTGTCCGCCGAGATGATCCCGCGCTCGGCATGCATCTCGTGCTCGGCTACGAACTCTGACTTCACCGGCAGGAAGGTCCCCGCGCCCACCTCCAGGGTCAGAAAATGGGCGCTTACGCCCCGCGCGGCCAGCCGCGCCATCAGTTCGGGCGTGAAATGCAGACCGGCGGTGGGCGCGGCGACGGACGCCGGCTCGCGGGCGAACATGGTCTGATAGTCGTGCTGGTCCCGCTCATCCTCGGGGCGGCGCGCGGCGATATAGGGGGGCAGCGGCATGGCGCCGTGCGCGGCGATGGCGGCGTCGAGATCGGCCCCTGATTGCGCGAAGGCGAGAACCACCTCACCGCCCTCCCCCAACTTCTCGACCCTGGCCGCCAGACAACCGCCGGTCTCGGCGCCGATAAAGACGATCTCGTCGCCGGCCTTAAGGCGCTTGGCTGGTCGCGCGAAGGCGGCCCAGCGGTCAGGGCCCAGGCGCTTGTGAAGGGTGGCCTCGATGGCCGCGCTCGTCTCCCCCCGCGTGCGGCGGCCATGCAGGCGCGCGGCGATGACCCGCGTGTCATTGAAAACCAGGGCGTCACCGGGCTGGAGCAGGTCAGGCAGATCGCGAACATGGTGATCGCGAAGACCTCCGCCGGGGGTTACGGCCAGCAACCGGGCGGCGTCCCGGGGCTGCGCCGGTCGCAGGGCGATCCGCTCCGGCGGCAGGTCGAAATCAAAGTCCGAGACGAGCATGCGCCGCCTGTGCCCGGAACCGGCGCTCAGGCCAAGGGGCGATCAGACGAGGCGGATATCGATCTGGGTGTTTGGGCCGCACCGAGTCAGGACCCGCCGCAGATCATCCAGCGGCAGGGCAACGCATCCGGCGGTGGGTTCGAAATCGCCAGCCTGACCCTTCGCCACATGCAGGAAGATCGCGCTCCCCGCGCCCGGACTGACGGGGTCATCGTTGTAACCGATCACCACCAGGGCGTCGTAGAGGTCATCCTCGCGCATCAGGGCTTCGGCGCGAGCCGGATGGGGAAGCCTCACCAAACGGTTATAGGCGCTATCGAGGGGATCATCGGACCAGCCATCGGCGGCGTCGATGGGATAGGCGGGCAGACTGGTCGCGGGCGCAGCGATCCGGTCGGCGCGGTAGCGCAACTCGCGAAGGAAAAAGCGACCCTGGGGCGTGCCGCCATCACGCTCGTGTTTATCCGCCACCACGCCAGCGCGGCCGAGAGCACAGAAATAGCCTCGGCCGGCGAACCAGAGGGTTCCTTGAGTCTCGCCGGGCCTCGCGCGAACCTCGATCACGGCATGTATCCCTTCCGCCAAGGGGCGGCGTGCGACGCTACGGCTATTTCGTCGACGCCCGCAGGGCCGCGACTTCGGCGGGAGTGATGGGCCTTGGATAGTGGTTACCGAAGTTCACCCGCACATAATTAACCACCGCGGCGATCTGTTCGTCGCTGAAAGAGCTGCCGAAATTGGGCATGGCCTTACGACCGTTCAGGATCACAAGGGCCGGGTACTCGCCGGACGAAAGATGCGGATTGTGGGCCAGGGCTGGATAGCCGCCCGCTCCCACCGCGCCCAGGGCGCCTGGCATGTGGCAACCCTGACAGATGCCCTGATAGATCGCCTCCCCCGTCTGCTGGGGATAGTGGCCGGAATAGATTTCCTGCGCTCGCGCGCCGGCGCCGGCGCCGAGGGCGAGAGCAAGGCCAAGACCTAAGGTTCTGAAGCTCGACATGGGCGCTCCCTAGGCCGTCATGACGCGTTGATGGAGACGTCGGATGGCGTCCAGGCTGGAGAGGAGGGCTCCCTCCTGCCAGGCCGGAATGCGCGAGGCGTGCTCCCCGGCCAGGACGATACGGCCATCGATGGCGCACAGGTCGTCATAGTGCTGGGCGCGCAGCTCCTCCGTCCAATGGCCGGCGCAGCCCAGAGTCCAGGGCACCCGGTGCCAGGCCACGGCGACACCGTTGTCGAACTCCTCCTTGTATTGCGGATGGAGCTTGGCGCCGTATTCCACAGTCTTGGCGACCCGCTCCTCGGGGCTCATGGCGGCATAGAGGAAGGCGTTGGGGCCGAAGGTGTAGGCGCCCAGAAGCACGCCCTTGCCGTCGCTGAAATAGTCGGTGCTGGGATAGCCAATCATGCTGTTGGGCTGATCGGTGAAGCTGATGCCGCCATAGATGGCGTTGTCCTGCTCCCAGAAGCGGCGCTTGAATTGCAGGCCGACCTTGATCGAGGCGTCGTAATAGAGGGCGTCGATGGCGTTCTGCATCGGATTGCCGACATTCATCGGGATCTGGCTGAGCACCGAAGCGGGGATGGTGCAGACGCACCAGTCGGCGCTGGCGGTCTTGGGCGGGCCGCCGGTCTTCGAATTCACATAGGTAGCCGTCACGCCGTTATCAGTCTGGTGGATATCTATGACCTTGGCGTCATAGGTGATAACCCCATCGAGTTCCTTGCCGAAGGCCTTGCCGATCATCCCCATGCCACCCTTGGGCTGGAAGATCATGTTCTGGAACTCATAGCCGTGACCGGCGGCGATGGCCGCCCATAGGCCCGACTGGAGCAGTTCGGTCATGGCGATTGGCTCGGACGGGGTGGGGACCGAGGTCAGGCCGCCGCCAGGGTCCGAGACATAGCCGCGCCGGTCGCTGGTCAGCAGACCCTTCTTGTATTCGTAGTTCTTGTCGAGCGCGCCCCATTCGCGCATCGCGCCCATAAGAACCTCGCGATCCTCCTTGGTCACCGCCTCGTCCAGCTTGCCCTGCTGTGTGCACTTCGCGAGAAGCTCGGCTACATAGCCATTGAAGTCGGCCTGAACTTCTCGGTAGGGCTTGGGCTTGCCGCCGAACGCCTTATCGGATTGCAGCAGCGCCGCGTAGTTGACCTGGACGAAAGGCTCTAGCGCCACACCGAGCAGCTTGCAGTAATGGAGGACCGCATAGTGATGGTGCGGCAGACGCCAGGGGCCGGGATTGAGATAGAGCCCCTTATCGAAGCCGACCTTCTGAACCGCGCCGCCAAGTTCAGTGTAGGTGTCACCGCCATAGAGGGACCAGTTCCGGCCGCCCGCCCGGTCGTTATATTCCAGGATCTGAACCTTGTAGCCGGCCTTGCGCAGCTCATAGGCCGCGCACATCCCGGCCATGCCCGCGCCCAGGATCAGCACCGAGGCGCCCTTCGGATCTCCGGTCAGCTTGATTGGTCCGGTGTAGCCGGACTCCCCGGCCAGGGCCATGGAGCTCATGGCCTCATACATCACCGCGCTGCCCGCCACCGTGCCGATCAGCGTGAGGAGGTCTCGGCGGCTCATCGGGCCCGAACCACGGCCCCCTGGACTCTGGTCACTCACCACGCCAATTTCCTTTTCGCGACCTCGAATTTCTAAGCGAGGGATGCGCCTTTCAAACGGGCTAAGCCAGACTTCATCGGCGCCTTAACGCCAGAAGCGCCGACCCTGCGCATTTGCAGGGCGCGGCGCCCTCAGCCCACCCGCATCGAGACGATCTTCCCTGGCGCGCGAGGCGGCTCGCCCTTGGGAAGCGCATCCACATGCTCCATCCCGTCGGTCACCTCGCCCCAGACTGTGTACTGATTGTCCAGGAAGTTGGAGTCGGCGAGGCAGATGAA
The DNA here is from genome assembly GCA_003136615.1 of Caulobacteraceae bacterium. Classification (GTDB taxonomy): domain Bacteria; phylum Pseudomonadota; class Alphaproteobacteria; order Caulobacterales; family Caulobacteraceae; genus Acaudatibacter. The sequence goes on along the minus strand of PLFA01000147.1, from coordinate 7,721 downwards.
GAACTGGCTGTTGGCCGAGTTCGGATTGGACGTTCGCGCCATGGAGCAGGCGCCGCGCCGGTGGGGGGCGCTGGAGAATTCCGCTTTCAGGTTCGGCTTGCTCGATCCGCCGCCGCCTGTGCCCGTGGGGTCGCCCCCTTGGGCCATGAAGCCCGCGATCACGCGGTGAAACACCACGCCATCATAAAAGCCCTCATTGGCCAGTTCGGTGATCCGGGCCACGTGGTCGGGCGCCAGATCGGGCCTGAGGCGGATGGTCACCGGACCGCTGTCCAGCGTCATGATCAGGGTGGGGTCGCTCATGGGGGCTCTATTTAACCTCTGAAGGAAGGGGCACATCGCAGATGGTAAATTCGGTCCCCCTGTCCGCCTGGGCGCGGGTGACGGCTCCGACGAACCAGGGGCTGGCGGTATCCATCACACGCACCTTTGGGCGGCTGGCGGCCGGGAGATCGGCCAGAACGCGAACGGTGAGCATCTTATCCATGGGGGCCGTCGGCGGCTCGCCGAGCTTGATGGACTTGACGACATCCTCTCCGGCGATCACGCGGCCAAAGGCGGTGTAGGTCTCGTTCAGAGCCGCGCCCGTTCCGCGCATCAGGAAGAACTGGCTATTGCCGCTGTCCGGAGCCGCCGCACGGGCGACGCCCCCGACGCCTGGGCAGAAATCGCCGTGGGCCTGAACCTTCCCGTCAGCGGTGAAGGTCGCCAATTGCAGAGGCTGGCTGGTCACCGGCAGGCTGCCCACAAAACCTGCTTCCCGGCCCTCCCCACGGGTCACCAGGGTAAATGGCGTGTCCGCGCCGCGGCGGAAATAGAACTCAGGGGCCAGATTGGGGAGGGTCGAGCCGCCCGTGCCGGTATTGGCGGGATCGCCGGTCTGATCCATGAAATCGTCGATCACGCGGAAGAACGACAGGCCGTCATAGAAGCCCTTTCGGGTCAGAGTCTTGAGCCGCTCAACCGTCGCGGGCGCCGCCAGAGGCTGCAATTCCACGAGGATACGGCCCTTATTGGTGTCGATCACCATCACGTTACTAGGGTCAACCTGCCGCCAGTCGCCGGGCCCGGGTTCGGGGCCGGTCGGGATGGGAACCTTGGTCAGGTCGCTGATCGGGGGCTTGGCGGCCTCCGCGCCACCCGCCGCGACGGCGGCGTAGAAGGCGAGGCAAAACATAACACGCAGGGGCATGGCGCCCCCTACCCCGCGCATGGCGGCCCGGCAAGCCAAGCTGATTTCCATGCCTTAGGTTTGCGACGCTTTTTCGAGAAGGCGCGCATTCACCCACGGGCTGACAAACGGCGTCACATCCCCGCCGAGACTGGCGATTTCCTTGACGAGCCGCGAGGCGACGGCCTGATGGCGCGGATCGGCCATGAGAAAAACGGTCTCGATATTGCGATCAAGCTGCTGGTTCATGGCGGTCATCTGGAACTCGACCTCGAAATCGCCCACGGCGCGAAGCCCCCTCACAAGCACATTCGCCCCCACTTCGCGCGCCGCGTTCAGGGTGAGGCCGGTATAAGGGAGGACACGAATAGTGGCGCCCTCCAGCGCGGCGGTTTCGTGCTCCAGCATGGCCACCCGCTCCTCCAGGGTGAACATCGGACCCTTGCCGCTGTTCACGGCGACGCCGATCACCAGCAGATCAACCAATTTGCAGGCCCGGCGGATCAGATCGAGATGCCCATTGTGAACGGGATCGAAGGTGCCAGGGTAAAGGCCCGTCCGCCTCACTGCGGATCCTCGCCTTCGCTATCGCCGTCGTCGGCCGCGCCTTCGAGGCGCTCGACGGAAACCACATGTTCATTCTCGGCGGTGCGGAAAATGGTGACGCCTTGGGTGTTGCGTCCCGCGGTGCGGATCTGGCTGACGGGGACGCGGATCAACTGACCCTGATCGGTGACGAGCAGGATCTCATCTGGATCTTCCACGGGGAAGGACGCCACGAGCCGGCCGCCGCGCTTGGAGAGATCGTGGCCAATCAGGCCCTGACCGCCCCGGCCCGTGCGGCGATAGTCATAGGCCGATGTGCGCTTGCCAAAGCCCTCGGACGAGATGGTCAGGATGAACTGCTCCGCCCCGCCCAGTTCCGCGATGCGCTCCACCGAGAGCGACACCGCGCCCTCCGCCAGGTCCTCTTCATCATCGGCGGGCGCCTCGGGAACCGCGGCCTCCTCGCCCTCGCCGCTGGCCGCCATGCGCATGGCGGTGGCGTGCTTGAGATAGGCGGCGCGCTCGGCTGGCGTCGCCTCGACGCCCCGCAGGATGGCCATGGAGATCACGCTGTCGCCTTCGGCCAGACGAACGCCCCGCACGCCCGTGGAGTCCCGGCCCGCAAAGACCCGGACGTCAGTCACGGGGAAGCGGATACAGCGGCCGAGAGAGGTGGAAAGCAGGACATCATCTGCCGCGCTACAGAGGCTCACCCCCACGATGGCGTCCCCGCCGGGGAAGCCCTCCACATCAAGCTTCATGGCGATCTTGCCGTTGCGATTGATCTGCACGAAGTCCGACAGCTTGTTGCGGCGCACGCCGCCGGATCGGGTGGCGAACATCACGTCCAGCCCATCCCAGGTCGCTTCGTCCTCGGGCAGGGTGAGGATCGAGGTCATTGTCTCGCCCGGCTCGATGGGGAAGAGATTGACGAAGGCCTTGCCGCGCGAGGTGGGCCCGCCGATTGGGAGGCGCCATACCTTCAGCTTGTAGGCTTTGCCGCCGGACGAGAAGAACAGCATGGGCGCGTGGGTGGAGGCGGAAAAGACCCGGGTGACGGCATCCTCATCCTTGGTGGACATGCCCGAACGGCCCCGTCCGCCGCGGTGCTGGGTCCGATAGGTGGCGAGCGGCGTGCGCTTCACATAGCCACCGTGGGTGACCGTGATCACCATGTCCTCGCGGGCGATAAGATCCTCGTCCTCGACATCGGCGTCGCCCTCGACGATGGCGGTCCGGCGCGGCACGGCGAAGGCCTCGCGAACCTCGACGAGTTCCTCGCGCACCAGGGCCATGATCGCATCGCGTGAGCCAAGCAAATCGAGCCAGGCCTGGATGGCGGCGGCCAATTCGCGCGCCTCGTTCATGATCTCTTCGCGGCCAAGACCGGTCAGGCGCGAGAGGGTCAGGGCGAGAATGGCTCGCGCCTGCTCATCAGTGAGCCGAACCTGGTCTTCGCCAACCATCTGTGTTCGCGGGTCCGCGATCAGAACAATCAGCGGCGCCATGTCGCCCACCGGCCAGTCCCGGCCGACCAGGCGCTCGCGGGCCTCCGCCGGATCCTTGGAAGAGCGGATGATCGCAATCACTTCATCAATGTTTACGACCGCGATCGCCAAACCCACCAGGATGTGCGCGCGGTCGCGGGCCTTGGCGAGATCGTGCTTTATGCGGCGGACCACCACCTCTTCGCGGAAATCCACGAAGGCGGTGAGCATGTCCCTCAGGCCCAGCTGCTCAGGGCGCCCCCGGTTTAGGGCCAGGGCGTTGACCGGAAAGGAGCTCTGTAGCTGCGTAAAGCGATGGAGTTGGTTCAACACTACCTCGGCGCTGGCGTCGCGGCGTAGCTCCACCACCACGCGCATGCCGGTGCGGTCGCTTTCATCGCGCAGATCGGCCACACCTTCGATACGCTTTTCGCGCACTAGCTCCGCGATCCGCTCCACCATGGCCGCCTTGTTCACCTGGAAGGGAATGGCGGAGATGATGATGGCTTCGCGGTCCTTGCGGACCTGTTCGAAACTGGCGACGCCCCGGCAGATCACCGACCCGCGCCCGGTCAGCAAAGCCTGGCGCGCGCCGGTGCGCCCGATGATTTCCCCGCCGGTGGGGAAGTCGGGCCCGGGCACGATCTCCAAGAGCTCCTCGGCGCTGACATCGGGGCGATCGATCAGGGCCAGGCAGGCGTCAATGATCTCACCCAGGTTATGGGGCGGGATATTGGTGGCCATGCCCACGGCGATGCCATTGGCGCCGTTGACCAGCAGATTGGGTATGCGGGACGGCAGGACGACCGGCTCGCTCTCCTTGCCGTCGTAATTGTCCTTGAAGTCGACAGTGTCTTTGTCGAGATCAGCCATGATCGCCATTGACGCNNCCCTGTCCGTCGATGAGCAGCAGGCTCATGGAGAAGGGCTGCGCCATGCGCACCAGGGTGTCGTAGATCGAGAGATCGCCGTGCGGATGGTACTTACCCATCACGTCGCCGACCACGCGGGCGGACTTCACATAACCCCGGTCGGGGGTGTGGCCCTGCTCGTTCATGGAGAACAGGATGCGCCGCTGCACAGGCTTGAGGCCATCGCGCAGGTCCGGAAGAGCCCGGCTCACGATCACGCTCATGGCGTAATCGAGATAGGACTTCTTAACCTCGTCCTCGATTGAGATCGGGCTGACTGATCCCCGCTGGGCGTCAAGCGGCGGCGTGGGCGTCTCGTCGGTCAAATTCTGGGTTCGGTTTGGCTATTTTGAGGAGAATCGGCGCGTCGTGGCCCGATGATGTTTTCTAGCATCCGCCAGCCAGCAAAGCCACCTTTCCCCCAGACTTCGCCCCCTCGCCGCGCGCCGCCGCGTCAGAACGGAATCTCGTCGTCCAGATCGGCGGTGAAGGTTTCCTTGGGGTTGCCGGCGCCAGCCCTGGGACCTGGCGAATAGCCACCCATATCGCTCTCGCCCCGCCCGCCTTCGGCGCCGTCGCCGCGTCCGTCGAGCATGGTCAGCTCGCCCCGGAACTTCTGCAGGACGATCTCGGTCGCCTGCTTCTCCACGCCGGCGGCGTCGGTGAATTTGCGGGTCTGCAGCGCGCCCTCCACATAGACCTTGGAGCCCTTGCGCAGATAGCTCTCCACCACCTTCACGAGATTATCGTTGAAGACGGAGATGCGGTGCCACTCGGTCTTTTCCTTGCGCTCGCCCGTGGACCGGTCACGCCAGGTCTCTGACGTGGCGATACTGAAATTGGCCACCCGGTCGCCGGAATTGAGTGTGCGGACTTCCGGGTCGCGCCCCAGATTGCCCACCAGAATAACCTTATTGACGCTGCCGGCCATCGCCGTTGCTCCCTGCTCGCCCGGCGACCCTGCGCGCCGGAATCATGAATCGGACATTAACACGGGGCGACACGGGTGCAAGCGAAATGTTCTTTCTTTGTTCTTATCGCGAGGCGGGCTTATTGCGACGACATCGTCCCCGGCGTCACCAGCCGCCCGTCGCCGCTATGGACGAGCATCAGATAGCGGAAACCCTTATAGGTCGCGGAGGTATAGACGCCCTCCGGGCCGACGAAGAGAAACTGACTTTGGTACGCGCCCGTGACGTGTTTGGCGTTGCTCCCGAGCCCCAGAAATCTCAAGCGCATAATGTCGAGCTCGGCGGCGCAATGTTCGAGGTCCGGCTGATTGCGCGCGAGGGCATTGAACTTCACCGCCCCGCCCGGCGCCACCGCCATCGCGTAACAGACCCCAGGCGTCGCGGGGGCCTCCAGCGTTTTCTCGCAGGCCGCGAGGCTAAGAGCGAGACCCAGGGCGGCGAATAGCGGAAGGCGTTTCAGCATGGCCAAAACACTACACCCGGGGGGTGGCGGATGGAAACGCCCGGGGCCGGCGTCATCCCTGCGTCGTGATGGAGCAATCAGGGTTCTGCGCGGCGATGGCGTGGAAGGCGCGGTCATCTCCCATCATCTCCACCCGTCCGGTCATGAGGCGCAGGGTGCGTCCGTGCCAACGGCCATAGGCGACGGCGCCCGGCGGCTCACACTGACCGGCGAAGAGGGTCTGGATACAGGCGCTAAGAGCGCCGTCTTCCGGCAGACGCGACCAGCCGCCGTCTCCATAACGCCAACACGGCCCGACGGCGTCGGCGTCGAGTGTGATTCTGGGAACGGCCTGGGCCGGGGCCTGGGCCTGGGCGGGGGCGGCGGGAACCTCCGCGCCTGGGCCAGCCGCCGCATCGCCGGGCGGCGGCAGGGGCGTGAGAACCCCCGTCAGGCCGTTCGAGGCGCCCAGCACCCCATTGGCGTCGAGGCCCACATCCAGGGCGCCCGGGTCCACGCCATTGCGGCGCGCGCAATCGCGCAGGAGCAAGTCACCAACGGCCTGACCATTGACGAAGCATTTGAGCGGATGGCCGGGATCGAGCTTGGGATCGTCATTGAGACCGGTCTGAACGCTCAGTTCTCCAGGGCCGCTGACGCTATCGTCATCCGGTTCGGGGCGCACCAGAAGCCAGCCCGCGACGGCCAGGGCGGCGATCGCGCAGGCGCCCGCGCCGACACCGACCAGGATCCGGCGGCGCCGGTTATCCGCGTCGGGTTTGGGCTTGGGCCCGGTCATCTGGGTCAAACCTTAAGACACCGGCGCGCCGAACAAATGGGGCGTCTATTTGAAGCGATAGGTGATGCGGCCCTTGCTCAGGTCATAGGGCGTCATTTCGACTAGCACCTTGTCGCCGGCCAGGACGCGGATGCGGTTCTTGCGCATCTTGCCCGCCGTATGGGCGATAATTTCGTGATCGTTCTCCAGCGTCACCCGGAAGGTGGCGTTGGGCAGCAGTTCACTGACCGTGCCCGGCAGTTCCAGAAGTTCTTCCTTCGCCATGCGGCTCCTCGAATTGTGGCGACATACCAACAGACCCCCCGAAACGGTTCTCGTTCCGAGGGGCGACGCCGCGCCTCATATATCCGCCCTGGAGGTTGAGGTCGATGCCCGACCGGCGTAACGCGTGGAACCTGCAAAGCGAGCGGCCATTAAGCGTCCGACCCACGGGGCGCTAGGGTGGTCTTCGCGCTTCATCAACGTGCAGGCGCCATTATGAGTTTATTCGCTCTCAGGCTCGGCCCGGCGCTCGCTTTGACGGTGCTGGCTTTGGCCGGGCGCGCGGCGGCGCAGGCCAATCCGGAGCCCGCGACTGAGTCGCCCGTGCAGGCAGCCTGCGGATTCAAGCTCAGTGCGGCGGCCTTTCATGAATGGACACTGCTCGGCGGCGAGGAGGGACGCCTGGGTTGTCCAACCGCGGATGAGACGGATATCCCACCCTCCTCGCACGGAAAGATGAGCCGCGAGATCGTCTTCGCGGATCACGGCGCCATCTTCACATATCTGGGGGGTCCGATGGCGGGAAAGGCGGTCGCTATTTCCGACTGTTTCCGGCTCTTCTATCAATATGGCGGCGCCTCAGGCTGGCTTGGCCTGCCGCTGGGCGATGCGCTGAATACGCCCGACGGCCAGAAGCAGGCCTATGAAGGCGGCGAGATGCGGTTTGGACGGGCTCTCGACAGCTGCGAAGCGACGCGAACGGGCGACGAACCCTGATCTACCCCCCGAAAGTGCGCACTGACCCGAACCGCGACAGCAGGCGCGCCTCTATAGCCTCCCGCACCTCCCGATAGGCGTTCAGCATGACCTCTCGCTGGCCCACCACCAGGGTCGGATCGTGGGTCGGCCAGTATTCCAGATCCGTCGCCCGGCCCCGCGCGAGCTCGACGGCCCGGTGCTGGGCCTCGGGCGTTAGGGAAATGACCAGGTCGAAGGATTGATCCTCCAGGTCATCGAAGGTCTTGGGCCTGTGGCGCGACATGTCGATACCCGCCTCGTCCATGGCCGCGGCCATGAAGGGATCGGTCCAATCCTGGCCGCTGTCGGCGCGAAGGCCGACGCTGTCCACATAGACCCGCGCACCGAAGAGGCGCTTCATCAGCCCCTCGGCCATGGGCGAGCGCACCCGGTTA
>PLFA01000159.1 GCA_003136615.1 Caulobacteraceae bacterium | reverse complement strand
GCGGAACGCGCGCGGCGTCCAGGCGCCGTATTCCTGATGGCCGAGGATGACGCCGCAGGCGACGCCGAATGCGATGAGGGCGATGAGCTGGGCGGCGGGGAGGCGAGGGCGGCTGGCGATCACGCGGACGGCGAGGAGGACCGCGCAGACGAGGGTGGCGACTTCGAGGGTGAGGATGAGGAGGGGGGCCGTCAAGGAGCTTCACGCGGTTTGCGAAAAAGGGGAAGAAGTTGTGTCTATAGCGAATATCCCTAGGCTTGGCGCCATGGCGCGACGCGGAGGTTGGATAAGGTGGGGCTCTTGATCCCCCTCAAGACGGCCAATCCCAAACGTCTGGCCGCCGTTCTGGCGCGCGCCGCTGACCTGGCCAAGGACCGAGACCCCGCTGCGGACGAGGCCGCCGGCCGAGATGGGCATCGATCCCACGGACTGGTCGGTGTCGGCGGTACGGGCCCTGACGACTCCGCATCACTAAAGCGACGAAGCCGCCGGCCACCACGCTCGTCCTCGACGCGGCCATTCTCATCTCGGCGGTCCTGGGCAGAAGCGCCGGCGCGCTTCTGTTCGCGCAGCAGGCTTGCGCGCTCGTCACAACTGACCNNCGCTGATCGACGACCTGACCGCGGCGATCACCGTCGTGCCGGCCGTCGCCCTGGAACCCATCATGACGCTTTGCGAAGAGAGTATCGCCCCCGCGCGCGCGTGAAGCGGTTCGTCGTATCGCGCCGCTTGATCCTATCCCTGGTGACCGTCTGATCTCGACAGAGAGCCCGTAAGGTCTTATATAACAGGTCTTAACATCATTTAAAGTCTGTTATATGAGACCAAGATGCGTTCGACCGTTGTCGACACCCTGCCCCCCAAGGTCAAGAGAGCACTCGGCAAACTGGGCGCGGATATTGCCCTTGCGCGCAAAAAACGCAGCCTGACGACCATGATGATGGCTGAACGGTTGGGTGTTGCGAAAAGCACCTATCTCAAGATCGAGAAGGGCGATCCGACGGTCGCCATGGGCGCCTATGCCATGGCGTTTTTCGTGCTGGGGTTTGACGGCGCCTTGGGGGAGATCATCGACGCCAGCGGTGACGAACAAGGTCTGCTGCTCGACGCCGAACGGATGCCCAAGAGGATAAGGGTTCGTAAGACTCCGGCCCCCCGATGAGGCGCGTGATCGCCATCCGTATTGGCGCCGAGGGCGCGCCGCTGGGCGCGCTGCGGTATGAGCAACAGGGCGCGCGGGAGAGCGCCGCGTTTGAATATGATGCGGGTTGGCTGGCGTCGCCCGACCGGTTCGGCATCGAACCGGGTTTGCCGCTCGTCGGAGGTCCACAATTTCATCGCAAGACACGCGATGGATCGGTGTTCCACGGCGCGATCGCCGATACGGAGCCGGACGGATGGGGCCGCCGCGTCATCCAGCGCGACCACGCCAAGCGTCGCCAGGATGCGCGTCGGGCGGGTCATGCCGTGGATGCGGCGCCGCTCAATGCGATGGACTATCTCCTGGCGGTCGATGATGCGAGCCGTGTCGGCGCATTGCGCCTGCAAGACGAGGCGGGGCGCTACCAGCGGAGGGTTGAGGAGGGGAGGCGGGCGACGCCGCCGCTTATTGAACTTGGCCAACTCCTCGCCGCGACGCGCGCGGTCGAGACAAATACGGAGACGGGCGCGGACCTCGCCTATCTGCGTGGACGTGGGACGTCCCTCGGCGGTCTGCGTCCCAAGTGCTCCGTTGTCGATGATGATGGCCACCTCGCGATCGGTAAGTTCCCGAGCGTGGGCGACGAGCGGCCCGTCACCAAGGGCGAAGTCCTCGCCATGACATTGGCCGGGAAGGCGGGCATTGACGCCGCAGAGGCGCGCCTGGTCGATAGCGATGGCGCGGCCGTCGCCCTGATCCGGCGCTTTGATCGGACCGGAAACGGCCATCGGCTCATGTATGTCTCCGCCGCCACGATGATCGGCGCGAAGCCAGGCGACGCGGACGAGCATAGCTATGCCGAGATCGTGGACGCGCTCCGTCAATACGGCGCTCAACCGGCGGCCGACATTGAGGAGCTTTGGCGGCGGATCGCGTTTTCCATCCTGATCACCAATGTCGATGATCATCTCCACAATCACGGATTTCTGCACATGAACCGCGGGCAATGGCGCCTGGCGCCCGCGTTCGACATCAATCCATTTCCGGAACGCGTGCGCGAGCTCAAGACCTGGGTGTCAGAGGAGACCGGTCCGGAGGCGACCATAGAGGCTCTGATGTCGGTGATCGGCTACTTCCGGATTGGTCGCGACCGGGCGAAGGCGATTCTCGGCGAGGTCGAAGGGGCCGTCGCCACATGGCGAGACGAGGGGCGGGCTCTGGACATGACCGCGCACGACCTGGAAAGTTTCAGCGAAGCCTTCGAACATGGGGAGCGACAGGCGGTTCGCCGGGTTTTGACATGACGGCGCCGGGGTTGGCGTGGGCGGGGCGGCGCGCGACGAGCTGAGACAAGCGCACGCGCGTCGAGGGGTCGCGCCAAAGGAGGACGGCTGTGGCGATCAGGCCGCCATGCAGGAGCAGGGCGCCGAGGGGGATGTGGGCGAGGCCCCAGATCAGGCCGGGACCGGCCCAGGTCGCGGCGGCGGCCAGGGCATAGCCGCTCCAGCGGAGCGGGGAAATCGGGGCGCCAAGCCGCCAGAGGACCGCGGCCGAGGCCGCGCCAGCGAAGAGCATCTTGAGCGCCGCCATGGCCCGTAGCAGGTTGGCCCAGGCCCCTCCGTCGCTGGCGATCAGCCGCGCGGTGTCCGTGCTGGTGGTGGCGATCAGGCCCCCGGCGAAGGCCACGCCGATAACGGCGACCAAAAGCGTTCTGGCGACCCCGGGCGATGCGATGCCCGCGCGCGCTAGCGACCGCGCCGACGACGCCTGCGTTTGGACGGCGGCAAGATAGGCCAAGGGCGCCTCCTGTGATCCGCGAGAAGTTTGCACGCCTGCGGCGGCGTCATCAAGACGCGGGCGGGACGGCCACGCGCCTTAAAATTAGAAGGAGGCCTTCAACGCGGCGATGAAGTGGCTGCCATAGGTCTTGCCGAGGTCGTGTTCGTCGGTGTCGGCATAACGCAGGTCGAGGGCGAGATGCTTGGTGAAGGCGTAGGTGGCGCCGGCGTTCCAGTTCATCCGCGTCGGCTGGCTTTGGCCCTGACGCTCCCCAACGGCGCCGCTGATCGACAGCTTGGGTGTGATCCTGTAGGCGCCGCGTTCTTCGACATACACGTCATCCCGGTGCGTGCCGAAGTAGTTGCCCGAGTAAAATACCGCAGCGCTGAGGGTTGCGGGGCCAAAGTCGTGCAGAACCACGCCCTTGAATTCGACCGTGTCAATCTCGGTATGCGCCGGCTGGTCTATGTAGCCGTACCGGACAGCGCCGATGTCGAACCTGAAGCCATGGACGACCGGCGTCCAACCGACCGACAGATCGTATTCAGCGTTCGTGCTGTTGTGGAAATTGACGTTCTCCGCCCCGACTCCGGCGTAGAAATTATCGTAGGAAACGCGGCCAGAGCCAAAAACCGCCGCCGCATTTTCAGTCTGGCTGATTCCGCGGAAAATATAGTCCGACGCCGCCGTTGCTGTGAAGGCGAACACGGGACCCGGGGTGACCACTTCGGCGGGGGTGGCCTGCGGGAGGTCGAGTTGCGGCATCGACGAGGTGTCCGGCGGTGCGGCCCACGCCGTCGAGCAGCCGAACCCGAGCAGGGTCATCGCCGTCGCCGCCAAGATCTTCCGCATAACGTTTCCAGTCTTCAGTNNCGTAGGTGGCGCCGGCGTTCCAGGTGGTGTGGTCCTGAAGACCATCGGACTGGCGACCCACGGCGCCGCCGAGGGTGATCTTATGGGTGATCCGATAGGCGGCGCGGCCTTCCACATAGACGTCGTCGCGGTGCGTGCCGAAGTAATCGGGTGAAACATATATCGCCGCGCCCAACGTCACGGGGCCGAAATCGTGGAGGGCGGCGGCCTTGAACTCCACCGTGTCGATATAGGTGTGGGCGGGCTGGTCGATATAGCCATAGCGGATCGCCCCGAAATCGAAGGTGAAGCCGTCGAGCTTGGGCGTCCATCCAAGCGAAAGGTCGTATTCCGCTTTCGTGCCGTTGTGGAAGTTGACGTTCTCGGCGCCGACGCCGAGGTAGAAATTATCGTAGGCGACGCGCCCGGACCCGAACACCGCCGCCGCATTTTCCGTCTGGCTGACGCCCCGGAACACGTAGTCGGACGCCGCGGTCAGGGTGAAGGAATAGACCGGCCCCGTGGCGGGCGCCTCGGGGGGCATGGCCTGGGGCAGCACGGTCTGAGGCATGGAGGACGTGTCCGGCGGCGCGGCGTTTGACGCCTCAGCATGGGCCCCGGCGGCGCCGAGCGCGGCCAAGCTGATCGTCGTCAGTAACAAGATCGTTCGCATAACCCGTTCCGTCCTTGCCGCCCCGGCGCTGGCCGGGGGGTCAGCTCCCTGGCCTGGAACCTTGAGGATGAACGTGGCTGTGCGGAAGGATCGGAAACTACGTAGCGCGTTTGGAGGGTCAGGCGGCGGTGTCGTCAAACCCCACAAAGACGGTGGCCTCGGCGACGGACTTGCGCTCCGACACCACCGCATTGGCCGGAAAGTCGTAATCGGGCCAGCCGAGGGCGATGCTTTTCATGATCACCTGATCCTCGGCGATGCCCGCGTGCTCGCGCACCACGGGGGACTGCATAATGCCCTGGCTGTTGATCACGGCGCCCAGTCCCCGAGACCAGGCGGCGTTGACCAGGGCCGTGGTGACGGCGCCGCAGTCAAAGGGCGTGTCGTCGCTGCCATCCAGCACCTTGTCATAGGTGACGATGATACAGACCGGCGCGTCGAACTGGCGAAAGCCGCGCAGCACCCAGTCCTGGCGCTTTTCCGCATCATCCCGCGCGATGCCCATGGCGGAAAAGAGCTGCTTGGCGACGCCCACCTGCCGCTCGCGGTGCGGGCCGGCAAAGGCCTGACCGGTGCGAAACTCCCGCGATTGAGGCACGCCGGCGACCATGCGCTCGGTATTGCCCGCGCGGATGCGGTCCAGGGGCTCGCCGGTGATGACATAGAAATTCCACGGCTGGGTGTTCATCGACGATGGCGCGCGCATGGCGAGGCCAATGATCTCCTCGATCAGGGCCCGGGGCACGGGATCGGGCCTGTAGCCGCGAATGCTGCGCCGCCCGAGGATAACATCGTCAAAGTGCATGAGGGGTTCCTGGGGTGGGTGAGGGGCGTTCGCCTGACGCCCATAGCGCCGAACCCGGCGCGACTTCCAGGTGTGGGTCGCGACTTGCGCTGGAATAGAGTCGGGGCGCGACCTAAAGACGGGACGGTGAAACATCGAAGAGGTCAGGGATGCGCGCGGGTCATGTGTTTAGTCTGTTGGCGCCCATGATCGCCGCCGCGAGCCTCGCCGCCGCCCAGCCGGCGGATGACCCCTATATCTGGCTGGAGGATGTGAACGGCGCCAAGGCCATGGCCTGGGTGGAGGCCCACAACGCCGCCACCACCGCGGCCTTGGAGGCGGACAAGCGCTATCCCATCCTGCTCGCCCAGACCCTGGAGATCACCGGCGCCAAGGACCGGATCCCGGCGCCGGAGTTCCTTCACGGGGCGATCTATAATTTCTGGCAGGACCCAGAACACCTGCGCGGCATCTGGCGGCGGACGACCCTGGCCGATTACCGGAACGCGCAGCCAAGCTGGACGACGGTTCTGGATATCGATGCGCTGGGCAAGGCCGAGGGCAAGAGCTGGGTGTTCAAGGGGGCGGACTGTCTCTGGCCGGACGAACGCCTCTGCCTGATCTCCCTCTCGGTGGGGGGCGAGGACGCTGTCGAGATTCGCGAGTTTGACCTGGATAAGGCGAGCTTCGCGCCGGGGGGATTTGACCTGCCGCGCGGCAAGCACCGGGTCGCCTGGGAAGACGCGGATCACATCCTGGTGGCCAGCGAGTTCACCTCCGGCGACCAGACTGCGTCGGGATATCCCTATATCGTCAAGCGCCTGGCGCGCGGCCAGGACCTTTCGGCGGCGGTGGAGGTTTATCGCGGCGACAAGTCCGACGGCGGCTATGGCGTCTCGCCCGCCGTGGTTCATGATGGCCAGGATCATAGCCTCGCCCTGATCGAGCGGCCCCTGGACACCTTCCATAGCCAGACCTGGGTGATCACACCGGCGGGGGTGAAGCAGCTGGCCATCCCCACCAAGGCGCAGATCGTCGAGCTGGTCGATGGGCGGGTGATTGTGAACCTGAACGAGGCCTGGCGCGTCGGCGATGACAGCTTCCCCGCCGGCGCCCTGGTGTCGCTCGATCTGGCCGCGGTGAAGACCGATCCGGGCCATCCGGCGCCCCGCCTGGTCTGGGCGCCGTCGCCGAGCGAGTCGGGGGAGCGCGTGGCCGCCACAAAGGACAATCTGATCCTGACCCGGCTCGGCAATGTGCGCGGCCAGGCCTTTGTCTATAAGCCCGCCGCCGAAGGCTGGACGGCGGCGAAGCTGGCTCTGCCGGACAATCTCACGGTGGGGCTGGGTTCGACCGATTCGCATTCGGACCTGGCCTTCCTCTCGACCACGGGATTCCTCGATCCGTCGGCCCTGTGGCTGGCGGATACGGCCACGGGCGCGGTGGAGAAGGTGAAGACCCTGCCGCCCAAGTTCGACGCCACGGGCCTGGTGGTGGAGCAGTTCGAGGCGACCTCCAGCGATGGCGTGAAGATTCCCTATTTCATCGTGCATCGCGCCGATCTGCCGCTGNNGGCGGGGCCTATGTCCTGGCCAATATCCGGGGCGGCGGGGAGTTCGGGCCGGCCTGGCACGAGGCGGGCCTGGGGGTGAAGCGCCAGATCATCTATGACGACTTCGCCGCCGTGGCGAAGGACCTCTTCGCCCGCAAGATCACCAGCCCCCGGAGGCTCGGTATCATGGGCGGATCCAATGGCGGCCTGCTGATGGGGGTGGAGTTCACCCAGCATCCGGACATGTGGCGCGCGGTGGTGATCCAAGTGCCGCTGCTGGACATGATCCGTATCTCCAAGATCGCGGCCGGCGCCTCCTGGCAGGGGGAATATGGCGATGTGAACGCCGACCCGGCGGTGATGGCGTTCTGGCAAAAAACCTCGCCCTATCAAAATCTTAAAAGCGGCGTAGCCTATCCCAAGCCGTTCATCTTCACCACCACCAAGGATGATCGCGTGGGCCCCCAACACGCGCGCAAGTTCGCGGCCAAGATGGAGGCCATGGGCCTGCCCTTCTATTATTTCGAGAACACCGAGGGCGGCCACGGCGCGGGCGCCGACCTGAAACAGGCGGCCCGGGTCACGGCGCTGACCATGACCTATCTGCAGGAACAACTGATGGACTGAGGGGGGTGGGCCGCGCGGGCGATTCCCTGGCGCGAGTGACGGGACTTGAACCCGCGACCTCCGGCGTGACAGGCCGGCGCTCTAACCAACTGAGCTACACCCGCATCGGGAAGAGGGCCCGCTTTGCGAAGCGGGTCTGATAGGGCCGGGGGGGATTGGCGTCAACGTCCCGGCGGAGCGTTTGAACCTTCTGGGCGCTTAAGATAAGACCCGCCCCAATGACCGCATTCCTGCTCGCCTATCTGCCGATCCTGATCTTCCTGGCCATCGCGGCGGCGTTGGGAATGGCGTTCATGCTCGCCTCGGCCATTATCGCGCCCACGGCGCCCGATCCGGAAAAGCTGTCGTCTTACGAATGCGGGTTCAACGCCTTTGACGACGCGCGGATGAAGTTCGACGTCCGCTTCTATCTGGTGTCGATCCTGTTCATTATTTTCGATCTGGAGGCGGCGTTCATGTTTCCCTGGGCGGTGGCTCTGATGAAGCTGCCCCATCCCACTTCGGTGTTCGCCTTCTGGAGCATGATGGGCTTTCTGGGCGTTCTCACAGTGGGCTTCATCTATGAGTGGAAGAAGGGCGCCCTGGAATGGGATTGATCGAGACGCCCGCCCTCACGCCTGCCCAAAAACCGGCTTTGGCTGGCGCCCGCGCCCAGGTCGAGGGCTACGATCCCCAATCCCATGATCCCTATTTCGATGGGGTCAGCAGCCAGCTCGCGGACAAGGGTTTCGTCACCGCGGCGGCCGATGATCTGATCACCTGGGCCCGGACGGGCTCGCTCATGTGGATGAGCTTTGGCCTGGCCTGCTGCGCCATCGAGATGATGCAGGTCTCCATGCCGCGCTATGATCTGGAGCGCTTCGGCGCCGCGCCCAGGGGTAGCCCGCGCCAGTCGGACGTGATGATCGTCGCCGGCACCCTCACCAACAAAATGGCCCCGGCCCTGCGCAAGGTCTATGACCAGATGCCCGAGCCCCGCTACGTGATCTCCATGGGCAGCTGCGCCAATGGCGGGGGCTATTATTATTTCAGCTATTCGGTGGTGCGCGGCTGTGACCGAATCGTGCCGGTGGACATCTATGTTCCCGGCTGCCCGCCCACGGCTGAGGCCCTGCTCTATGGGGTGCTTCAACTCCAGAAGAAGATTCGCCGCACCGGCACGATCGAGCGCTGAGAAGGCATAGAGCTGCAGATGGAATGGCGTCTGGCTGATGATGAACTGTCCGCTCTGGGAGCGCGCGTCGTGGCGGCTTCCGACGGCCTGATCGCGGGTTTCGAGGTGAGCTATGGGGAGCTGAGCGTCAACGCCGCCGCCGCCCAGATCGTTGAGGTTCTGAGGTTCCTGAAGGACGCCGAGGGCCTGAAATTCCACCAGCTTCTCGACGTCTGCGGCGCGGATTATCCGCAGCGGCCCCTGCGCTTCGACATCGTCTATCACCTGCTCTCCATGACCCAGAACCGGCGTATCCGGGTGAAGGTCCAGACCGATGAAGAGACCCCCGTGCCCTCCGTGGCGGAGGTCTTTGCGAACGCCAACTGGTATGAGCGGGAAGCCTTCGACATGTACGGCGTCTTCTTCTCCGGCCACCCGGATCTTCGCCGTCTGCTCACCGATTACGGCTTCCATGGGCATCCCCTGCGCAAGGACTTCCCCATGACCGGCTATGTGGAGGTGCGTTATGATGATGAGCTTAAGCGCGTGGTCTATGAGCCGGTGAAGTCGGTGGAATTCCGCAGCTGGGACTTCCTCTCGCCCTGGGAAGGCGCGGATTACGACGTACCGGCGACCCCCCTCGTCACCGGGCCGGCCGCCGCGGGGAGCAAAGCCCGATGAGCCTGGACGAAGCCACCGAGCCTTCCGTCGCCCCGCCGCCTGGCGAAACGCCGGTCCGGAAGTTCAGCCTGAATTTCGGTCCCCAGCATCCCGCCGCCCACGGCGTCCTTCGCCTGATCCTGGAGCTGGACGGGGAGCTGGTGGAGCGCGTCGATCCCCACATCGGCCTGCTGCACCGGGGCACCGAGAAGCTGATCGAGGCCAGGCCCTACACCCAGAACACCCCCTATTTCGACCGCCTGGACTATGTAGCGCCGATCAACCAGGAGCACGCCTTCGTGCGGGCCATCGAGCGCCTGACGGGCCTGGCGGTCCCCATCCGGGGCCAGGTCATTCGCGTCCTCTATTGCGAGATCGGCCGCATCCTCAATCACCTGATGAATGTGACGACCCAGGCCCTGGACCTGGGCGCCTTGACCCCCTCGCTCTGGGGCTTCGAGGAGAGGGAAAAGCTCATGGTCTTCTATGAGCGGGCCTCGGGGGCGCGGATGCACGCCAATTATTTTCGCCCTGGCGGCGTGCGCCAGGATCTGCCGCCGAAGCTGATCGAGGATATCGACGCGTGGGCCGTGGCCTATCCCAAGATCCTTGACGATATTTCCGGCCTGATCACCGACAACCGCATCTTCAAGCAGCGCAACGTGGATATCGGCGTCGTCTCCAAGGACGAGGCCATCGCCTGGGGCTTCACGGGCCCCATGCTGCGGGGCTGCGGCGTCGCCTGGGACCTGCGACGCAACCAGCCTTACGAATGCTATGACGAGATGGAGTTCGAGATCCCGGTGGGAGTCCATGGCGACTGCTATGACCGCTATCTCTGCCGCATGGAGGAGATGCGCCAGTCGGTGAAAATCATCCGGCAGTGCTGCGCGCGGCTCGGCAAAACGCCGGGCCCGGTCCTGGCCACCGACCACAAGATGACGCCGCCGCGCCGGGGCGAAATGAAGACCTCCATGGAGGCCCTGATCCACCACTTCAAACTGTTCAGCGAAGGCTTTCATACGCCCGCCGGCGAGGTCTATGCAGCGGTGGAGGCCCCCAAGGGCGAGTTTGGCGTCTATCTGGTCTCCGACGGGACCAATAAGCCCTATCGCTGCAAGATTCGCGCGGCGAGCTATCCGCATCTGGCGGCCATGGACTGGATGAGCCGGGGTCACATGCTGGCCGATGTGAGCGCCATTCTGGGATCGCTGGACATCGTCTTCGGGGAGATCGACCGTTGAGCGTGCGCCGCCTGGCCAAGGACCAGCCCGCATCCTTCGCCTTCACCCCAGAATCTCTGGAACAGGCGCGGTGGTGGATGGCCAAGTTCCCGCCCGGACGCCAGCAGTCGGCCGTGATCCCCCTGCTGTGGCTGGTCCAGAAGCAAGAAGGCTGGGTGCCCGAGCCGGCCCTCCATGTGGTGGCGAGTTTGCTCTCCATGCCTCTCATCAGGGTGCTGGAGAATGTCACCTTCTATACGATGTTCCAGCTTCAGCCGGTGGGCAGCGTGGCCCATGTGCAGGTCTGCGGCACCACACCCTGCATGCTGCGCGGGGCGGGGGACTTGAAGCACCTCCTGGAAGCGCGGATGGGCCCCAAGGATCACCGCACCGCCGATGGGCGCTTTTCCTGGGAAGAGGTGGAGTGCATGGGCGCCTGCGCCAACGCCCCCATGGTCGCCATCCGGGACTATTATTACGAAGACCTGACGCCCGCGGTGCTGAACGAGATCCTGGATCGCTTCGCGGCGGGCGAGACCCCGGCGCCGGGGTCAGCCATCGGCCGGCAGTGCTCGGCGCCGGATGGCGAGGCCCGAACTCTCACCGACCCCGCTCTCTATGACGGCTCCCGCGCCGCGCCGCTGACGCACCTGCCCAATATGCCGGAGCCGGCCGCCGCGTCATGAGCCTGAACGCCCGCGAGATTTATGTGAGCGACCTGCGCGCCCGGTATCGCAGCGTTCAGAATGCCGGATATGTGGCCTGTCTCATCGGAGTCCTCGTCATGCTGAGCGGGCGCTTTATGGCCGGCGCGCCCTCCTGGCTGGTCTTTCCGGGCCTGGCGGTGATCCTCGTGGGCTGGGCCCTTCTGGCCTTCGCCATTTTCAGTCGCGCGGCCTATATGCGCGCCCATCCTTTCGATCCCCGCGATTAGAGCGCCATGCCCGGAATTCTGGAAGACAAGGACCGCATCTTCACCAATCTCTATGGCCGCCATGACTGGCGCCTCGAGGGGGCCAAGGCGCGCGGCGTCTGGAACGGCACGACCGAGATGCTGCGCCAGACCCCGGAATGGATCTGCGACCAGATCAAGGCCTCGGGTCTGCGCGGGCGGGGCGGGGCGGGTTTCGCCACGGGGGTCAAATGGACCTTCATGCCGAAGCAAGAGGGCGAGCGGCCGCACTATCTGGTGGTCAATGCCGATGAGTCCGAACCGGGCACCTGCAAGGACCGGGAGATCCTGCGCAACGATCCCCATCGGCTGATCGAGGGCGCCCTTCTGGCCTCCTACGCCATCCGCGCTCACGACTGCATCATCTATATCCGGGGCGAATATCTCCAGGAGCGCGAGCATCTGGAGGCGGCGATCGCCGAGGCCAATGAAGCGGGGCTGATCGGCCCAGGCAATGTGCATGGCTGGGACTGCAATATCCGCCTCACGCACGGCGCGGGCGCCTATATCTGCGGCGATGAGATGGCGCTCCTGGAGAGCCTGGAGGGCAAGAAGGGCCAGCCGCGCCTGAAGCCGCCGTTTCCCGCCGGATCAGGGGTCTATGGCTGCCCCACCACGGTGAACAATGTGGAATCCATCGCGGTAACGCCGGAGATCCTGCGGCGCGGGGCGGAGTGGTTCGCAGGCTTCGGCCGGCCCAAGAACAGCGGCGTCAAGCTGATGAGCGCGTCCGGACATGTGAACCGGCCCTGCGTGGTGGAGGAGGCCATGAGCATCCCCATGCGCGATCTCATCGAGACCCATTTTGGGGGCGTCCGGGGCGGCTGGGGCAATCTTAAGGCGATCATTCCGGGCGGCGCGTCGGTGCGGATGATCCCGGCCGAGCAGTGCGAAGAGGCCCTGATGGACTTCGACGACCTGGCCGCACGTCGTTCGGGCCTGGGCACCGCGGGCCTTATCGTCATGGACAAATCCACCGACATCGTCGCGGCCATCGCCAGGCTCTCCTATTTCTACAAGCATGAGAGCTGCGGCCAGTGCACGCCCTGCCGGGAGGGCACGGGCTGGATGTGGCGGATCATGGAGCGGATGGTCACGGGCGAAGCCGAGCCCAAGGAGATCGACATGCTCCTGGATGTGGCCAGCCAGGTGGAGGGCCACACGATCTGCGGCCTGGGCGACGCCGCCGCCTGGCCGATCCAGGGCCTTTTCATGCACTTCCGCCCCGAGATCGAGGCGCGCATCGCCAATTACCGCAGCCGCCGGGCCAATGTTCCGGGCGCGACCCTGATCGCGGCGGAATAGACACCAACATCTCGTATGGAATACCCCGAGGTTCGCGCCCTCGTCTTCGATCTCGGCGGGGTGATTGTCGCTCACGATAATGACGTGATGCATAGGCGGATCGCCGGGCGGTGCGCCGAGGGCTATGGCCCGGAAGATGTGGCGCGGCTGACGGACGATGCGCTCTGGAATACAGGCGCTCCGATCAGCGAACTGCACGCCACTCTGACGGTGGAGGCGGCCTATCAGGGTGACTGGCCGACCTTCGTGGACGACTGGTGTTGTCACCTGGTTCTGAACCCCTCCATGCTGGCCTATGTGGAGGCCCTGGCGGCGCGCCACCGTGTGATGATCTTTTCCAACACCAACAAGGAACACTGGGACTCGCAGGTGAGGGTGTCGGGAGGGCGCTTGGCGCGCATCAAGGCCCATCTCAGCCACGAACTGGGCGCCACGAAGCCGGACCTGGCGTCCTACAAGCTGGTGGCGGAGCGCGCCGGCCTGCCACCCGAGAGCCTGCTCTTCTTCGACGATGTGCCCGCCAACGTGGCGGGCGCGCGCCGCGCGGGGTGGCAGGCGGAGGTTTTCACCCGCGAGGCGGCGCTGCGGGCGCTGCTTTCCGAGAGGGGTTTCGAGGCGGCGCACTAATGCGGGATGAAGGGGCGGGCGATTACCGCGCCCGCGCCTGCTGGGCGGCATAGAGGGCGACCGCGGCGGCGACGGAGACGTTGAGGCTTTCAAAGCCGCCGGACATCGGGATGTGGGCCAGGGCCTCGCAGTGTTCGCTCACCAGGCGCCTTAATCCCTCATCCTCGGCGCCGAGAACCAGCACCGTGGGGCCGCCATCCAGAACCTCGGCGAGGGGGGAGGGACCATCGGCGGCCAGGCCCACGGCGCGCCAGCCGGCCGCCTCCAGACGCTCCAGGGCGCGGGCGAGATTGACCACCCGGGCATGGGGCACGGCCTCCAGGGCGCCGGCGGCGGCCTTGGCGATGACGCCGGTAAAGGGCGGGGCGTGGCGATCCTGCAGGATCACGCCGCGCGCGCCGAAGGCCGCGGCGCTGCGGAAGACCGCGCCGATGTTCTGGGGATCTGTGACCTGATCGAGCATGACCAGAACCCCCTCGGCGGGCGCGGCGAGGTCATCGAGACTTGTGGGCGGCAGATCGCCGATTCGCAAAGCGACGCCCTGATGGACGGCGGCGCGGCCGAGCACCCGGTCAATGCTCGCGCCATCGGCGGCTTCGATCTTCAGGTCGGCGCCCAGGGTGTCGGTCAGACGGCGGGCGCGATCGGGTGTCGCGAGGAGGCGCAGGGGCGCGCCCCGCGCCGGATTCCCCAGCGCCGCAAGCACCGCGTGCCAGCCCCAGAGCCAGGTTCCGCCCGGGTCCGGCGCTTGCTTGGCGCCTGGGCGGGGACCTAGCCTGCGGCCCTGTTTGGGCTCCTCTCGGCGGTCGTTGCGTCGGTAGGGGGAGGCCACTATAAGACGCGCTCCGTTTTCCTCATCAGGGCTTTGACTTCAAGGTTCCGAGCGGCTCTTAGCACCGATATGGCGCCGGGAGCCGGAGAGATTTCGGTCCCATCAGCCTCACCTTGGGGCCTCGCATTGGGGGAATGTCCCGAGTGGCAAAGGGGGCGGACTGTAAATCCGCTGGCTACGCCTTCGTAGGTTCGAGTCCTACTTCCCCCACCATGCGATTGTTGGCATGCGATTGATGGTACGCGATTGGTGGCATGCGATCTTTGACATGCGAGTTCCGGACGGCTCAGAGCGCGGGTATAGCACAGTGGTAGTGCAGCAGCCTTCCAAGCTGAGGATGCGGGTTCGATTCCCGCTACCCGCTCCAGCCGCACACGCCGCCTGACGCGAATTCTGCTGTCAGCCGCGCGGCCCTAGGCTAGGGTTAAACCAGCGTCGCAGGATCTGGGCCGCCACCTCTGGAGAGCTGATGCGGGATCTGATGATGGTGGGCGTCGCCCTGGCTCTTGTGGCCGGGGTCGCTCAGGCCGAGCCCCAGGTTCTGATTCGCGGCGCCGCGGCCCGCGTGGCCGTCGTCCCCCAGGCGCGTAGCGACATTCGCGTCGTGGTGCTTCAGGCCAATTCCCATCTGCCCCTGAGAATCCGCCGCCAGGGCTCGCGAGTCGAGATCCTGGGCGATGTCAGCCGACAGGTTCACAACTGCGGCGCCGCGACGGCGCCGGACGCCATATCCATAAGGGGCCGGGGCCTGATTCCCATCTCCGACTTGCCGCGACTGGTGATCTTCACCCCGCCGGACGTGCGCCTCCAGGCGGGCGATGCTGTGTTCGGCGTCATGGGGCGCAGCGCCAGCGTCGACTTCACCAATCTGGGATGCGGGAATTGGACCATCGCCAATGTGAGCGGCCGACTTCGCGTGGACCAGGCGGGGGCCGGGGAAACACGAACGGGGACAGCGGCGTCTGGCGATCTGGCCGTGGCCGGGTCGGGAAGGATCACCACCCATCGCCTGAACCATGGGCTGATGGCGGTCTCCAGCGGCTCGGGCGACATCGATGTCGAGGCGGTCGCCTCCGGCCCGGTGGACGCGCGCATCGCCGGCACGGGAGATATCAGCATCGCGGGAGGCAAGGTTGGCGCCATGACCGCCTCCATCGCCGGGTCTGGCGACGTGAAGATGGGCGGGGCGGCGCAGAGTCTCAACGCCCAGGTCACCGGGACGGGCGATGTGCTGGTGGCCCATGTGAGCGGTCCGGTCACCCGCCGCACCTTTGGGAGCGGCGAGGTCAAGACAGGTCGTTAGGAGGGGGGGGATCCACGCCTCTCGCGCCATCTGGCGGGCCCTCGTCGGCGCGGTCTCCGGCGCCTTTGTCATAAGCCTCTCCGTGGGGGCCCTCTGTGGGCTGGGCGCCCTGGCCCGGACGGGGGCAGGGGGACTGGGTCTGGCCGGCGCCGTGGTCGCGGCGCTCTATTTCTGTCTGGTCGCCGCCGTGCAGGAGGGCGTGTTTCGGGGCTGGGCCCTCAGCGTTCTGGCGCGTCGTTCAGGCTTCTGGGGGGCGGCTGTCATAACCAGCCTCGCCTTCGCGGCGATCCATGTCTTCGCGCCCGGCCAGAATGCAGTGGGTCTCTTGGCCATGGGCATGTTCGGCCTGGCCATGTGCGCCGCGGTGCGTAGATTCGGGACGCTCTGGTGGGCGATGGGCTTTCACACCGGTTGGGATTTCACGCTGACCGCCATATTCGGATTTGGCGCCGCGCCCGGCCAGCGGGTCCTGTGGCGTCTGGCCCCTCACGGGCCGGCCTGGCTGAGCGGCGGCGCGGCGGGGCCCGAGGCCAGCGCGATCACCCTGGCGATGCTCGGCTGTCTCCTGGGGGCTCTGGCCTGGCGGGGCCTTAGGACCAGACCCCAGACCAGACGTTGACGCAAACGCCCTTCGCGCGTATCAGGCGCGCTCGTTTCGAGGCCCCGAGGTTCGGTCGGCCCTGACGGACACGGAGTGGCGCGGGCGCTTGAAGCCCGACGCGCCGGAGCCCCAATGTCGGCTTCGGCGCATTTCGCGTTCCTGATCGGGAGCCGGCGAGCGACAGGGCTTTTCAGTCTACACTTACTTCCCCGATGTGAAGGACCTCTATGCCGACCGTCAACCAGTTGATCCGTAAGCCCCGCGTGAATAAGCCCACGCGCAACAAGGTGCCGGCCCTGAAGGGCTCGCCGCAGCGTCGCGGCGTGTGCACCCGGGTCTATACGGTGACGCCGAAGAAGCCGAACTCCGCCCTGCGGAAGGTGGCCAAGGTTCGCCTGACCTCTGGCATCGAGGCGGTGTGCTATATCCCGGGCGAAGGCCACAACCTGCAGGAGCACTCCGTGGTGCTGATCCGCGGGGGCCGGGTGAAGGACCTTCCGGGCGTCCGCTATCACATCCTGCGCGGCGTGCTCGACACCCAAGGGGTGAAGGACCGCAAGCAGCGTCGTTCCCTCTATGGCGCCAAGCGCCCGAAATAATGATCATTGTTCGCCCGCGGGCCTCGCCCGCGATGCGCCAACCTTCGAAAGAGAGCCCGAGTTAAGATATGTCCCGCCGTCGCCGCGCCGAGAAACGCGATGTTCTCCCCGATCCCAAATTCGGGGATCTCGTGCTGACCAAGTTCATGAATTATGTGATGTATGAGGGCAAGAAGGCCGTCGCCGAGAACATCATCTATGGCGCCTTCGATATTATCGAGACCAAGCGCCGGGATCAGGGGCCGTTGGACACCTTCCACGCCGCCCTGGAAAACGTCTCCCCGTCGGTGGAAGTGCGCTCGCGCCGCGTTGGCGGGGCCACCTATCAGGTTCCTGTCGAAGTGCGTCCCGACCGTCGCCGGGCTCTCGCCATTCGCTGGCTGGTCAGCGCGGCGCGCAAGCGGGGCGAAAACACCATGACCGAGAAGCTGGCCGGGGAGCTCCTCGACGCTTCGAACAACCGGGGTTCAGCGGTGAAGAAGCGGGAGGACACGCACAAGATGGCGGAAGCCAACCGCGCCTTCTCGCATTACCGCTGGTAGTCGCCCCAATGACCCTGTCGGCCACGCCCCACGCCCTTCTCGGCGGGGCCCGATTGGTATAGACCGCGCCGGCTTCTCCGGCGCGATACCGTCCATTTTTCTTTGAGCAGAGCTTTCAGGCCAGAACCTCGCCATGCCCCGCACGACCGATATCAAAGACTATCGTAATTTCGGCATCATGGCTCACATCGACGCCGGAAAGACGACCACGACCGAGCGGATCCTCTATTACACCGGCAAGAGCCATAAGAT
>PLFA01000021.1 GCA_003136615.1 Caulobacteraceae bacterium | reverse complement strand
AGCAAGGTGTAGAGGAAGAACTTGAAGGCCGCATAGACACGGTTCGCGCCACCCCAGATTCCAATAATCAGGAACATGGGGACGAGCTGACCCTCGAAGAACAAATAGAAGACCAGGAGGTCGAGAGCGCAGAAGACCCCGATCACGAGACATTCGAGGATCAGGAAGGCGATCATATATTCGACCACCCGCTCATGAACTGATCGCCAGGAGGCGATGATGCAGATGGGCAAGAGGAAGGCGGTCAGAAGCACAAACAGCACCGAAATGCCGTCCACACCCATTCTGTATTTCAGACCCGCAAACCAGGTGTGGGTCTCCTGGAACTGGAAGCCAGCAAGGCTCGGCCTGAAGTCCGCGACGACCAAAATGGTTAGAGCCAAGGTGGCGAGCGTCGTGGCGAGCGCAATCCAGCGGGCCGCGGAGGCTGTGCCCTCACCCTCCTTGCCGAAGGCGCGGATCACGAGGATCCCCGCAACGCCAATCAGCGGCGCGAAAGTCGTGAGGGACAGGAGGCCCGTCATCTGAAAGCCCAAAGGGCGTAGGACACGAGCCCCGCGACACCCACCAGCATCACGAAGGCATAGTGATAGAGATAGCCGCTTTGAAAACGGGAGGCCGCCTTGCCGATAGTGTTGCTCACCGCCGCCACGCCATCGGGGCCCAGGCCATCAATCAGGGCCTTGTCTCCGGTCTTCCAGAAGAGGTCGCCAAGCGCCCGCGCCGTGCGCACGAGAAGCAGATCATAGAGCTCGTCGAAGTACCACTTGTTGTAGAGGAACGCCCAGACAGGCCCCCGGCGCGCGGCGATGCGGGCGCCGAGCCCCTCGCGGGCGATATAGTAATAACAAGCGGCGGCAAATCCGACCGCGGTGACACCCAGGGGCGCCCAGACGACCCAAGCTGGCAGGTGGTCTATCTCAGTGAGCAGTCGACCGCTGGTGAGTGTCGAGAGGGTTCCACGCCAGAAGGACGCCCTCTCCGCGCCAACAAAGGCGTCATCGAAAACCCACCCGGCGAAGGTCGCGCCTACAGCGAGGAGGATGAGCGGCCCCACCATTGAGACGGGACTCTCATGCGGCGCGGCGCCGTGGGCGTGGCCGTGTGAATGGTCTGTACCGTCGCCATGGGCCGCATGGGCGTCGTCGTCGCCCCATTTGGCGTGACCATGAAAGGTCATGAAAATCAGGCGCCAGGAATAGAACGAGGTCAGGCCCGCCGCGATGACGCCCGCGACGAAGGCGAACATCCCTGTCTGGCTCGTCTGGCCGGCGACATAGGCCGAATCGATGATCGCATCCTTGGAGTAGAAGCCGGCAAACCCGAGATCCAGGCCGGGAATCCCGACGCCCGTTATAGCCAGGGTGCCGATGATCATCACCGCATAGGTGACGGGAACCTTGTTCCAGAGCGCCCCCATTTTCCGCATATCCTGTTCATGGTGCATCGCCTCGATCACCGAGCCGGCGCACAGGAACAGCAGCGCCTTGAAGAAGGCATGGGTGAAGAGATGGAACATGGCGGCCGGATAGGCCCCGACCCCCGCCGCGAAGAACATGTAGCCAAGCTGCGAACACGTCGAATAGGCGATGACCCGCTTAATGTCATTTTGCGCAAGGCCAATCGTCGCGGCGAAGAGACAGGTGATCGCGCCCACGACCGTGACCAGCCCCTTGGCGACGGGGGCCGCCTCGAACATGGGCGAGAGGAGGCAGACCATGTAGACGCCCGCCGTGACCATGGTGGCGGCATGGATCAGCGCCGAAACGGGCGTNNGTCCCGCTCCCGAACCGCCAGGCCCCGGCCATGTGGGAGGGCACGAGGGGGAAGATTTCGGAGAAACGGATCGTTCCGAAGGCCCAGTAGACGGTGATAATCCCCAGCGCGAAACCCGCGTCGCCCACGCGGTTGACCACAAACGCCTTTATGGCGGCGGCGTTGGCGGCGGGCCTTTCGTACCAGAAACCAATCAGCAGATAGCTGGCGAGACCCACGCCTTCCCAGCCGAAGAACAGCTGCATGAAGTCGGCGGCCGTCACCAGGGCCAACATGGCAAAGGTGAAGAGCGAGAGATAGGCGAAGAAGCGCGGCCTGGACGGATCCTCGCGCATATAGCCCCAGCTATAGATGTGAACGAGGGCGGAGACGGTGGTCACCACGACCAGCATCACGGCCGACAGCGAATCGATTCGGATCGACCATGTGGACTGGAACGCGCCCACATTGATGAAGGGCGCGAGCGCCACGGTAAAGGCATGAGGCCAGCCGCCCCAGATGACGCTCAGGAACGTCGTCCAGGCCAGGGCGGAGGAGATGAGCAAAAGGCCCGTTGTCGTCACCATGGCCGCGCGATCGCCGATTTGACGACCAAATAGCCCAGCCGTCACAGCCCCGAGCAGAGGGGCAAAAACGAGCAGGATGACGAGCAGTTGAGGACTCACGCCCAAGCCCCCGCCGCGAAGCCTGCGCGCGCCATCGCCAACATCAGCCCTTCATCACCGCGGCGTCGTCCACCGCGATATCGCCGCGCCACCGGAAAAACGTGACGAGAATGGCGAGGCCGACAGCGGCTTCGGCGGCGGCGACGGTGAGGACGAAGAGCGCGAAAATCTGCCCCACGACGTCGTGCAGGAACACTGAAAAAGCCACGAGATTGATGTTCACGGCCAATAGGATCAGCTCAATGGACATCAAGATGACGATGATGTTTCGGCGATTCACGAAAATCCCGAAGACCCCGATCGTGAAAAGGATCGCCGCCACGACGAGGTAATGCGAGAGGCCTATGGTCATGCCTCGATCCCGTCGCCAGACTTGATCGTAACAAGGCGCATTCCCTTGGCCTCGGTACGCGCGGTCTGATCCCCCACGTTCTGCCGCTTCGCGCCGGACCGGTGTTTGAGAGTCAGCACGATGGCGCCAATCATGGCCACAAGTAGCACCATGCCCGCCGCCTGGAAGATATAGACATAGTCCGTGTAGAGAACGCGGCCGATGGCTTCCGCATTGGTCACGGAGCCAAATTGCGTAAGGGGCCCGGAAGACGTCGCCGCCGCGCCGGTATGGGCGATACTAGCCGCCACAATGCCCATCTCAATGGTGAGGATGAAGGCGATCGCGCCGCCCAAAGGCAGATAGCGTGAGAACCCCTGACGCAGGGTCGCGAAATCCACGTCGAGCATCATGACGACGAACAGGAACAGAACCGCGACGGCGCCCACATAGACGACCAGCAAAATCATCGCCAGAAACTCCGCCCCCATCAGCACGAAGAGGCCGGCGGCCGAGAAGAAATCGGTGATCAAGAACAACACCGAGTGGACGGGATTGCGCGCGAAAATCACCGACAAGGCCCCAATGACCGTGACAGCGGCGAGCACGTAGAAGGCGATTGCCTGCGGCAGCATGGGGTTGAGCTTTGAAAGTCCGTCGCGAGACGGATCAGTTGTCGGAAGCAGCGTTTGGGGCGAGGCGTTTCTTAGCGAT
Source organism: Caulobacteraceae bacterium (assembly GCA_003136615.1). Classification (GTDB taxonomy): domain Bacteria; phylum Pseudomonadota; class Alphaproteobacteria; order Caulobacterales; family Caulobacteraceae; genus Acaudatibacter. The sequence continues at coordinate 53,102 of PLFA01000021.1, read as the reverse complement.
AGGGCTCTTAGCGATAGGGCGCGTCCAGTTCCAGGTTCTTCGCGATCTCGCGCTCCCAGCGGTCACCGTTCTCGAGAAGGCGGGTCTTGTCATAATAGAGCTCCTCGCGCGTCTCGACGGCGAATTCGAGGTTTGGACCCTCGACAATGGCGTCCACCGGACAGGCCTCCTGGCAAAGGCCGCAATAGATGCATTTGACCATATCGATGTCGTAGCGGGTCGCGCGACGTGAGCCATCGGCCCGCGCCTCCGCCTCAATCGTGATGGCCTGGGCCGGACAGATAGCTTCGCAGAGCTTGCAGGCAATGCAGCGTTCTTCCCCGCTGGGATAGCGGCGCAAGGCGTGCTCGCCGCGAAACCTCGGCGACTGGGGATTGCGCTCATTGGGATAAAGCACGGTGGCCTTGGGGCGAACCATGTACTTCATGCCAAGGCCAAAGGCGCCGATGAAGTCCATGAGAGCCGCGCCGCGGATCGCCTGGCCGATGCGTTGGAACATCGCCATGATCTATCCTGCCGAGCCTGGGGCGAACACGCGCCAACCCGCGATGGCGACCACGGCCACGATCGAGGTTGGCAGAAATATCTTCCAGCCAAGACGCATCAACTGGTCATAGCGGTATCGGGGCACAATCGCCTTCACCATGGCGAAGAGGTAGAAGAAAAAGATCATCTTCATGAAGAACCACATGAAGCCAAAGAAGCTGGCCGCCGTGGGGTTCCAGGACGCCGTGAAGGGTGTGGGGAACGGCGCCTGCCAGCCCCCAAAGAACAGCACGCTGATCAGGGCGCACATCAGCAGAATGTTCGCCAGTTCGGCGATCATGAAAAGCAAGTATGGCGTAGAGGAATATTCCACCTGATAGCCCGCCACCAATTCCGACTCAGCCTCGGGCAGATCGAAGGGTGGCCGGTTGGTCTCGGCCAGGGCCGAGATGAAGAAGATGACCGCCATCGGGACCATCACCAGCGCCATGGGTAGAGAGCGCCAACCGCCGCCGCCCAGCACATTCCAGTGCCAGAAGCCCCCCGCCTGGTGGTCGACGATCGTCACCAGATTGAGGGAGCCCGTAATGAGGATCACCGTGACGATCACAAACCCAATGGAGACTTCATAGCTCACCATCTGCGCAGCCGATCTCAGGCTGCCTAAGAAGGGATATTTCGAGTTGGACGACCAGCCCCCCATGATGACGCCGTAAACCCCGAGGGAAGAGATCGCGAAAAGGTAGAGCACCCCAACATTGATGTTCGAAACGACCCATCCCGGCGCGAGGGGCATGACCGCCCAGGCGCCGAAAGCGAGGGTGAAACTTATAAGGGGGGCCAGGAGAAAGACCATTTTGTCCGCTCCGGCGGGGATGACGATCTCTTTGAGAATGAACTTTATGAGATCGGCAAAGGACTGCCAGAGACCGAATGGACCCACGACATTGGGCCCTTTGCGCATCTGTACGCCAGCCCAGATCTTGCGGTCGGCGAGCATGAAGAAGGCTTGGGAGATGAGGAGCCAGACCAGGATAGCAGCGATCTGCAGGACGGTGATCACCCCCCAGCCGACCGGCGTTGCAAAGAATCCTGAAGGCGCCATCCGCCTATTCCGCCGCCAAGCGCGCCGCGCCGCCCGCCAGGGCCGCGCACTCGGCCATGGTCACGCTCGCCCGGCAGATCGGATTGGTGAGGTGGAACGCCCCGACAGGGCTGGCAAAAGGCTCAGGCCCAATCTCGCCGGCGCCGCCGAGGGCGGTTAGATCCAAGGCCGAAGGGATCGTGCCCGGCGCATGATCGATTTGGCCGAACGTCGGGTGGTCGGCGAACAGTCTCGCCCGGAGCTGATCCAGGCTGTCATAGGGCAAGGGCGCGCCCAACACGGCCGATAGCGCGCGCCAGATGGCCCAATCCTCCCGGGACTCGCCCTTGGGAAATACCGCCCGTTCTCCGCGCTGCACCCGCCCCTCAGTGTTCACATAGAGGCCACCCTTTTCGGTATAAGCCGCGCCGGGAAGCACCACATCGGCACGATGGGCGCCCACGTCGCCATGGGTCCCGAGATAAATCACGAAGGCGTCGCTGGCTGACGCATCCACCTCATCGACGCCCATGAGGACCAGCAGATCGACCGCGCCCTTCATTAGCATGGCCCGCGCGTCCTTGCCGCCCGGCCGCGGAACAAACCCGAGGTCTAGGCCGCCGACGCGGGCCGCTGCTGTGTGCAGGACATTCCAGCCATTCCAACCCTCGCGGACAACCTTCATCGCCGCGCCAAGCTTGGCGGCCGCGGTCAAAACAGCGCGCCCATCCGCGCGAGCCAGCGCCCCCGTTCCTACGATGATCGCCGGGCGCGCGGCGCCTTGCATGGCCTTGGCGAAGTCACCCTCGCCGCGAATGACGGCCTCCAGCGCGTCGACGCCAACGCCCAGTTGTTCGCAACCAAATCCGTGATCCGCGGGAGCGCCAATGGCGGCGATACGTGTTCGGCCGCTCAGCCAGAGTTTGCGCAGACGGGCATTAAAGACCGCCGCCTCGATCCGCGGATGGGCGCCGATGAGCAGGATGGCGTCCGCGTTTTCCAGGCCCGCAAGGGTGCTGTTGAAGAGCCAGCTTTCGCGTGGGCCATCCCCGAGCGCCAGACCGTCGGGACGGCAGTCCAGCGAGGGTACGCCAAGACCCCCGAAGAGATCCAGCGCCGCCTTCATGGATTCCGCGTCTTGAAGGTCGCCAGAAATCACCCCTATTCGACCAGGCGACGTCGTCTTGATCTTGTCCGCCACGGCCCCCAACGCCTCGGCCCAGCTGACAGGCGTCAAGTGACCTTTCACACGCAACATCGGTCTGTCCAGGCGCTGGCGTGAGAGGCCGTCACAGGCATAGCGGGTCTTATCGCTGATCCATTCCTCATTCACCGCGTCATGTGTGCGCGGCAGAACCCGCAGCACGGCAGGTCCCCGAGAATCGACGCGAATTGCACTGCCAAGCGCGTCCATCACATCAATGCTGGCTGTCTTGGTCAGCTCCCATGAGCGGGCGTTGAAAGCATAGGGTTTGGACGTCAGGGCCCCCACCGGGCAAAGGTCGATGACATTGGCCGACAGCTCACTGGTGATCGCCTGATCGAGATAGGTGGTGATTTCCGCGTCCTCGCCCCGGGAAATCATCCCGATTTCCGAAACGCCGGCGATCTCGGTCGCGAAGCGGACACAGCGGGTGCACTGGATACAGCGCGTCATGACCGTCTTGATCAGCGGTCCCATAAACTTCTCTTCCACCGCGCGCTTGTTCTCGGCGTAACGCGAGGCGTCTCGGCCGTAACCCATGGACTGGTCCTGAAGATCACACTCCCCACCCTGATCGCAGATCGGGCAGTCGAGGGGGTGGTTGATAAGCAGGAACTCCATCACGCCTTCCCGGGCCTTTTTGACCATGGGCGAATTGGTTATGATTTCCTGGCCGTCAGCGGCCGGCAGCGCGCATGAGGCCTGCGGCTTGGGCGGTCCCGGCTTCACTTCGACCAAGCACATCCGGCAGTTACCGGCGATCGACAAGCGCTCATGATAGCAAAACCTGGGAATCTCCTCCCCCGCGAGCTCCGCCACCTGCAGCACGGTCATCCCGCTCTCGAAGGGGATCTCGATCCCATTGACCTTGGCGGTGGGCATGATGATCAGCCCCGCATTGCCGCGGGGAGGCGACGGGGCTTTCGGCGCGCCCTTTGCAGGGCGACCGGCGTCACCAGGACAAAGTCATCAAATCTGTCGGCCACGGCGGGGGCGATAGCCCCTTCCCCACACGCCATCAACCCCTGAAGGAGATGTGGAAGGACGCCCCAAACCCTCGCCGTCGCCGACCGCGCGCCTAACGGGGGACCAGGCGGGTATAGAGATGCCAGGTGGCATAACCGAGCACCGGAAGAATGATCGGTAGTCCCAGAAATAGGGGCAGGCATCCGGCCAACAACAGCGCCGCCACTGTCAGTCCCCAGAGCGCCGTCATCGTTGGGTTATGAGCCGCCGCTCGGAGAGAAGTAGCGATGGCGGTCGCCGCCCCGACCGGCCGGTCTACGACCATGGGAAATGACACCAAGCTCAGGGCGAGCGTTGCGGCGGCAAATGCAAAACCGACCAGATTTCCCAAAGCAATCATGGTCCAACCGCCGGGCGTGGTGAGCAACTGTCGGACAAACTCGCTCAGGGTCAGCGGCCCCAAGGCGCCGATCGTGGCATGAAAGATAAGCGACGCCGCGCCCAACCAGGCGACGAACAGCACCAGCAACCCAAGCGTGAGGCCGGCCAGCGCGCCTCGCCCGCGACCGCGCAGCGGATCGACGAAATGCGCCCAGTTGGAGTCCAGTCCCGCCTCGCGCCGTCTCGCCAACTCGTAAAAGCCAGCGGCGACCGCGGGCCCCAGAATGGAAAGCCCCGCCACCGCGGGAAAGAGCATGGGGAGAAAACTTTTATTGAAAGCCAGGACTGCGGCGGCGAAACCGGCCAGGGGATATATCAGCGGTAATAGCAGCACATCGCCTCGGCGCGCGCGGAAGTCTTTCCAGCCTTCGCTAAGCGCCCAGTTCAGGTCAGCTCGACCAATGCGGCCCACCCTGGGCAGGACATTTCCCAGTGGGGCATCGAAGGCTTGGACATGGGCCATGACGTCTCCTCCGCCGCGATATGTATTCGCCGCTTTCGTCTTCCCGTGGATCGCCGCGTATATTCGCGGCTTACTGTCTATGTGGCCCCTCTAGCGCCCAAGCGCAATTCAATGAAACGTGAGGGTTCAGTGTTAGAGCCGCCTTTGGCTATGCGGCCCCAAAGCGGGCTGACCAGGCCGCCACCTGGGTGTCCTCGATCTTTGAAAAGAGGATCGGCGGGGTGGTCAAAGCCCGACCTTCCGGAATACGCGAGAGTTCCGCGCTTATGTCGACCCCCGGCCACATGTCGGAAGACTCGCCCACCGCGCGCCTCATGGCCTCGGCGGCAAACGGAATGATAGGGGCGCTGACGCGACCATAGAGACCCACGAGGTTCACCGCCGTGCGAACGATCACACCGGCGCGGACTTGATCAGTCTTAATGGCGCTCCACGGCGCCGCCTCCTGAAGATACTCGTTTCCGAGCACCCAGAGCGCCCGCAAGGCCTGGGCGCTCTTGCGAACCTCAATGGCCTCAAACTGGGCGGTGAGATCCGCGAGGGCCCCCGCCACGTCGGCGCAGAGTTTGGCTTCCAAGGGGCCGGGCTCGCCCCCGGCCGGAACAACCCCCTCGAAGCGGCCTTCGCAGAACTTCAGGATTCGGTTGACGAAGTTACCGAGAACGTCGGCCAGATCGCGGTTCACCGCCGCCACCAGCTGTTCGAAGGTGAAGGTGCTGTCTGAGTGTTCGGGCGAATTGGAGGTCAAATACCATCGCCAGCAATCGGCGGGCAGAATTTCCAGGGCGGAGTCCATGAAGATCCCACGGCCCTGGGAGGTGGAGAACTTTCCGCCATACCAGTTCAGCCAGTTGAAGGCCTTGAGGGTGTCAACCGTCTTCCAGGGTTCGCCAGAGCCCAGGATCGTGGCGGGGAAGCTGACACTATGGAAAGCCACATTGTCCTTGCCCATGAATTCCACATAGCGAACTTGATCCGCGCCAGCGTCGGTGCGCCACCAAGCCCGCCAATCTCCCCCCGTGGCGTCGGCCCACTCCTGGGTCGCGGCGATATATTCGATGGGGGCGTCGAACCAGACATAGAAGACCTTACCCTCCATGCCCGTGCGTGGCTGTCCGCCGCGCGTGACCGGCACGCCCCAGGAAAGATCACGGGTGATGCCTCGGTCGATGAGGCCTTCATCGAGATGCTTAAGAGCGATGGACCGCGCCAGCGTTGGCCAGTGCTGGCGGGTATTGACCCATGCCCGGATCCGTTCGGCCAGTTTCGTCTGGAGAAGATAGAGGTGGCGGGTGTCTCGAACCTCCAGGTCGCGAGATCCGGATATGACCGAATAGGGCTCCTTAAGGTCCAGAGGATCGAGGAGGGAGCCACAATTGTCGCACTGGTCGCCACGGGCTTTGGGGTATCCACAGACGGGGCAAATTCCCTCGACATACCGATCGGGCAGGAAGCGCTTGTCCGCGAGCGAATAGAGCTGACGATCAACCCGCTCCTCGATGAAGCCCTGGTCCTCGAGAACGTCCGAGAAATGTTGCGTGAGAGCCGCGTTCTGGTGTGAGGAGGAGCGGCCAAACCAATCCCATGAGAGGCCAAAACGGGCGCCGACCTCTGCCTGCAGACGGTGCTGCTCGTCACAATAGGTCCGCACGTCCTGGCCAGCCGCCTGGGCCGCCAATTCAGCCGGGGTGCCATGTTCGTCCGTGGCGCAAATGGCGAGGACCTCGTTCCCCCTGGCGCGCTGGAATCGCGCATAGACATCAGCCGGCAACTGCGAGCCCGCCAGATTGCCCAGGTGCTTGATCCCGTTGATGTAAGGCAGGGCCGAGGTGATGAGGATCTTGGACATGTCGCGCGCTGGGTGGGGCCGAGACCCGGGGAGCGGCGGATATAGGCCTGCAGGCGACGATTTCCCAAGAGCCGCTGCGCGGGCGGTTGCATCTCTCGCCCGCCTCGCGCCATAAGCTCGCCCCGAGGCCGGCTTAGCTCAGTTGGTAGAGCAGCGCTTTTGTAAAGCGAAGGTCGCGGGTTCGAGCCCTGCAGCCGGCGCCAATCAAGCATTTTGAAACACGCGGCGTCCTTAAAGCCTTTACGATGCGGTTTCGCTTGTTCACCTTCGCAGCCATGCCCGCCCGATCCCCCAATCCGCCAATTTGGCTTCTTGGCCTGGGTCTCTGGCCGCTGGGGATTAACGGCGCGCTTCTGCTGATCACCATGCCCCAGCTTCTGGCGGCGGAGCACGTCACCGCGGGCCGAATCGCAGCCATCACCTCCATGGCGCTCGCTCCAGGATTCGTAAGCTTCCTTTTGGCGCCGCTTCTCGATTGGGGTCTGTCCCGCCGGACTTGGGCCATCATCTTCACCCTGGCGACCGGCCTTGGGAGTATGGCGGCCCTGCTATTCGTGAGGCGGCCGGGTCTCCTTCCATGGTTCTTCTTCGGATCTAATCTCGGGGCCTATCTTGTGGCGGCGGCCTGCGGCGGCTGGTTTGGCGAACTTGTCGGGCGAGAGAAGCAGGGCGCGCTGGGTTCCTGGCTGGCTGCCGTGAACATTGCATCGGGCGGTATCGCCGCCATGATCGCGATCCCCCTTTTCCGTGGCCTGCCCGCGCCGCTGGGGGCACTCGTACTTGGCGGTCTCAATCTTCTCGCGCTTCCCCTTTTTCTTATCACCCCCTGCCCTCCGGCCGATGCGCGTCTGGCGCGGGAAGGCTTCGCGGCTTTCGCGCGCGATGTCGGGCGCATTGTCAGAAGACCCATCGTTCTCTGGACTTTGCTCCTCTTCATTTCGCCTGCGACGGCCTTCGCCCTAACCAACTCGCTGTCGGGATTTGCGGCCGAATTCCACACGACCGAGGCCATGGCGGGACTGCTCGGCGGGACGGGAGTGACCCTGGCCGGTGTAATTGGCAGTCTGCTCGTTCCGAAGTTGGGCGGCCGACTTCCGCCACGCGTTCTCTACATTCTGCTGGGATTACTGGGCGCAAGTTTCAGCTTCCTGCTGATCGGGCTTCCCAGAACGCCGGCCCTGTTCGGCGCGGCGCTGCTCGGCGAAAATCTCTTCCAGGCGGCGGCCTTCGCCGTTTCCAACCTCATTGCGCTCAACACGCTGGGCGAGGATAATCCCCTCGCCGCGACCCAGTTTGGGCTGCTCTTCGCGTCAAGCTCGGTACCCCTGACCTATATGCAAATGATCGACGGCGCGGCCTTCGCCACGCACGGTTTGAATGGCGGGCTATTTGTCGACGCCGCCCTTACGGCCCTCTCCTGTCTTGCGCTGGCCATGGTCTTACGGGGCTTCCACGGCTCTGTCGGACGCGCTGAGGCGCTGTGATCGCTACGCCCCGACCAACTCCCGACCGATAAGAAAGCGACGGATTTCATTGGTCCCCGCGCCGATGTCATAGAGCTTGGCGTCGCGCAGATAGCGCTCCACCGGGAAGTCCTTGATATAGCCCGCCCCACCCAGGGCCTGGATGGCTTCGAGGGAGACGCGAACCGCATTCTCGCTGGCGAGAAGAATGGCCCCGGCCGCGTCAAACCTTGTCGTGTGACCAGCGTCGCAGGCGCGCGCCACCGCATAGACATAGGCCCGCGCGGAATTGAGGGCGACATACATATCGGCGATCTTGCCCTGCATGAGTTGGAACGTGCCGATGGCCTTTCCGAATTGCCGCCGCTCGCGCACATAGGGAAGAACCGCGTCCATGCAGGCCTGCATGATCCCAAGGGGGCCGGCGGCCAGAACCGCCCGCTCATAGTCGAGGCCGCTCATTAGCACCCCGGCGCCGCCGTTTTCCGGACCCATGATGTTGTCCTCGGGAACCTCACAATCCTCGAACACCAACTCGCCCGTGTCGGACCCGCGCATGCCGATCTTGTCGAGCTTGCGCGAGCAGGAAAATCCAGGATAGCCCTTCTCCACGAGAAAAGCCGTCACACCCCGGCTATCCGCAGCGGGCGTGGTCTTGGCATAGACCACCACCACGTCGGCGTGAGGCCCATTGGTGATCCAGAACTTGGCGCCGTTGAGCACATAGACATCGGCCACCTTATCGGCGCGAAGGCTCATTGAGATGACATCGGACCCCGAGCCGACCTCACTCATGGCGAGGGCCCCCACCCACTCGCCGCTGATCAGCCTGGGCAGATAGCGGCGCTTCTGGTCCTCGCTACCCCAACGGCGGATTTGATTAATACAAAGATTCGAATGGGCGCCGTAGCTTAGGCCCACGGAGGCGGAGGCGCGGGAAACCTCCTCCATGGCGACAACATGTTCGAGATAGCCCAGGCCTAGCCCGCCGAAGTCTTCTTCAACCGTAATCCCATGGAGTCCCAGATCGCCCATGGGGCGCCAGAGTTCTCTGGGGAAATTATTCTCCGTATCGATGCGCGCGGCGATCGGCGCGATATGATCGGCGGCAAAACGCGACGTGGTCTCGCGAATAGCGTCGGCGGTTTCGCCGAGCGCAAAGTCCATCATCGGGCCGTGGTCTGGGATCATCGGCTCTGGTCCCGTGCTTTGGGGCCCGTATTTTCAACTGGTGCGGTCGAGAAGACTCGAACTTCCACGGGTTGCCCCACAGCGACCTCAACGCTGCGCGTCTACCAATTCCGCCACGACCGCCCGTGGTGAGCCGCGGGGGGTAGCAAACGGCCAGCCCTTTGTGAAGGCACGCTTTGCATGATGGCGAAGACGCTCCACATCTGAGCCGCAAATGCCAATCGCGATTCTCAAGCCCGCCGTTCGATTTCCGCGCCATGACAGCGCCCCTGCCGGCTGGGCGATTTCCCCAGGCCTGATCCCCTATCCCGCCGCCGTCGCCGCCATGGAGGCCCGCGCCCAGGCCATCGTCGAGGGCCAAGCCGGTGAGGTCTTCTGGCTGTTGGAGCATCCCGCGATCTATACGGCCGGGGTATCCGCCAAGGCTGAAGATCTGATCAATCCGGACCTTTTTCCCGTCCATCAAAGCGGTCGCGGCGGACGGCATACCTATCACGGTCCCGGCCAGAGGGTCGTCTATGTGATGCTGGATTTGCGCGCGCGAGAGAGAGATGTTCGCGCTTTAGTGGCCGCCTTGGAGCAAGCGATCATTGATGCCCTGGCCACACTGGGCGTCCAGGCCGGCCTTCGCGCGGGTCGCGTCGGGGTCTGGGTGGACAATAAAGGGGAAGACCAGAAGATTGCCGCCATCGGGCTCCGCCTTCGCCGCTGGATCAGCCTGCATGGGATCAGCCTGAATGTGGCTCCGAATCTCAGCCACTTCGACGGAATCGTGCCCTGCGGCATCCGCGATCACGGCGTCACCAGTCTGGCCCACCTAGGACGAAACATAGGTCCGAGCACGGTGGACCAGGCTTTGAAATCCAGCTTTGAAACGATCTTTGGCCCGCTTTCGCCTGCAGAGCCGCCCGTCTTGATCTAACCTGGGAATTGCGGCGGTTGTCTCATTGCGTCCGTGCGGTCTACAGAGGGAAGCCCGACCGTGGGCAGGCGAAGACTCGTGAGGCCCGGCCCAAATTGCGCCTGATCGAGCGCTATCTCTTCCGTCAGCTTCTGGGGCCCACACTTGCCGCGACCGCTGCCCTGACGGCCGTGGCGATTTTGAGCGAGGCCCTCTCGTCTATCAGCGTCCTGGTTAATGACCGCCAGAGCGCCTTGGTGTTCGCCAAAATTATCTTGCTCGCCATGCCCCAGCTCATCGTTCTCATCCTGCCGATCGCCGTATTGATCGCCGGGCTGATAGGCATGAACCGGCTGCACACAGACAATGAGATCGTCATATGCTTCGCCGGGGGGGTCAGCCGTTGGCGGGTCGTTTCGCCGGCAATTCGGCTCGCCAGCCTTGTGACACTTTTCTCCTTTGTGCTGACGTTCTGGATCCAGCCGATCTCCTATCGCGCGCTACGCGATACGCTTGAAGCCGTTCGATCCAACCTCCTCAGCACCATGATACGGCCGGGGGCGTTCACGCATCCCGCGCCGGGGCTCACCGTCTACGCTCAATCGGTCAGCGATGATGGCGTTATCCACAACCTGTTTATTGACCACGAGACCGGCGCCGGCCGTGACACCACCATTTCAGCACGGGAGGGGCGTCTGACCGTGCGCGACGGCGCGCCAATCATGCTCATGCGCCACGGCGCAAATCAGGAATTTTCGGGCGCAGGCACTCTGAACTTCCTATCGTTTGACGAAAACGCCCTGGATCTGCGCCCCATGTTGGGCCAGGCGCGCGCAGTTCGGTACAAACTCTCGGATCGATACCTCCATGAGTTGTTCTTTCCCAACACCGACAACCCTTGGGATGCGGCCAACGCCAGCCCAATGCTCGCCGAGGGCCACGCCAGAATCACCGCGCCTCTCTATAATCTGACCTTCATGAGCCTCGCCCTGGCGGCCATCCTCGGTGGTGGATTTAGCCGGTTGGGATATGGGACGCGCATTGCGGCGGTGGCCGGCGCCGCATTGCTGATTCGTGTCTTAGGTCTTGCCGCGCAGGGGGCTGCGGCGCACGCGCCTGAACTCAACGCTTTGCAGTATCTTGTCCCACTGCTGGCCATTGCGGGCTCCGCGGTCGTCCTCTTTGGCGGTCAAAGGACCGCGCGGCGGTTGGCCGCGGCGCCAGACCTCGGTCTCGCCGCCTGAGGCGCGCATGACGAGGATTCAGGCCTATGTGCTGTTGCGAGCCCTGCTGGGCGTAGGCGCCGTCTTGGCCGTCGTCGCATCCGTGGTCGCTCTGGTCGACTTTGTCGAACTCTCGCGCACCGTGGGCGGTCGCGCCGATATCGGCTTCTTCGCCTTGGTGGAACTGGTGGTACTGGAGGCGCCCAGTGTCATGCTCGTCCTGACGCCATTCGTGTTTCTTTTCGGTGTGATGGGGGCTTTCGTAGCGCTCAACCGTCGAAGCGAACTGGTCGCCATGCGCGCCGCGGGCGTTTCCGCCTGGCGCTTCGTTTTTCCCGCGGCCATCGCCGCGTCCCTGATCGGCGTCATCGTCATCGTCGCTCTCAATCCCGCGGCGGCGGCCCTCAATGCCCGTTTCGAGGATCGCCGCGCCGCTCTGGGGCAAGACGGCAGTTCCGGCGCGCGCCAGGAATTGTGGCTTCGTCAAGCGGATGATGGCAATCAGGTCGTCATTCACGCTAGGGCTCACGACACTTTCAAAGGTGCGATTCGTCTAAGGGGCGTTTCAATCTTCATTCAAAGCGCCGAGGGCGCCGACCAGATGTCCTCTTCCCGCCGTATCGAAGCGGAGGAAGCGATACTGACCCCGGGATTCTGGCGTCTGCGGAATGTCCGTGAGGCGAGGCCAGGCGCCGGCCTCGTTCGATCCGAACAGCTCATGATTCCCTCTACCCTTGATCGTCGCACCGCCATGGAGAAGTTCGTCGCACCTAGCGCGGTTGGGTTCTGGGACCTCCCCGGCACGATCCGCGCGGCCGAGCTGGCTGGCTACTCCGCGGCGGCCTATGACCTTCGCCTGCAACAGCTCTTCGCCTTGCCCCTCCTGCTTGCCGCCATGTCGATCCTGGCCGCGAGTTTCTCTCTGAGGCTGATGCGGCTCGGCGATCTTGTGGGTCTTGCCGCCGCTGGGGTGGCGCTGGGCTTTGGGGTTTTTTTCTTCAATCAGTTCTGTGGAGCCTTGGGCGCCACCGAGGTAATTCCGGTGAGCCTTGCGGCCTGGGCAACTCCAATCTTGGCGCTTCTGTGCGGACTCACCCTGCTTTTCTGGACCGAGGACGGCTAGAAGACCGCGACGGCGACGCGAAGACGCGCGGGTCAGACTTTGCCTCGCGCGCCCTGGCGACGTATGGCTCTGCCAAGATGGCCGCTTGAACGCTGTGGCGACGGACGGGGAACTCGTGATTGTGACGCGTCGAGTTCTCTTGTGGAAATTGACCATCAGAAACGCCGCAAAGCGCTTCGGCGGGATCACCATGCGAAGACCTGGGTCCGCGGCGCCCCCGTTCGCCACCGGCCTCATGGCGGGGATCTGCCTTTGTCTGGTGGCTGGCGGCACGATCGCCAAGCCCCTCTCATCGATTGCTGCCCCCAACAAGACGACGCCCGCGGCCGAGCCTGATGACGGTCTACGAGGCGGAGGCTTCTACCTGGAAGCCGACAGCCTGTTGCGAAATGACGTCACCCACCACGTGATCGCCGAAGGCGCCGTGGAGGCGCGTTACAAAGGTAGGGTCATCAGGGCTGAAAGCCTTGACTACGACACCACGACCGGGGTCGTAATCGCCAAGGGGCACGTCCAGATCGTCCAACCGGACGGCGCGGTCGAGTTCGCCGACCAGATCCAGATGGACAAGTCCATGAGTGAAGGTTTCGCCCTGGGCTTTGCAACGCGCCTTGCGGGAGACGTCAAGATCGCCGCGGCGCAAACCATAAGCCATGGCGCCGGTCTCACGGAATTCGACCATGTTATCTATACGCCCTGTGAGGTTTGCGCGACGAGGACAGGCCAGCCTAGTTGGTCCATCCGAGCCCGGCGGGTCATTGAGAACAAGAGGGCCAAGACGCTCGCGTTTCACGACGCCGTCGTGGAGGTCAAAGGGCTCCCGATCCTGTACTTCCCCACCCTGCCAGCGGCGGACCCGAGCGTGGACCGCAAGTCTGGTTTTCTGATCCCAAACGTCACGATCTCCGGCATCCGGGGATTCAGCTGGGAGCAGCCCTATTATCAAGTGATCTCGTCATCACAGGACGTGACCGTGACTCCCCAAATCAATGGTCGCGTAAACCCCTTCCTCAATGCGGAATACCGGTTGCGAACCTATTCGGGTCTGACCGACCTGCGAGTCGGCTATACCTATGACCAGGATTTTACGTCGGGTGGCGACAAGTTCGGCGCCGACACCTCACGCAGCTACATTCTTGGCAGCGGTCAGTACCAATTGGACCCATCCTGGTCATGGGGTTTCACGGCCGAACGCGCCTCTGACCCCCTCATATTCGACAAATATTCCGTCCAGGACGTGTTCGTGAACCGGGGCCTCTACGCCGTCGATGACCGGCGACTGATCTCCCAGATCGACGCCGTGCGCCAGGACGCGAACTCCTACCTCTCAATTGCGGCGATCAGCGTGCAGGGCCTGCGCACGACGGATGTTCAGAGCACCATCCCCCTTATAGCGCCCCTTATCGAGGCCCGGTGGGAGGATCCCACGGCGATCTTCGGGGGGCGGTTGCGCGTGACCGGCAGCGCCGTCGTTTTGGCGCAAAATCAGTCGGTGGCGACGGTCGGCGTAACCGGCCAGCCCCTTCTGCCGGGCGTGGATGACCGACGGGCGACAGCCGAGGCGGACTGGCAGACGACAATCACCTTCTCGGATGGCTTGCGCATCCAGCCGTTTCTGAACGTCAGGGGTGATCTTTACAATGTGACGGCCGTTCCCCAGACGCCGGCGGTTGGCGGGGGCGCGACGACGACCACCAGCGGAACGGACCAGGGCGTCACCCTTCCCCGGGGTTTTGGCATGATCGGGGCGACGATCAGCTATCCCCTGATCAAACAGACGCCTAGCGTGAGCTACATACTCGAGCCGATTGCTTTGGTCTCCATCGCCAATCTCCAGAGGCCGGACGCAAGGATCCCAGACACGGACAGCACGGATTTCGAGCTCGACCCCACCAACATTTTCCAACCGAACACGTCGCCAGGCTACGATATTTATGATGGCGGACAGTCCATCACGATCGGCGGCCGGGCGACCATGATCCTCGATGACGGCCGCACCGGCAGCGTGATGCTCGGGCGCCGCTTCGACGCCGAAAGCGATCCCGTGATTCCCGGCTATTCCGGCCTCCAGCCCGCCTTGTCGGACTATGTGCTGGGCGCCGACACGACCCTGATCGGCGGACTTCGCGCCTTCGCCAATCTGCGCCTAAACAGCCACAATTTCTCCGTGGATCGTCTGGAGTCTGGCGTCACCTTCGCCATGTCGCGCATCGACGGCTACATCGCCTATCTGCAAGAGCCCCTGACGCCGGGCGGGGTTCCGCTCACCAGTGTGGACGTACGCGGAGAAGCTTTTTTCACAAAGCACTGGGGCGTCAGCACCTATGCCGTTGTGGACGGCGGGCGCTGGCGGGAATCTGACTTTGGCCTCGTCTATCGCGACGATTGCATCAGGGTTGAGGTGCTTTATCGGCACGACCAGACGTTCAATGGCACGCTCGGCCCGACCACCTCGGTTCTCCTGCGCCTTTCACTCGCCACATTGGGCGCGACACGGTAAAAGCGGTTGCGCAATCCCTGCACTCCCCGCGCCTTCCGCCCCACACAGAGACTACCTTAGAGATTCGTCACATGCGTTGTTTTTCCAGTATCGCCGCTCTCACGCTCAGCGCTCTCTTGATGACGCCCGTGGGGTTCGCGGAGGCGCAAGACGCCGGGCCCATGCTTTCCGCGGGCGCGCCGACTGACAGTTCGCACCCGAGCCTCTCAGAGAGTGTCGTGGTCACCGTGAATGACGACATCATCTCGACCTATGACATCGTGCAGCGCATGCGGCTCTTGATCGTCACAGCCGGCATCCAACCGACAGAACAAAATCTGCCTGAGCTTCAGCGAGAGGCGATGCGCTCGCTCATCGACGAGCGTCTCGAAATGCAGGATCTGCGTAACGAGGGGAAGACGCAGAAATTCGATCTTATCGCCTCGGACGCCGAGGTCGAGGACGAGATCGCCCAGATCGCCAGATCCAACAACACCAGCGCCGCGCAGATCCTCGCCCAGCTCGCCGCTCAGGGTGTCGGCGCCCAGACCTTCAAGGATCAGCTTAGGGCGGAGATTAGTTGGCGTGGGTGGATACACGGGCGGTATGGGAACCGGCTCGTCGTCGGACAGGATCAGATCAAGGCTTTTGAGAAGCGTCAGGAAGCTGAATCCAGCAAACCACAATATGAGATCGAGGAGGTCTTTATCGACTCCGCGCGCGCCGGCAGCGAAGCCCAGGCTGTGCAGGGCGCGGCCGAACTGATCAACCAGATTCAGAAGGGCGCGCCCTTCGCAGCCGTCGCGCGGCAATTTTCCAATTCCCCGTCGGCCGCGACCGGCGGAGAGGTTGGCTGGATTTCGCAGGGCGAGATGCCGCCGGAAGTCGACAAAGCCCTTGAAGACCTTCGGCCCGGACAACTCTCAGCGCCGATCCCGGTCAAGGATGGCGCCTATATCATCATGCTTCAGGACCGTCGGGCGGGCGGCGCCACGGCGGTGGTGAGGCTCGAACAGGCGGCCGTGGCCCTACCCAAGACGGCGACGCCGGAGGAGACGGCGGCGGCGACAGCAAAATTGGACGCGATGCGGACCAAGGTACATGGATGTGATGACATCGAGGCCGTGGCGGCCAAGACGCCGGGCGTCGTGGCCGGCGATCTGGGCGAAGCTGAGGTTAAGGATCTCGCGCCAGCGTTCCGCGATGCGGTGAAATCCATGAATACCGGCGATATTTCGGCGCCCATTCGAACAGACGCAGGGCTGCACCTGATCGCAGTATGCGACAAGCACATGGGGGGGGCGGGAATGCTGACCTCGGCCCAGATCCAGGATCGCCTTTATGGCGAGGAGCTGTCGATGATCTCCAAGCGCGAACTGCGCGATCTGCGCAACTCGGCCACTATCGAGACGCGGTGACGCTCGCGACGCCGTCCAAGCGCGCCGCGCCGGATGGAATGGCGGATCCGCCGCCCCTTCGTGACACTTTGACCCGGCTCGGACTGACGGCCGATAAGCGCTTTGGTCAGCATTTTCTCCTCGATCTGAATATCTGCCGCAAGATCGCGCGGATCGCCGGACCTCTCGAGGATCAAGTGGTGATCGAGGTTGGGCCAGGACCTGGCGGACTGACCCGAGCGCTACTGGAAGCGGGCGCACAGGTCATAGCGGTGGAGAAAGACGCGCGATTTGCGCCTGCTCTTGATGACCTGGCGACGAATTTCCCCAACCGCCTGACGGCTCTGACCACGGACGCCCTGAAGTTGAATGAAACGGCGATGCTTCGCGATTACGCAGGGGGCATCGGCGCGCGGGTTGTTTCCAACCTTCCCTATAATGTTGGCACAGCCCTGCTTCTGAAATGGCTGCTGGGCCCCTGGCGGCCAGAGGCCATGACCCTGATGTTTCAGAAAGAGGTGGCGCTGCGCATTGTGGCGCCGGCTGGGGGCTCCGACTATGGACGGCTCTCGGTCATCGCCCAGACCCTCTGCGAGACGCGTCTGGTGATGGAGCTTCCGGCCCGGGCCTTCACCCCGCCCCCCAAGGTCGCTTCCGCGGTGGTCAACCTGCGTCTGCGGAATGAACGGCCTGATGATCGTCTTGTCGCGGCCTTGGAAACGGTGACAGGCGCCGCGTTCGGCCAGAGGCGCAAAATGCTCCGCTCAGCGCTGAAACAATTGGGCGGAGAGCAACTTTGTCGCGTGGCAGGCGTCGACGCCAATGCCCGGGCCGAAACCGTCCCCGTGCCGGGTTTTATGGCGCTCGCGCGAGCTTGGCTGGAGCAAAGCGCCTAAACGTATGGGGCTGTCAGTCGCGTCACGAAATCCGGCAGCCAGAGATTGCGCTCACGGCGCTCACGTTCAGCCTCATAGATGCCCGCGAGTTTCCCATAGGCTGCGTCAAAATCGTCATTGACGATCACGTAGTCATATTCGCGCCAGTGCTCGATCTCGCCTCGGGCCCGCTCTAGGCGTCGAGAGATCACATCGAAGGTATCCTGGGCGCGTGTGTGAAGGCGTCTCTCGAGAGCGGCAAGGGTCGGGGGAAGGATGAACACACTCACGGTGTCCAGAGGCATGGCCTTGCGGATGTCACGGGCGCCCTGCCAGTCTATGTCGAAGAGGACATCCCGGCCGCCAGCAAGGGCCGCGAGAACAGTGGTCTTTGGCGTGCCGTAGCGATTCTCATGGACTTCAGCATGCTCAAGAAAATCACCGGCGCCCGCCATCTCGGCAAAGCGCTCCGCGTCGACGAAATGATATTCGCGCCCGTCCCTCTCGCCCGGGCGCGGGGCGCGGGTGGTGGCCGAGATAGACAGGGCGAGGCTTGGAAACTCTCCCGTNNCAACCCCTCCCCATGCCGCGGCGCCGCGCCTGACATCCACAGGTCCGACACGTGGACAAAACGCTTCCGTCATTCGGGCGATTCTCCGTCTTCCGCCTCATCGATTCGCGCCTGAGGCCGCGGCCCGTTCAACCCGCCGCCAATGGGCCACGTTTCGAGCATGCTGGGCGAAAGTGGGCGAAAAGGCGTGACCGCCAGCGCCGTTGGCGACGAAGTAAAGATCATCGGTTCGGGTCGGCGCGAGAACCGCGGCAAGGGCCGCGCGGCCTGGATTGTTGATCGGCGTGGGCGGCAAGCCGGCGACGCGATAGGTGTTATAGGGCGACGGGGATGCAAGTTCAGAACGGGTCAGACCGTGGCCCAGAGGCGCCCCGCCCGTTAGGGCGTAGATCACCGTGGGATCACTCTCCAGACGCATGCCGTTTTCCAAACGGTTAACGAAGACCCCCGCGACGAGCGGGCGTTCAGCGGCTAAGGCCGTCTCCTTTTCGACCACTGAGGCCAGAATCACGGCGTCCTCGGGACGCCGATAGGGCAGGCCTGACTCCCGCGTCGCCCAGAGTTTCTCCAGAAGAGCATTCCTGTCCCGCTCCATGCGCTGGGTCACCGCCGCCCGGCTTTCGCCTCGGGATACCTCATAGGTTTCAGGAAGAAGCGCGCCCTCGGGCGCGACGGGCGCCGGGCCCGTGAGAACGTCGGATTGGCGAAGAATCTCCGCCGCCGCCTTGGACGACAGCCCTTCAGGGATGGTTATAAAATGGCGCACCACCAGCCCCTCGCGGATCATGCGCAACACGTGAAAGAGGCTAGCCCCAGAGGGAAAATCATATTCGCCGGCTTTCAGCCGGGGCGCGGAGCCGGTGGCCTCCGCCACCAAGGCGAATACCAATCCCGAACCAACGACATGGGCCCGCGCCAGATCCCGCCCGATCGCCAAGACGCCTTCGCCGCGACCGAGAATGATCGTGGTCGATCCGCCATCGGGTTGCCGGCGCCCAGGTATGAGAACCAGGGCCGTCACTGACGCGAGGAAGAACGCGAACACGATGATGGCGGAGATAACCCGTGAGCGCCCCATAACCCCAGTTCGCTTGGCGCGCGGCCGAGGCCGCCTCGTCACGGCGCGGTCTTGAACACAACGGTGGCGTTGGTGCCGCCAAAGCCGAAGCTATTGGACATGGCCACGTCGATCTTCATGGGCTTGGCGGCGTTCGCCAGCAGGTCAATGGGAGTATCGACGGAGGGATTGTCCAGATTAATGGTGGGCGGGGCGATCTGGTCGCGTAGCGCAAGAACCGTAAAGGCCGACTCGACGGCGCCGGCCGCGCCCAACAAATGGCCGATAGCTGACTTGGTGGACGACATGGCGAGTTTTCCCGCGGCCTGACCGAACAATCGCTCCACGGCGCCCAGCTCGATCTCATCGCCCAGTGGCGTGGAGGTTCCGTGGGCATTCACATAATCGATGTCAGCCGGGTCCAGCCCCGCCTGGGCGATGGCCGCGCGCATGGCGCGAAAGCCGCCGTCGCCATCATCGGCCGGGGCCGTGATGTGGTGCGCGTCGCCAGCCAGACCGTATCCGATCACCTCGGCATAGATGCGCGCGCCTCGCGCTCGGGCATGCTCAAGCTCCTCAAGCACGAGAACAGCGGCCCCCTCCCCCATGACAAAGCCATCCCGGTCACGGTCATAGGGACGCGAGGCCTTGAGCGGCGTGTCATTGAAATGAGTGGACATCGCCCGGCAGGCGACAAAGCCGGCGATCCCGATCTTGCACACGGCCGCCTCAGCGCCGCCAGCCAGCATGACGTCGGCATCCCCGTGTTGAATGAAACGCGTGGCGTCCCCCACCGAATGGGCGCCGCTGGCGCAGGCGGTGACCACCGCATGGTTCGGCCCCTTGAGGCCGTGACGGATCGAGACTTGGCCCGCGGCCAGATTGATCAAAGCAGACGGGATGAAGAATGGGCTGACGCCCCGCCTGGGGCCCTTGGCTTCCAGCTCGACAGCGGTATCTGCGATGGTGGAAAGGCCGCCTATGCCTGAGCCGATGGTGACGCCGGTTCTCTCTCGGTCGTCATCCGTCTGAGGCGACCAGCCGGAATCGGCCATGGCCTCATCGGCCGCGGCCATCGCGTAGAGGATAAAATCATCGACACGCCGCTGA
Source organism: Caulobacteraceae bacterium (assembly GCA_003136615.1). GTDB lineage: Bacteria > Pseudomonadota > Alphaproteobacteria > Caulobacterales > Caulobacteraceae > Acaudatibacter. The sequence continues at coordinate 33,219 of PLFA01000021.1, read as the reverse complement.
TCCTTGGGACTCATGACCTGGTCCGGATCGAAGGCGTGGGGAAAATCAGGGCCGCCGCCACCCCGTCCGTTGACGCGTGGCACCTCGCAGGCCACCTGACAGCCATAGTCCGTCGGATCGAAGGCCGTGATCCGACCCGCCCCCGAGCGGCCCGCGATAAGAGCCCGCCATGACGGTTCAACGCCCCAACCCAGGGGGGTGACCATGCCAAGTCCTGTGACAACAACCCGGCGCAAGGGAAGGCCCTATGGCTTCGCCGCGTCCGCCTTAACTAGGCTCCGAGACGCTCGGTGATGAAGCTAACGGCGTCTCCCACGGTCTGGATATGCTCGGCCGCGTCATCGGGAATTTCGATGTCGAACTCTTCCTCGAAGGCCATGACCAGCTCGACATTGTCGAGGCTGTCGGCNNTCCGGATCGGCGTCCAGATGCTCGATAACGATTTTGCGCACGCGCTCAAGTGTGTCGGACATAATCTGTTGTCCCGTCCTTCTGGTCTAGGGGGAGGGTCACAGAATCGGCCTTATCGATCCCGCCCGCCCCGATGATAGGCGAGTCTGCACCGCCGATAGAACGGTTCCACCGCCCACCGGGGTTTTGACTTCAACGCCCGCCTAGCATGTTACTTATCCCCCGCCTAGCGGGTGAACGGCGGCTTGGGCGCGAGCCTGGGTGACGTCCTTCCGGGATCGCCCGCTAGCGGAGCGCGGGTCAGATCATCGCCATGCCGCCATTCACGTGCAAGGTTTGACCGGTGACATAGGCGCCCGCGTCGCTGGCCAGATAAACGCAAGCCGCCGCCACATCCGCGCCGGAGCCCAAGCGGGCCAAGGGAATCGTCTTGAGGATCTCCGCCTTCTGGGCGTCGCTAAGAGCATCGGTCATGGGGCTTTCGATAAAGCCGGGCGCCACGCAGTTCACAGTGATGTTGCGGCTGGCGACCTCCTGGGCGAGGGCCTTGGTGAAGCCGATCATTCCTGCCTTGGACGCGGCGTAATTGGTCTGGCCCGCATTGCCGACGACGCCCACGACGGAAGTCATGCCGATGATTCGTCCTGAACGTCGGCGCATCATGCCCCGAAGCGCCGCCCGTGTAAGCCGGAAATAGCTTTCGAGATTGACCGCCATAACCGCTGACCAGTCCTCATCCTTCATCCGCATGAGAAGACCGTCGCGAGTGATGCCCGCATTGGCGATGAGAATATCGAGCGGCGCGCCGGCGGCGGTCTCGGCGGCCCCCACGAGCCCATCCACAGCCTGGGCGTCCGTCAGATCGCAGGCCAGAAGGCTCACGCCAGTTCCCAGGCTATCCGCTAAATCGCGAAGGGCTCCCTCACGCGTGCCGGAAATCACCACCTGGGCGCCGGCGTCTTTCAAGGCGCGCGCAACCGCCCCGCCAATTCCTCCGGTGGCGCCGGTCACCAGGGCGGTCTTTCCGGTCAGATCAAACATGCGGACTCATGGCTCCTGGTAGACGTCTCAAACGGATTTGGCGAAGGCCTCAAGATCGGCCGGCGTGTTCAACGGGACGGCCTCGGACTCGGGGACCACGCGCTTGGCGATGCCGCTCAGAACCTTGCCCGCGCCAGCCTCGGCGAAGCGCGTCACGCCGCCCTCGGCGCCCAGCCATTCAAGACTTTCGCGCCAGCGCACGCGGCCCGTGACCTGCTCCACCAGGAGGCGCCGAATCACCTCGGGATCGAGGGTCGGCCGCGCGGTGACATTGCAAACGACGGGCGCGCGCGGCGCGAGAATGAGGGTCTCGGCGAGAGCCCGGGCCATCTCGTCGGCGGCGGGTTGCATGAGCGGGCAATGGAATGGCGCGGAAACGTTTAAGGGAATGGCCCGCGCGCCTAAGGTTTTGGCCTCCGCGATGGCGAGGTCCACCGCCGCCTTGTCGCCTGAGATTACCACATTTCCGGCGTTGTTGTCATTGGCCACCACGCAGATGCCCGCCGCAGAGCCGGCCCTTGCGGCGGCTTCGGCGAGGGCGACATCAGCCTTGGGACCGATCAGCGAGGCCATGGCGCCGACGCCCACGGGAACCACCCGTTGCATCGCCTCGCCACGCAGTTTGAGGAGCCGGGCCGTGTCAGACAGCCTGAGAGCCCCCGCGCTGGCGAGAGCCGAATATTCGCCTAGAGAATGCCCGGCGACAAAGGCGGCCCTTTCCACCCGTATGTCAAAATCCGCTTTCAGCACGGCCATGACAGCGAGGCTGACCGCCATTAGCGCCGGCTGGGCGTTTTCGGTCAGGGTCAGATCCTCAATCGGACCCTCGCGCATGAGGCGGAAGAGCCGCTGACCCAGGGCGTCATCCACTTCCTCGAAAACTTGGCGGGCCGCTATGAAGGCTTCCGCCAAGTCGCCGCCCATGCCGACGCTCTGGCTGCCTTGGCCGGGAAACAGGAATGCGAGGCTCATCAGACCGCCCCTCCATTGAAAATACGACACTTGATGCGGCGGTCCACCCACCGCGGCGCGGAGGGTTAGGTCAAAGGCGGCGCGCTCACAAGCCGCGCCACGCGTGGCGCCACTGGTGTGGCGCGGCCATTTCAGGCCATAGTAAAGCCCGCACCCGACAGGTTCGGGGCTTAGGGAGTTTTACCGATGCTTCGACGCCTCGCCGCCGCCGCGACCCTCGCCGCTGCCTTCGCTCTTCCCGCCCACGCGGCGCTCAAGGCGGGCGATGTAGCCCCCGAATTCACCGCCCAGGCCTCCCAAGCCGGCAAACAGTTCCCGTTCAGCTTGGCCGCCGCGCTGAAAAAGGGACCTGTGGTGCTCTATTTCTTTCCCGCCGCCTTCACCTCGGGCTGCACCATCGAGGCCCATGAGTTCGCGGACGCCTCGGAACAGTACAAACAAATGGGCGCCACCTTGATCGGAATTACGGCTGGTAACATCGACCGCCTTACCGAATTCTCTGTAAGCGAATGCCGCTCGAAATTTGCCGTGGCCGCCGACCCTGACGCCAAGATCGCCGAGAGCTATAAGTCGACGCTCGCCATCTATCCTGGTCATTCCGACCGGACGAGTTATGTCATATCCCCTGACGACAAAGTCATCCTGGCCTATTCAGACCTCAGTCCCAATGAGCATGTGGCCAAGACCTTGGAGGCTGTGAAGGCCTGGCGCGCGGCCCACCCTATGTGATTTAGCTTGCCTTTGGCGGGGTTTGCGGCTAACCGCCCTGCCTTCATAAGTAAGGGCGGTCTTTTTCGCGGAACGTCAAAGGGCCTGGAGTCTCCCGGCCGCCGCGGATCCTAAGACCCATCGTCCCACGGTCGCATTTCCGAGCGGCCGAGGGGCGCCGCCCTTCACAATCGGAAAAGGACGTCATGCCCTCCTACGAACACGTCGTTATTGCGCGCCAAGATATCTCCCCGGCCCAGGCCGAAACCCTCAACGAAGAACTCAAGGCGCTGGTGGAATCCCGGGGCGGCCACATCCTGAAGATCGAATATTGGGGTCTTCGTAACCTCACCTACCGCATCAAGAAGAATCGGAAGGGGCACTATTCCCTTCTCGCCATTGACGCGCCGGCGGAGGCCGTCAAGGAAATGGAACGTCAGCTTTCCCTCAATGAGGATGTGCTTCGCTACCTCACCATCAAGGTCGATACGCTGGATCTGGAGCTCTCACCGATCCTCGCCCGGCGTGATCGCGAGCGGGAACGTCGCTTCGAAGACGTTCCGGTCTGATCCCCATCGCACGCGCATTAAGAATTCAAGGCTAAATCCATCATGTCCGACGAGAACATCCTTCCAGAATCCGGTGGCGGCGGGCGCCGAGCCTTCCTGCGTCGGCGCAAGGTCTGCCCCTTTTCGGGCGATATGGCCCCGAAGATTGACTACAAGGACGTCAAGCTTCTGCAGCGCTATGTGTCCGAGCGCGGCAAGATCGTCCCTTCGCGCATCACGGCTGTCTCCGCCAAGAAGCAGCGCGAACTCGCCCAAGCCATTAAGCGCGCCCGGTTTCTGGCCCTGCTTCCTCACGTCGTGAAGTAGGAGACACGCACCATGAAGGTCATTCTCCTCGAACGCGTCGAGCGTCTGGGCGCCCTGGGTGATGTCGTCACCGTGAAGGACGGCTTCGCGCGCAATTTCCTCCTGCCGAGGTCCAAGGCCCTGCGGGCGACCGCCGGCAATATGAAGGTCTTTGAAGGCCAGCGCGCCGACATCGAGACCCGTAATGCCGCCGCCCGCGCCGCCGCCGCCAAGGCGGGCGAACGCCTGGACGGCAGCGCCTATGTGATGATCCGCCAGGCCGGTGATAGCGGCCAGCTCTACGGATCGGTCTCGGGCCGCGACGTGGCCGACGCTGTGAACGCCGAGGGCGGCAAGGTTGATCGCGCCATGATCGTGCTCGACAAGCCGATCAAGACGCTGGGCCTGCATGCGATCAAGGTGCGGCTGCATGCCGAGGTCACCGCCACGGTGACGATCAATATCGCCCGCAGCGCCGATGAAGCCGAGCGTCAGGCCAAGGGTGAAAATGTCATCACCAGCCAGTTCGAGGCTGACCGCGCCTCCGACGCCCAGGCAGCCGCTGACATGCTTGAGGGCGGAGCGGGCAGCCAGGAGAGCTTCGGCCGCGACGACTAGCCGATTTGACCGTCATGCGGACAGGTGATCCACAGGGACGATCTTAGCTGTTAAGAGGCGGAATGCATGCGTTGGCCCGGCTGATAGCTGGGCTATGGTCGCGCCATGGCACTGGTTCCCCAACTCGATCTACGCCCCGCGACTCCGGTCCTTGATGTCGTTCACGCACCCGCCAATCTTGAGGCCGAGCAGGCCCTGCTGGGCGTTCTTCTCTATGACAACAGCGCCGCAGAGCGGCTCAGCGACGCCCTGACGGAGAGGCACTTCTTCGAGCCCTTCCACGGCCGCCTGTTCGCCGCCATCCAGAGCCATATCCGCCGCGGCCATCTGGCCGAACCGATCCTGCTCGCCGAACAGTTTCATCGCGACCCAGCCTTCGAGGATCTGGGGGGCGTGCGCTATCTCGCCGATCTGGTGGACCGCGCCCCGCCGGCCGCCAATGCGGCGGACTACGCCCGGGTCATTCACGACTTGGCCCTCCGGCGGGACCTGATCCGTATCGGCGGCGATATCGCCGCCCTCGCCCAATCGGGAGATGAGGATCTTTCGGGGCGCGACCAAATCGAGCAGGCGGAACAGCAGCTCTACGCCTTGGCCGAAACAGGGGCCGTGGCCGGCGGCTTCGTGGACTTTTCGAGTTCCGTGCGCGGGGCGATCGAAATGGCCGCCGAGGCGTTTCAACGCGACGGGGGGCTTTCGGGTCTCTCCACCGGCCTTATTGACCTGGACCAGAAACTGGGCGGCCTCCACAAATCAGACCTTCTGATCCTCGCCGCCCGCCCCTCCATGGGCAAGACGTCCCTTGCCGCCAACATCGCCTTCAACGCGGCGCGAAACTATGCCTGGGAGCCCAGCCTTGAAGGGGGCCGAAAGACGGTTAGCGGCGGGGTTGTGGCCTTCTTCTCCCTGGAAATGTCCGCAGAGCAGCTTGCCATGAGGCTGTTGGCCGAGGTGGCGGAGGTGCCGTCCGACAAGATCCGCAAGGGCGAGATCACGGCGTCAGAGTTCGGGCGTATCCGCGACGCGGCCGCCGAGATCGCCGAGGCCCCGCTCTATATCGACGCCACGGGCGGCATTTCCATCGGCAAGCTGGCGGCCCGGGCCCGGCGGTTGAAGCGCACGGTCGGTCTGGAACTGATCGTCGTGGATTACCTTCAGCTTGTCACCACTGGCGACGGACGCGTGGAGAACCGCGTTCAGGAGGTCAGTCAGGTCACGCAAGGGCTAAAGGCGTTGGCCAAGGAGCTGTCGGTCCCCATCATCGCCGCCGCCCAGCTCTCGCGCCAGGTGGAGAACCGGGAAGACAAGAAGCCGCAACTCTCGGACCTTCGGGAATCCGGGTCGATCGAGCAGGACGCGGACGTCGTTATGTTCATCTATCGCGAGGCNNCAGCGCCACGGCCCCATCGGTACGGTCAATCTTCATTTCAACGAGGACCTGACCAAGTTCAGCAACTGGGCCCGCGAGGGACGGTTCGATCCGCGCTAAGCGCGCCAAAATGCTATAGTCATAATCCTGTAGCGAATCGGGAAGCCATGGCGCGCGACGGCGCTCTCTATGTCTGCCAATCCTGTGGGTCGGTCCAACCCAAGTGGTCGGGCCAGTGCCCCGCGTGCAGCGCGTGGAACACCCTGGTTGAAGAGAGCGGGGCGCGCCCGCCAGGCGCTTTGGCGCCCAGCCGGAGCCACAAGGCGAGGGGCCTCGCCTTCGAGGGCCTGGATGTCCAGACGCCAAGCCCGCCCCGCGTCGCCACAGGGGTAACCGAGTTTGACCGGGTCTGCGGCGGCGGCGTGGTCCCCGGCTCGGCGATCCTCTTGGCGGGGGACCCGGGAGTCGGCAAATCCACCCTGCTCCTGCAGGTCTGCGCCCAGGCGGCCCGGGGCGGCGCGGCCTGCGCCTATATTTCCGGCGAGGAAGCCGCCGAACAGATTCGCGCCCGCGCACACCGCCTGGGCCTGGGCGATGCGCCGGTGAGGCTGGCGGCGGAGACCTCCCTGCGCGAGATCACCGATGGCCTCAAGCGCGAGGCCTTTGACCTCGTGGTCATCGATTCGGTGCAGACCCTCTGGAGCGAGGTGCATGAGGCAGGTCCAGGCTCCGTGACCCAGGTGCGTGCCTGTGCGGCGGAGCTCGTGCGCCTCGCCAAGAAGCGCGGCGTCGCCATCATCTTGGTGGGTCATGTCACAAAGGACGGCCAGATCGCTGGTCCCCGGGTCGTGGAGCATCTGGTTGACGCGGTCCTCGCCTTTGAGGGAGAGCGCGGTTACCCCTTCCGTATTCTGCGCGGGGTGAAGAACCGCTTTGGCGCCACCGATGAGATCGGCGTCTTCGAGATGAGCGACATGGGCCTCACGGAGGTGAAGAATCCCTCGGCCCTATTCCTAAACCAGGGCGGCGAGCGCGCGGCCGGCGCGGCGGTCTTCGCCGGCATGGAAGGCTCGCGCCCTGTACTGGTCGAGGTGCAGGCTCTGGTGGCGCCGTCCGTCTACGGAACGCCCCGCAGGGCGGTGGTGGGATGGGATTCTGGGCGCCTCGCCATGGTGATGGCCGTCTTGGAGGCGCGGTGCGGTCTTGGATTTGCCGCACGTGACGTTTATTTGAACGTCGCGGGGGGGCTGCGCATCAGCGAGCCNNGGAGATGTCCGCCCCGTGAGCCGAATGGAAACGCGACTGAAGGAAGCCGCTAAGCTCGGGTTCACCCGCGCCCTGGCGCCCCTGCAGGCCGACGGCGCCGGAGTGAAGGTCAGTGGCGTGGCGCGCCTCGCCGACGCAATCGCCAAAATCGGCGATCAGGCATTCGGATGAGACGCCCATGACCCTGTTCGACGGCATCGCGGGGTTCATATTGGTGATCTCGGCCCTTTTTGGCCTGGCGCGCGGCGCGACGCGTGAGGTGACGACCTTGCTGGCCCTGATCCTCAGCCTGTTTATCGCCGCTTTTGCCGCGCGGCTTGTGTCGCCTTTACTGGCCCATATGATTCGCATCTCCTGGATGGCGCATGCCGTGGCCATGCTGCTGATCTTCGTGGTCTCCTATGCCATTCTTCGCACCCTGGGCGGCCTCCTCACGTCTGGCGTGCGCAATGCAGGATTATCCGGCCTGGATCGCATACTCGGCCTTGGCGTGGGGCTCGGGCGCGGCCTGCTAGTCATCGGGCTCATGGGTGTGCTGATCGCCGCCGCCATTCCGGCCCAGCGTGTCCCCGCCTGGATTTCCCAGGCTAAGCTCTATCCCTTAGCCGAGAGCGCCGGCGCGGTCCTGCGCGCGGCGGCGCCCCAGGGCGCGAAAATGACCCATGAGCTTGCCCCCATTCTGGCCGACGGCGCGCCCGATCCGGCTCAGCAAGGTGGGCGCCATGGACACGCCTTGGCCGTCGTCGTGGAGCCGACCCAATGATTATGCCCCCTCGCCTGTTAGCGGCCAATTCGCGGGACCCGCTGCCCCGAGACCCCTTGGACGATTCGCCCCGGTTGGAATGCGGGGTGTTCGGCGTCTTTGACACTCCCGACGCCGCGACAGTGGTGGCTCTGGGCTTGCATGCCCTGCAGCACCGCGGACAGGAGGCCTGCGGCATCGCCGCCTTCGATGGCCAGAGGTTTCACACCGAGCGCCATCTGGGACATGTAGCGGATTCATTCTCTGGCGGAGATCTCGGAAGGCGCCTGCCCGGCGTCGCGGCCATTGGCCACACCCGCTATTCCACCTCCGGCGGCAGCTTCCTGCGCAATGGCCAACCGATGTTCGCTGACCTCAAGGCCGGCGGCGTCGCCATCGCCCACAATGGCAATCTCACCAACTTTCTGGCCCTGCGCGAGGAACTGGTCTCCGCCGGCGCCATCTTCCAGTCGACATCGGACTCGGAGGTGATCCTGCATCTCATCGCCCGCTCGCGGAAGGCGAAGATCGTCGAGAAATTCATCGACGCCCTCTCCCAGGTGGAAGGCGGCTACGCGCTCGTGGCCCTCACCAACAAGAAGCTCATCGGCGTGCGCGATCCCTTAGGAATTCGACCTCTGGTGCTGGGCGATCTGGCGGGGCAAGCGGTTTTCGCTTCCGAGACCCGGGCGCTGGACATGATCGGCGCGCGGTTCGTGCGTGATGTGGAGCACGGCGAGATGGTGGTGGTCTCCGAAAGCGGGGTGGAGTCGATCCGCCCCTTCCCAGCTGCCAAAGCGCGGCCCTGCGTTTTCGAATACGTCTATTTCGCCATGCCCGACAGCGTGGTGAACGGTCGTTCGGTTTATGATGTCAGGAAGCGCCTGGGCCGGCGCCTGGCCCAGGAAAGCCATGTGGACGTGGACGTTGTCGTCCCCGTGCCTGACTCCGGCGGCCCGGCGGCCCTGGGCTATGCCCAGGAAAGCGGCGTGCCTTACGAGATGGGTATCATCCGCAACCACTATGTGGGACGGACCTTCATCCAGCCTTCACAAGGCGCCCGGGAGCTCGGGGTGCGCATGAAGCTCAGCCCAAACCGCGCGGTGCTGGCGGGAAAGCGCGTGATGCTGATCGACGATTCCATCGTGCGGGGCACCAATTCGGTGCGGGTCGTTCGTATGGTCCGGGAGGCCGGCGCCAAGGAAGTGCATCTGCGGTCCGCCTCGCCGCAGATCAAATGGCCGGATTTTTATGGCATCGATATGCCGGACCGCTCCGCTCTCCTGGCGGCCAATCGGTCCTTGCCGGAAATGGCTCATCTTCTGGAGGTGGACAGCCTGGGGTTCCTCTCCGTGGAGGGGCTCTATTGGGCCATGGGCGCGGGGCCCCGCGATCCGGTCACACCGCAATTCACCGACCACTATTTCACCGGCGAATATCCCACCCGCCTTCTGGACCGCGAGAACGCCCAGGGCCGCGACAGCCAGGCCGTGCAACCCCAGCTTTCGTTCCTGGAGGATGCGTGAGCGAGGGGCGGCGCTCTCACCAATGAACGGACGGCTGTCCGGCCGCGTGGCCGTGGTGACCGGGGCGACCCGGGGTATTGGGCGTGCGTGCGCCGTGGCTCTGGCCGCGGCGGGGGCTCGGGTCATGGCCGTTGGCCGCACCCAGGGGGCGCTGGAAGAGCTGGATGATGAGATCCGCGGTTTTGGCGGACTGGCGCCAACGCTCATCCCTCTGGATCTCACGGACGGCGCTGGCGTCGACGCCCTGGGCGGAGCAATCTTCGCGCGGCACAAGAAGCTGGACATTCTCGTCCATGCCGCCGGCATGCTGGCGGGCCTGAGACCCGTGGCGCATATCCCGCCGGAGCTGTGGGATAAGATCGTCAGCGTCAACCTGACCTCAGCCTTCCGCCTGATTCGGTCTATGGAGCCGCTACTGAGGGTCAGCGACGCGGGCCGGGCGGTATTTATCAGCTCGGGCGCGGCGGTAAGGCCCCGGGCCTTCTGGGGATCCTATGCCGCCACCAAGGCGGGACTGGAGGCCCTGGCGCGGAGCTGGGCGGATGAGACCGACGCCAGCCCCTTACGTGTGGCCATCGTCAATCCCGGTCCCATGCGCACCGCCATGCGCGCCGAGGCCTTTCCCGGCGAGGATCCCATGACCCTGCCGCACCCGGATGAAATTGGCCCCATGATCGTGGAAATCTGCGCCGATCCGGCGCTCGGGGCGCCGACCGAGACGCTCAGCTTCGCGGCGTGGCGCGCGGCGCGCTCCGGCGTTTTGTCCCCGACGCTCTGACCCCGGCGCTGGGATCATCGGCGTAGGGATTGGCGCCCGACTTCACGGTCACACGGATGGGCGTGCCGGGCAGATCAAAGCTCTGACGCAGGGAATTGATCAGATAGCGCCGATAGCTCTCGGGCATCTTGTCGGCCCGGGAGGCAAACAGCACGAAGGTCGGCGGCCGGGCTTTGGTCTGGGCCATGTATTTGGGCTTGATCCGCCGTCCATTAATTGCCGGCGGGGGGTGCCGCTCCATGGCCAGGCGCAGCCAGTCGTTCAGATCGCGGGTCTTGAGCTTGGTGGACCAGTCGGTATGGGCCTTGAAGACCGCGGGCATCAGGCGATCCAGGCCCGCGCCCGTCTCCGCCGAGAGGGCCACCATCGGCGCGCCGCGAAGCTGCGGCAGCATACGCTCGGCCTGTTCCTGACAGGCCTTTAAGGTCGGGCCGGGATCCTCCACCAAATCCCACTTGGCAAGCACAAAGACGAGGGCGCGGCCCTCGCGCTCCACCAGATCGGCCAGGGTCAGATCCTGGGTCTCGAAGGGGTGGGAGGCGTCCATGACCAGGAGCACCACCTCGGCGAAGGTGATGGCGCGAAGCGAATCTTGGACCGAGAGGCGCTCTAGCCCCTCCTCCACCCGCGCCTTGCGGCGGAGGCCCGCGGTGTCCACCAGACGCACGGCGCGGTCCTGCCAGGTCCAGTCCACCGAGACGGCGTCGCGCGTGATTCCGGCCTCGGGACCGGTCAGCAGGCGGGCCTCGCCAATCAGGCGATTGATCAGGGTCGATTTGCCGGCATTGGGACGGCCGACCACGGCGATGCGCGCCGGACGCTCGCCGCGCGGGTCGGACTCTTCATCATCCTCGGCGACTTCGGGCTCAGGCGCGGCAGCCACTACCGCGGCATAGAGATCACTCAGACCCTCGCCATGCTCGGCGGAGATGGGGATGCTCTCGCCAAATCCGAGGGCATAGGCTTCCAGGGCGCCGGTGTCCCCCGCCCGTCCCTCGCTCTTGTTAGCGACGACGATGACCGGCTTGCCGCTGCGGCGCAGAACCTCGGCAAAGAGTTCGTCCAGGGGGGTTACCCCTTCGCGCGCGTCGAAGACGAAGAGGACAACCTCGGCCTGTTCCACAGCCAGTTCAGTCTGGCGACGCATGCGCGCCTCGAGACTCGCGTCATTCACGTCTTCGAAACCGGCCGTATCGATGAGTTCGAGGTCGAGATCCCCGAGGCGCCCCACGCCGAATCGCCGGTCCCGCGTCACGCCCGGCCGATCATCGACAATAGCCAGACGCCGTCCGGCCAGGCGGTTAAAGAGGGTAGACTTGCCCACATTGGGGCGGCCCACGATCGCGAGCCTCAGCATGGCGGCTGGGCGCCGTACGTCACCTGATGGCGACCAGTTCGGCCTTGTCGGTGACGAAATAGACCATACCATCAGCGGCGATGGGGCCGATCAGGGCGTCGGAGCCGAGTTTCAGGGATTTGAGGGTTTTGCCGGTCTTGGGATCGAGAGCCAGGGCCTGGCCGGTATTGGAGGCCAGGATCAGGCGATCACCGGCCATCACGGGGCTCGTCCAATAGATCCGCTTTTTCGGGCTGATTCCCGCGTTCAGGTCGCGGATCCAATAGATCTGGCCGCTATCGATCGAGATGCAGATCACGCGGCCACTGAGGTCGGCCACATAGACCACGTCGCCCGACGCCCAGGGCGAGGTGATCGCCGAGATCGGCAGGGACCAGAGCTGAGAGCCGGTGCGCAGATCCACCGCGCTCATGGTGTCGGAATGGCTGGCGGCGATGACCACGGTTCCCGCGATGATCGGGCGGCCGACGATGTCGCGAATTTCCGAGAGGGCGTTTGTGCGCGTAACCCGCGAGAGCGGCACGTTCCAGAGCTCCGCCCCATTGGCCGCGCGCAGGGCCACCAGTTCGCCGGACGCGAAGGAAGCCACCAGGGTTTCATTGTCCACCGCCGGGCTGGTGGCGCCCAGCATGCGCGCCGGCTCGGTCAGGGCCTGATAGGTCCACACCTGAGAGCCATCCTTAGCGTCAAATGCCAGGAGCTCGTCATTGACGTCCTCCACATAGACCCTGCCCGCATTCACCGTGGGCGCCGCGTGGAGGGGCGCGTCCGTGGCCGTACGCCAAAGCATCTTGCCGTCCGCGGCGTCCAGAGCCACCACTTCGCGGAAGCCGGAGGAGACGTAGACCCGACCGTCGGCAAAGGCGACGCCGCCGCCCCAGGCGAGACCCCTGTGCCGGGAGCGTGGCGCCACGTTGCGCCGCCAAATCCGGGCGCCTGTTTTTGCGTCGTGAGCGGAGACATCGGCTTCGCCATCCATGACGTAGAGGCGCCCATCGGCCAGGATCGGTGGGGCGGTGACGTGGCGCTGGCGGGTGGACTTATCGCCGATGGGCCGGCGCCAGGCCACCTGAAAGTCCGGCGCGGCGGCGACGTTCTGCACCGAGGACTGCGGCGTCCCGCCAGGCAGCGGCCAGCTCGCCATAGGAGTGGCCGGTGCGATCTGGAATCCGACACCCTTGAGCGCATCGGAAACCTTGATCTGATCGTCGATGGAGACGAGCGGCACGCGATTGGCTTCGTTGCGCGCCTTCTCGGCCCTGTGTTCGCGCGCACGACTGTGGAACGGGTTCAGGGACCCTACCTTGGACATCGTGGAGCAGGCGCTGAGCGCGGCGCTGGCCATCAGGGCGACGACAAGCGTCTTGCGGGTGATCATGAACATCCGTCTCAGGTCTGGTGGGGCTAAGTCTTACGGCGAGGTCGGCGCGGAGCCTGGCGGCGGCGCGCCAGCGTCGGCCCCACCCGCGCCGTCTGGAGTGGGACCGGGAGCGCTGGCGGCCCCCAGAAGTTTGGCGGCATTAGCCTCCACGGAGGGCGGCATTGTGGCGGCGGCGTGGACCACCTGCCCCACGGCCCCGGCCTGGCCGCTATCGATCAGGGCGATGACCCCCTGAGCCCGGGCGCGCATGGCCGGCGAGACGCCGAGGGTGAGGCTGATCGCGTTGAGATCGCCCCGGGCCTCCTGGGTCTTGCCGGCCTGCAGCTTGGCCATGGCGAGGGCCTCGCGGGCCTCCAGATCAAAGGGCTTCTTGGTTCCGATCAGGGGCGTGAGCCGGGTGAGAATCTGAGGATAGGGGGCCGTGTCCATCAGGGCCTGCGCCGCGCGCAGGCGGGCCAGATCGCCAAAGATTTCATTGGGCGCCGCCTTGGCCGCCCGATCGTAAAGCCCGGCCGCCTCATCTGTCTTCCCTGCGCCGAGCCGAATGCCGGCCTGCGTCATCAGAGCGAGAGATTTGTAACCTGGTGGGCCATCCTTGGCGATGGGAGCCAGGTCGTTGTAGGCGCCCAGCTGGTCGCCGGTGTTCAGGGCCGTCAAAGCCTTGTCATAGGTAATGGAGGCGGCGCCGATATCGCGATCCCGCCAGGCCTGATAGCCCCACATACCCACCCAGCCGACCACCGTGGCAATCAGAGCGGCAGCGAACCAGGGCCAGATCTTGCCAAACAGAGACGCATAGCGCTCGGCCCGAAGCTGATCCTCGACCTCTTCCACAAAATCCGACACCGCGCCCGTCTCACTCCAACTTCAATCGCGGCGCGACCCTAGCGACTGGGGCCGCGCGGGGCAATGAAAGGCGGTGTTTCGCAGGTCCGCAATGGACCCGGCGACCAGGCCGAATTGCATCACCTGAACCAATCCCGGCCACAATAGTTCGCCAAGCGTCAGGGAAAGCTCCGTCCCACCGGGCGCCCCGCCCGGAAACTGACGTTCGTCTCGTGAATGACTGAGGCAAGATTATAGTCTCAAGGGATGCACCACAGATAAGGCGCAGAAGAGCTATGATGAACCCCGTCACCGGCCACGGTTCCAGGAGCACGAGAAATAGCAGGAAGATAAGCGCATGGGCGCCTGGGCTGCTGAGAGGGCTTGAATCCGGCGCGCCAGAGACTTAGTAATAACAAAGGGGTTCATCGTCAAAAGATCGACGGCAAAGTAATGGTTTTTAATCCAATTTTATCGAGATTCATTGATCTTGATAATTTGGAGGAAGTGTCTTGCGCGGAGATTTAGATCCCGGCTGTCGGATCCGCGTCTTGGTGGGTGATTCTCGGACGTGAGGTGGGGTCGAATGGAAAAATCGCCGTTTGAAAATCTTTTCGTACTGGAATTGGCCAATAATCACTGGGGTCGCCTCGACCGAGGGCTGAACATCATCGCGCAGTTTGCTGAGGTTGTTCGCCGCAACGACGTCCACGCCGCCATTAAACTTCAATTTCGCGACGTCTCATCTTTCATTCACGGCGAGCATCGGAACCGTCAGGATGTGAGATACATCCAAAAGGTCGGAGCCACCGCCCTGTCCTGGGACGAACAGAAAATCATGGTGGACGCCGTGCGCGCCGCCGGCATGGTCGCCATGGTGACGCCGTTCGATGAGTTGTCTGTCGAAAAAGCGGAGGAATTCGGTGTTCAGATCCTGAAAATAGCCAGCTCGGATATATCTGATCTGGGGCTGTTGGAGAAAATCGCCCAAACCGGTAAGCCGGTTATTGCGTCAAGCGGGGGCGCTAATATTGAAGACCTCGACCGCCTGGTGAGTTTCTTTTGTAGCCGACGCATACCGTTCGCGCTGAACCATTGCGTATCGATCTACCCCTCGAAGGACGACGAACTGGAGCTGAACCAGATCGATTTCTTGCGCGCGCGCTATCCTGGATTATTGATCGGCTTCTCAACCCACGAGATGACCGACTGGTCCTCCTCGGTCATGATGGCCTATGCCAAGGGCGCGCGGACCTTTGAGCGCCACATTGATATCGATGCGGATGGCATGGCTGTTTCCCCCTATTGCACCCTGCCCCACCAAGCCGACAGATGGTTCAAGGCTTTTAATAAAGCGGTGGAAATGTGCGGGGCTTCGGGCGCGATCAAGCGCGTGCCGCCGGAAAAGGAAGTCAAATATCTCAATGAGTTGGTGCGCGGTGTCTATGTGGCCCGCGACCTCCCGGCCGGCCATGTTCTAACGGCGGACGATGTATTTCTGGCCGTGCCGCTCCTGCATGACCAGGTGTCAGTTCGGGAGTTCACGGGAGGTGAGGTCCTCAAGGCTCCGATCCGCAAGGATGAGCCTATCTATCTGACGGATATTAAGAGCGCGTACAGCGATGATCTGCGCTTGCGCCGACTCCTCGAGACGCGCGGGGTGGCCCGGGGTGGCGCCGAGGCGCCTATTGAACGGGCGCGGGTCGGGGCGGCCTGAGGGCTTCGTCGCGGCTATCACATTGATCCAGACGCTCCGCTGGACAAAGATTGGCGCGCGCCGGTTTTGAGGTCAACCCAAGGTCAAGTCTCAAAAAGAACAAGACATGCGCGTCGCTGACTATATCGCCCAACGCCTCACCGAACTTGGTCTGACACACGTCTTCTTGGTGACTGGCGGCGGCGCGATGCACCTCAACGACGCCTTCGGTCGCGCGCCGGGTCTCACATATGTTTGTTTCCATCACGAACAGGCATGCGCCATAGCCGCGGACGCCTATGCGCGCCTTTGCGGCAAACCGGCGATCCTCAATGTCACCACGGGGCCCGGCGGCATCAATGCCCTGAACGGTGTCTTCGGCGCCTATACAGACAGCCTGCCGATGATTGTCGTCTCCGGCCAGGTGCGGCGAGAGACCATTGCCGGCAATTTCCCCATGGGTCTTCGCCAACTAGGCGACCAGGAGGTGGATATTGTTCGCATGGTGGGCGGCATCACCAAATCCGCAGTCACCATTCAGGATCCCCAGCGGATCCGATATGAGATCGAGAAGGCCTATCATCTCGCCGTCACCGGCCGACCCGGCCCAACATGGCTTGATGTCCCCATAGATATCCAGGGGAGTTTCATCGATCCCGACACACTTGCCGGTTTTGACCCCCTCGCCAATTCAGCGGAAGCGGCCGTCGCCACGGAGACCGATCTGTTGGAAGGCGAAGCTCTGCGTGATGCGGCCAGGGCCGTCGTCGCGGAGCTCGGCCGCGCCAAGCGCCCCTGCATCTTGCCGGGTTCAGGGGTGCGGATCGCCGGCGCCGAGCCAGCCTTTCAACGCGTCCTCGAACGGCTGCAGGTCCCAGTTCCCACAGCATTCAACGCTCATGATCTGATCGCCAATGATCACCCTCTTTATGCTGGCCGCGCCGGAACGGTGGGTGATCGCGCCGGGAACTTCGCGGTGCAGAACGCGGATTTTCTCCTGGTCCTGGGTTGCAGGCTCAACATCCGCCAGATCGGCTACAATTGGGGTTCTTTCGCCCGCCGGGCCACGAAAGCCATGGTGGACGTGGACCGAGCCGAACTTCGCAAACCTACGCTGTCCATCGATTTTCCCATCCACGCCGACCTGGGTTCCTTCCTGGCCGCTTTGGAGGCGGAGTTGGCGGGGTACACGCCACCGGAGGCGCATGGCCTCTACCTCTCATGGTGTCAGGAGCGCGTGGTCCGTTATCCCACAGTTCTGCCGGAATATTGGCGGGGGGCCACGGGGGTGAACCCCTACTGCTTCGGATCGGCGCTTTTCGACGCCCTCGACCCCGACGATATCGTCATCACGGGAGATGGCACCGCGTGTGTCGTGACCTTTCAGTCGGCGCGGCTCAAACAGGGACAAAGACTGTTCTCCAGTTCTGGCAGCGCCTCAATGGGCTATGATGTCCCCGCCACGATCGGAGCCTGGCACGCAGCCGTCCAAACCGGGCCGACGAAGCCGCGACGCATTATATGCATCGCGGGAGATGGTAGCATTATGATGAATATCCAGGAACTTCAGACAATAATTGGTCAGGATATTCCCATTAAGTTATTCATCCTAAACAATGACGGTTATCACTCTATTCGCCAGACTCAGCAAAACTATTTCCCGGATAATATTGTCGGCTGCGGGCCCGAGAGTGGAATAACATTCCCCGACTTCCAAAAGGTTGCGATCGCCTTTGGCTTCAAGACCAGCCTCGCGACATCCCACGCTGATCTCTTGGCCCGGATTACCGAGACTCTGGCGGACCCAGACGCCCGAATATGCGAGGTGATCCTTGATAAATCACAGCCATTCGCACCGAAACTGAGCTCACGAAGGCTCGAAAATGGCCAAATGGTCACGTCTGCCCTTGAAGATCTCGCCCCCTTCCTCAGCCGCGAGGAGATGGCCGAAAATATGCTAATCCCGATGCTGGAGGGTGGAGATTGAGCGTCGTTATAACGGGGGGAACCGGTTACCTCGGCACTCACCTTGCGATGCGCCTCTTGAACGCTCACGAGGACGTACACATCGTACGCAGACGCGGCTCTTCGATCACGCAATTTCCAGGGTTGAACATCCACTTTCACGAAGACGACGGGAGTGCCAACGCTCTCATCGATATTCTAGAGCGTTCCAAGCCGACCGTCGTTTACCATCTTGCAGCCCACTATATCCCCGCGCATGAGGCGAGCGATATTCCCGCCCTCGTGGATGGGAATATCCTGTTTGGAACACGACTTTTCCACGCCATGGCGCATACAGGTTGCAAAACTCTTGTAGTCGTCGGGACGACTTGGCAGCACATCAGCAACGAGAATCCAGCACCGGCGACGCTCTACGCTGCAACGAAAGCCGGCCAAGAGCTTATTGCATCCTATTTCATAGATGCGTTTGGCCTATCGGCCGCATTTGTCAGAATATCAGATACCTATGGCCCCAGGGACCAGCGGAAAAAACTGTTCTGGTTTCTTCGCAATGCTGCTTTGACAGGGCAACCCCTCGCCATGTCCCCTGGGGAACAATATCTCGATATGATCTACGTGGAAGATGCCATTGAAGCCCTATGCCAAGCTGGCGCGGCCACGCAGGCGACAAAGCCGGGCAAGGCAAACATTTGGATTGCCAAGGCGGCACGCCGGTATCGTCTTCGTGACATTGTGCAAATATGGCAGAACGTCACTCAGTACCGCTTGTCTGTCGAATGGGGAGCGCGCGCATATCGTCCGCGGGAGGTAATGCAACCGTGGGATGCGGCTCCTGGCGTTCCAGGTTGGGAGCCGCGCGTCACGCTGGAATCGGGTATCAGGCTGATGGAAGAGGCGTATGCTCAAAATTGAGAGCACCGCCCTAGACGGCGTTCACATTCTGACGTTGCCATATTACACCGATATACGTGGCTCGTTTGTTAAAGTTTTTCATCAGGGAGATTTCAAGGAACGGGGCTTGGCGACGAACTTTTCGGAACAATTCGTTACCGTTTCGCAAAAGAACGTGCTGCGTGGCATGCACTTTCAAATGCCCCCACATGAGCATGTGAAACTTGTCACCTGCGTCGCGGGAGAGATTCTAGACGTCATCCTCGATTTGCGTCGCGATCAACCCACCTACGGAAAAAGCATCACCGTTAAGCTAGATGCCACACAGGGGCTGGCAATTTATATCCCAAAAGGGTGTGCTCATGGCTTCCTCACCATCTCTCCGGACGCGTTAACTCTGTATAATGTTACATCGGTTCATGCGCCATCAAGCGATAGCGGCCTGCATTGGCAAAGTATCGGATTCGACTGGCCCGTCGGAGATCCTATCATCTCGGATCGTGACAAGAACTTACCCTCGCTTCACGATTTCAAGTCCCCATTCTAAGAACGTCAATGTCGAAGCCTAAGCTGACGGTTGGCATACCCACGCGCAATCGCTCTCGCCTTGTTACCAGTCTCGTCCATGCCTGTTTGCGTCAGACGGAGCCGATATTTGAAATCGTTGTATCCGACAATGCGTCGGACGATGACACCATCGCGAGACTCGCGGAATTTAATCATCCGTCTCTTATTGTTATTCGTCAGGCCGAAAACATCGGCATGGTGGGCAATTGGAATGCATGCCTCAAAAGTTCGTCAGGCGACTGGTTTGTTCTTCTGTCTGATGACGATCAGGTTGATGCCGATTTCCATGAACATGCTCAAAGAGCCATAGATTCACATAGAAGCGCTGACCTGTTGATTATGCGCTGCCGGATCCGGGATCATATTAGTAATCAGATCAATATTAATCCACCACCAATTACGACCAGCGGCCAAGTGGATTTTCTAAGGGACATTTTCCCCGCGTGGCTGCGTCATGAATNNGAATTTACGATGCCACTCGCCGGATTCATATTTCGGGCCGAGATGCTAAAATCATCGGCTGGCTTTTCAAATTTAGTGCCTTTCGCCGCAGACGTCGCGACATGGTTGCCAATCGCCTGCCTTAATAACTGCGCCTTTTGGCCTGAGGCGAAGATTGACTATGTGGTGCACGCTGGAATGACGACACGCACATTCGATTTTGAGGCTCTCATAATCGACTTATTAGCTATTCACATGCTAATAGTTACAACAATAGACGAATGTGCTACAACTGCTGAGTCTCGAAATTATTTTCGGGGATTGGCCAATGTCAATCTAAAGCTTGGGTTTCGAAATATGCTAATCATTTCTGCCCGAAAGGGGGCCGGCAAATTCTATCTATTGAGTACTTGGATAAAATATGCCTCTAGAATCCCTGATCATGGTATCTCATTCCCTTCTCTTGTGGCTGTTGTTGTGCCAGCCTGTATGTTCAATATAGTGGGGTGGCCGTACAGGACGTGGCTTGCTTTCAAGCGCAGACCTACGAAATACGAGACCATGGCCACATCACTTTGATATCATCATGACGGACCGCAAGAAATCAGTCATTCTGGTATTTGATAACCTCGACTTAAGTGGCGTTGAGAAAGCGGCCATTAGCCTATTGCGCGCATCCTCCCATTGGTCAGATTTAGATTTGACTGGCGTGATTTGTATGGATGACCGAATTGGTAATGATATGACGCAATCTAGATTGCGTCATTTGACACCAGGTTTCGCCAACGGTGGGAGTTTCATATACCGTTTGGGAAGAGCCTTTGTAGCCATTGCTCGACTCCGCGCCTTAGCTCGCAGCGCGAAAATTCTAGTCGCGATAACACCACCCGCGGCTATATTAGCTTGGCTGGCCGTCATGGGAATGCGCTGCAAAGTTATAGCATGGGTCCATTATGATCTGGACGGATACGGGCGTGAGCGCCTCAGGTCCTCTCGGAAGTTCAGAGATCTAATACAGCGAATGCTGTATACGGTGTTCGTTCCCGCTCTCTCGTCGATTATTTTCGTAAGCCATGCTGCAAGAAACTCGTTCGTACGACATCACCCTCGCCGATCAGGGAGGAATTGGATCGTCCTGCCTAATGTTCTGGACATAAATTCAATAACTCTAGATAGCACGTCCCGAACCCTATTGAAGGCCGAGCTTCTTAAGCAACAAGGCAAACCTCTCCTACTTTTTCTAGGTCGTATTACTGCTCAGAAACGCTGGCGGGACGCGATAAAGGTCGCGGAACATCTAAAATATCGTAATTTCAGTTATAATATGCTCTTCGTCGGCGATGGATTGGATCGAGATATATTTACAAAAGAAATTAGATGTTCGTCGGCAAGCGAGAATATACACTATTTTGGCCCTGACGCTAATCCGATGCCAACACTCAGAGCGTCGTCTGCCCTCATCATAACGTCACTTTTTGAAGCATGGCCAAATGTAATATTGGAGGCGTTCTTTGAAGGTGTGCCGGTCATATCGTATGATTGCCCTTCTGGTCCACGTGAAATGCTGTCAGAGGGCCGCGGCATATTGACGAAGGAAAATCCCGAAGAATTCTGTTCAGAATTGATAGCTTGGTTCGAAACCTCTGAGAGCGAAAAGGCGGTCCAAATTGAGAGGGCGAAGACATTCGCAACGCTTTTCCTACCCGAGAATGCGGCGGGCGTATGGGAAACAACACTCGCTTGCATCGCTTAAAGGCTCCTTCGCCTAGGGAACTTTGGCCGAGCGGCCTAAGGAGCAGCACCTCCGTTGTCCTGTGACCGCCGGTATTGGCCCGCCATTTCGGCAAGATAGCAGCGAATATCCGGCGACGAGACTGCGGCGAACCCCATGATCCCTGAGCCAATGAAGACCAAGAGGGTAAGAGACACCCATCGATCAAATTGCCAACTTTCAAGGACACGAGTAGCGGCCAATATAAGGGATAAGACTAGAAGACGGAGCCAAGTATTTACATTTAAGCCCCGTCGCTCCCGCGACGAGAGAAGCACGCGGTATATGATCGGTAACCAGATCAGAAGATAGATTAGGTTTCCAGCGAGCCATACAAATCCCGCCCCAACAGTACCAAAAGTAAGGGCGCTCCAAATCGATAGGGGAATCCAAAAGGCTCCAAAAATCGATATCCCTATGACATGAAGTCGAATTTCGCCCATTGCTATCTGAAGAATGAACGGCACATAGAGAAACGCCGCCAGGGCGCTGCCGCTCGCGAACAACGTCAATGTGAGCGCGAGCTTGTTTGCCATATCATAATTCCCGGTCCAAGCATAAATGACCATTTCAGGCTGCGCCGCGATTGTACCGAACAACCCAAAGGCAGCGACTATTATAATCGCCTTCGTTAACCGATAAAATTCGATAAATTCAACACGTCTATCCTGAGCTAGAAGTAAAGTCAGCCGCGGTTGGCAAGCCTGCGCGATCGGAGGAACTATTAACGCGACACCTCCGCAGATAGATATAACTAAGCTGAATTCACCAAATGCCGCCATCGGTAGTGTGTGAGAAAGCGCAATATTATCTAGCTGGCTGATGAGCGTTCCCACAATGGTGCTCACGGTAAACCCGATTGCGAGGGCAAAATCGGCGGACAACAATCGCCAGCCTAACCTCGAGGAAAAATGCCCCCCCGGCATTGCCCGGGCAAGGAGCCATCGATTTGCAGAAGCCTCTGCTACGTTACTCATAAGCCAGATGGTAAAGAAGGTTTCGGGAGAGCGGGAGATATTCAAGAGTGCCCACACGCTTCCACCATTCCGCATCAGCACGCCGATAATCGCGACGATATTTGTCGCGATCTGCCTGTTGAGGCCAATTAGAGCGATCTGATATCGGGCGTTTATGCAGCGCACTAACCAAAGGCACAATGCGAGGCGGAGTGCGATCTGGACTTCTGAACGGTGTAGGTGCGTCGCTCCGAGCCAACTGTCGACAACCCATTTGATCGATAAAAGGCCGGCCAACCCAACAACTGCCCCGATCAGCAAAAAGAGGGCTTCTGCAACCCCAAACAGGCTTACCGCCTCCTGAGCACTAAGGGCTCCGGCTCTAAATCGGGAAAGTTGCCGCCCGACAGTCGCGCCTACTCCGAGATCAAGTATAAGGGTCCAGTCCTGTAAAACAAAATATATACCGACTAGACCATAACCATCAAGACCAATAACACGGATATAAACCGGTATAGTCAGCATATTTACCGCTGCTATTATAGCGTGTGCGGCAAAGCCAAATATTATTAAAGGCGCGACACCTTTCATGAGTGGGGCCGCCTTGGCTATTGTTGACATTAATCCGCCGAAAAATTCACCCGCTCTCGCTCTATAACCAGCGGGGTCTGGCGGGTCATGTCAGAGATGAGCCGCACCTGTTCTCCAAGAAGTCCAAGGACGAGGCAGATAAAGGCGAAAGCCGCCTGGGCGCACGCCCACGCAAAGACTGGCCACGCCTTTCCGCCCGAGACAAGTTCAACGACCGCGCCAATGAACGTCAAAATTGATGTAAGGCCAACCACCAAAGCGATGGGGAGCGGCAGTCGAAGCAGACGCTTGGATGACCCTCCAAGGCTCGATAAGGCGAAGGCCATGAGAGTGAAAACATCGTTCTTCGATACGCCGCCGGCCCGCTTTGGTCTGTGATAGGGGATCGTTTCCAAGGGATAGCCCGACTCAACAAGCATGCCTCGAAAGAACGGCTCGGGGTCACGCCACTGTCTCAAGGTCTCGATGACGCGGCGGTCATAGAGGCCAAAGCCCGTCGCGCCCGGAATAATGGGGTAGTCTGCAAACCGGGAAAAGAATCCATAACCCGCGGATCTTATGAAGCGCGTAAGAAGGCCCACGTCCTCGGACTCGCGCACCCCCAAGACAATAGAGGCGCCCGCGCGCCAACGCGCGATAAACTGGGGAATGAGCTCTGGGGGGTCCTGAAAATCAGCGCAGATTCCAATCACCGCGCCGCTCGCCGTCGCCTGATAGATCCCGTAGGTGGGGGAGCGCATCTGCCCATAGTTTTTGTTATTCACGATGAGGCGGATCCGTGGATCAACGGCGCATAACCGTTTGACGATCTCGACCGTGCCGTCGGTGGAACCGTTGTCGATGAAGACGATCTCGTAGGTCACGCAAGCCGCCCGCAAGGTGTCGGCGACGGCCGCCGCGATGGCTTCCGCGTTCTCCGCCTCGTTGAGACAGGGAATGACGGCCGAGATCTCCGGCGCGACGTGGACCGATGCCCCCCCGGTGCTCAAGCGCGCCCGATCCTCGCCGCATGGCAGGCATCCAAACAGCGCTCGATGAGATAATCGTACATCAAACCACCGAACTCCTCCGCCGCACGACGAACCCCTGAGCCCGTCAGGCTGGCGCACCCGAGACGTCTTCGATGAAGCGCCCCGTCGTGATGATTTGGCTGGAAAAATCGACGGGGTCCACGGCGAAACGTCGCCTCAAGCCGGTGAATGTGGCGTTATCGCCAATGTACCTATCTTGGTTTTGCGCCGTCATCATCTGGCGGCGCGGTCCTTGCTTGGCGACGAGGACCGCCGCGACGGTCGCCGCGATTTCGCCCATCTCGTATTCGCGGTCTCCCGCCGCGTCGAACAGCACCGAGCCACGACCTCCGTCGGTCAGCACGCCGAAAGCCACGCTCATCAGTTCGCTGATCGCCAGATAGGACCGATAGACTGGCCAGGCCGCCTTGATCTCAATCGGTCGCCCGGCCAGGGCGTCTTTGATGAAGCAGGCCAGGGCGTAGCTCGACTGCTTATTGATGTAGGGCCCTGAGAGATTGAACACACGCGCGATCACCGCACGCTTGCCCCTGGCCTCCGCCCAGTCGCCGAACGCGGCCTCGTCCTCCAGCTTCAGGCGGCCGTAAAGCCGCATGGAGGCCGGGGCCTCCGGGTCGTCCACCTTATAAACCGCGCCCGAGGAAGGTACGAAGACGCCGTCGGCGCCGATACGGTCGAGGGCGTGCAGCACTTGACCTGAGATGACGCGGTTTGCGGCCACATAGTCATCATCACTCATGGCCTTTGCCTTTTCCTGTGTCAGGAAGGCCAGGTGGAGAACCCAACTCGGCGCGCGCGGCAGATGAGAAAGAACCCGCAAGGGGCGCTGCGCCACGGTGAGGCCGGCCCGCAGGTTTAAGACCCGCTCGCTGGACCCAATGGCGACGACCCGGGCGGCAAAGGCCCGGGCTCCAAGAAGGCGGTGCAAAAGCTCCAGTGTGGCCAGGCCCAGCCAGCCCCCGGCCCCGATGACGACGATGCGATGGTCGTCGGCCTTCAGGGCGGCCGCGCCAGCGCCGGTAAGGCCGCTCTCCACATGGACGTGTTGACCGGTCATGCCGTCTGCGGACAGGCGAAACATGCCGCGACAAGGGCGGGCACATCGGCGAAACTTTTGGCGCGCGCGACGTCCGCCGCGACGCCGGACGCGTCCCCATACCCCCAGGCCGCGAAGATGAAGGGAACGCCGGCGCGTTTGGCCGTGGCCTCATCGGCCGCGCTGTCGCCGACGAGACAACTGCGCGCCGCGACGCCACCCGCTCGGTTAAGGGCCTGAAAAAAGCCGGTCGGGTCGGGCTTATGGGGCGTATTTGGGCCCGTCCCGACAACCGCGGCAAACCGGGGCGCGAGACCAAGATCGCCCAGAACCTTCTCGCACAGGCTCTGGGTCTTGTTGGAAAACACGGCCAGACGCAAACCCGCTCCGCTGAGCGCGGCCAGGGCTTCCCGCGCGCCGGGATAGACGCTATCGGCCGGCGTCGGCGCAGCGCCATAGCATTCGCGAAACGCCGCCAGAGCGGTGGGCGTATCGCCCCAGGCCCCCGCCAGAAGCGCCTCCGCCATGGCCGCGCCACCCGAGGTGACGTAGGGGCGGACCTCATCAAGGCTCAGCCGCTGCAGACCGCGTTCGGCACGCATGTTGTTGATAATGTCCCCGATGGCGTCGGCGCTATCCACCAGGGTGCCGTCAAGATCGAACACAACCGTGGGGCGGGCCGCGCTCACGGGAAGGTCAGACCCGGGCGCCGGCGACGAACTTAGCCAGGGTCTCAACCATATAGGCGATGTGGCCCGGCGACAGGCCAGGGAAGAGGCCGATCCAGAAGGTGCGCTCGGTGACGATATCGGCGTTGGTGAGGTCGCCCATCACGCGATATTTCTGGTCCTTCATGTAGGGCTGTCGCAGCAGGTTTCCGCCGAAGAGGAAGCGCGTGGCAATCTTATTTGCGTTAAGGAACTGAACGACCTCGTCGCGGGTGAACCCGGCCTTATCGCGCACGGTTATGGGGAATCCGAACCAGGAGGGATCGCTGTTCGGGGTCGCCTTCGGGAGGATGAAGACGTCTTCGAGGGGGGTGAGGCCCTCGGTCAGAAGCGCGAAATTGCGGCGGCGGGCCGCGATGAAGCCATCAACCTTCTCGATCTGCGACAGGCCGATGGCGGCCTGCATGTCGGTGATCTTCAGATTATAGCCGACATGGCCATAGGTGTATTTGTGGTCATAGCCATAGGGCAGATCACCCATCTGCCGGGTGAAGCGCATTTCGCAGGTATTGTCCTTTCCCGGCGCGCACCAACAGTCGCGGCCCCAATCGCGCATGGATTCAATGATCCGACGCAGGAAGATCTTGTCGGTGAAGACCGCGCCGCCTTCGCCCATGGTGATGTGGTGGGCGGGATAGAAGCTCAAGGTGCCAATATCGCCAAAGGTGCCCACGAGCTTGCCGCCATAGGTGGCGCCCAGGGCGTCGCAGCAATCCTCTACCACCCAGAGCTTATATTTCTTGGCCACCCGCATGACCTCGGCGAGGTCGAAGGGATTCCCCAGCGTATGGGCCAGCATGATGGCCCGGGTTCGGTCGGAAACGGCCGCCTCGATGCGGTCCGCCATGATGTTGTAGGTGGGGATCTCGACGTCAACGAAGACCGGCACGAGGCCATATTGGAGGGAGGGATTGACCGTGGTGGGGAAGCCCGTCGCCACGGTGATAACCTCATCGCCGGGTTTCAGCGCCTTCCCCTTGAGTGTGGGCGAAGTCAGCGACGAGAGCGCCAGGAGATTGGCCGAGGAGCCGGAATTGGTGGTGAGGGCGTGGCGCAGGCCCAGGAATCCGCGCAGCTTGGCTTCAAAGGCGTCATTGAAACGGCCCGTGGTGAGCCAGAAGTCGAGGGCCGAATCCACCAATGTTCGCATGTCATCGGAATCGCAAACCTTGCCGGAGACCGGCACGGGGCTGATCCCCGCCTGGAAAGGCGCGGGGGAATGTTTGATCTCGGCATATAGCGCGGCGAGATCGAGGATAGTCTGACGCAGCCGCTCAGGATCGCCCCCAGCGCGCATGTCCGCCACCAGGTCTTCCGTCCCGCGTACCTCAAGATCCATGGGTCAGGCTTTCGGTTTGCAGTTCGGCGCGATGGTGCGCCCGAATTTGGCCCAGCGTGAGTTCGGCGGCGTCGCCGCCATTGGCGAAGCCCTTATACCAGGAGACGGTGCGGGAGAGACCCTCGCGCAGATCCCAGGCCGGCTTCCATCCAAGGCGGGCGCGGGCCTTGGCGCAATCGAGGCTGAGGTGGCCCGCTTCGTGGGGTTGCGGCGCGCCCGTCTCGTCCCAACCAGCCCCCTCGCCCCAGACTTGGGCCAAGCGATCGGCCACCCAGCGCACGGGTTTGGCGTCTTCCAAGTCGGGGCCGAAGTTCCAGCCCTCCGCGAGGCCGGCCTCCCCTGCGAAAAGCCTTTCGGCCAGCAGCAGATATCCGCCCAGGGGCTCCAGAACATGCTGCCACGGCCGAACCGCGCCGGGAAAGCGGATCAGCGGGCGCTGTCCCGCCGCGAAACCGCGCATCAGGTCGGGAACCAGGCGATCCTTGGCCCAATCTCCTCCGCCGATCACATTGCCGGCCCTCGCGCTGGCCACGGCCACGCCATGTCGGCCGAACTCGCCAGGCTGAAAGAAGGACCGGCGCCAGGCTGAAATGACCAACTCCGCACAGCCCTTGCTGCTGCTATAAGGGTCATAGCCACCCATGGCGTCGTCTTCGCGATAGGCTTGGCCAGTTTCCCGATTTTCATAGCACTTATCGCTGGTAACGCAGACGACGGCGCGGACGCCGGGGCTGTGGCGCACGGCCTCCAGGAGATTGACCGTCCCCATGACGTTGGTCGCGTAGGTGGAGACCGGTTCATCATAGGAGAGCCGCACCAGGGATTGGGCCGCGAGGTGCAGGACGATCTCCGGCTTCGCGGCCTTCAGCGCCTCCATCAGACCAGCAAGGTCGGTCACATCGCCGAGCACGTGGGTGATGCGCTTCGCGACACCCGCTGCGGTGAAGAGACTTGGCTCCGAGGGGGGCGCGAGGGCGACACCGGTCACCTCCGCACCGAGCTCGGCGAGCCAAAGGGCCAGCCACGCCCCCTTGAAGCCGGTATGGCCGGTCAAGAGAACGCGTTTGCCCCGCCAGAACGACATCGGCCCTACCAGACCTTCCAGGGGGCGTTATTTGTCGCCCAGATTTCTTCCAGGAAGATCTTGTCGCGCAGGGTGTCCATGGCCGCCCAGAAACCGTCGTGATGATAGGCGGCGAGTTCCCCGCTCCGGGCCAGGGTCTCCAAGGGGCCACGCTCCCAGGTGGTGCGCGGCCCCTCAATGAGATCCAGAACCGAGGGCTTGGCCACGAAGAACCCTCCGTTGATCCGACCATCGTCGCCGGCCGGTTTTTCCCTGAAATCAGTAATGCGATCACCGTCGATCTTGAGCAGGCCGAATCTGCCTGGCGGCGCCACGGTGGTGAGGGTGGCGCGAACGCCCTGTTTCTTGTGGAAGGCGATCAGCGCGGTGACATCCACGTCCGCGACGCCATCGCCATAGGTGAAGCAGAAGTCTTCCTCACCGTTCAGGTAACGTCCGACGGACTTTAGCCGTCCGCCGGTCATGGTGTCAGCGCCGGTATCCACGAGGGTGATACGCCAGGGCTCGGCGGCGTTCTGATGGATCTCCACGGCGTTCTTCGTCAGGTCGATGGTGACGTCCGACATGTGCAGGAAGTAGTTTGAGAAGTACTCCTTGATCATGTAGCCCTTGTAACCCAGGCAGATGATGAAATCATTGAGGCCGTGGGCGGAATAGATCTTCATGATGTGCCAGATGATAGGCTTTCCGCCGATCTCCACCATGGGCTTGGGGCGCAGATTGGTCTCTTCCCCTAAGCGACTGCCCAGGCCACCCGCCAAAATCACCGTCTTCATGCTTAAACTCGGAATCTTTCGGCGGGATCACAGGACCTATGGTTGGTCGTGTAGGTCAGACCCGCCGCCGGGGCCAATCCGCCGACGCGCAAACCCGAATCTTCTCATGTTCGTGTAACTGAGGAAAGAGAAGCGCCAGCTTTGTGTCCCGACAACCCCCAACAAGATGTAAAGCCTTGTTAAGAAAGTTAAGTCGAGCGGCGCCTTATCCTCCCGTCCCGCATCCGTCCGCCTCGGCGAAATAGGTCTCGGCGGCGGCGGGAAAGTCGCGGGCGCGGATGTCGCGGGCGTAGTGTGCGACAGCTGCGCTGATCTCGGACCGCAGCTCCGCATACCGGCGTACGAACCGGGGCGCCCAGTCGAAGAGGCCCAGCATGTCCTCGGTGACCAAGATCTGGCCGTCGCAACCGGCGGAGGCGCCGATGCCGATGGTCGGAACCTTCACCTCGGCGGTAATCTGGTGGGCCAGGGGCTCGGCCACCCCCTCGACCACGATGGCGAAAGCGCCGGCGGCTTCCGCGGCCCTGGCTTCGGCGATGACGCAGGCATAGTCCCCTGGCCGCTTGCCCTTTGCCCGAAAGGCTCCTTCCGCCAGCACCGCCTGGGGACGCAGACCCACGTGGCCCATGACCGGAATGCCCCGGCGGGTGAGATAGGCGATTGTCTCGCCCACCGTGGGCCCGCTTTCGACTTTGACCGCATGGGCGCCCGTCTCCTTGAGGATCCGCGCGGCATTGGCATAGGCGGTTTCATGGCCGGCCTCATAGGAGCCGAAGGGCATGTCCACCACCACCAGGGCCCGGCGGCTGGCGCGCATCACCGCCTGGCCGTGGAGAATCATCATCTCCATCGTCACGCCCACGGTGTTGGGAAGGCCATGCAGCACCATCCCCACCGAATCGCCGACCAGCAGCACGTCGCAGTGCGGATCAAGGATCTCGGCCATGGGCGCGGTATAGGCGGTGAGACAGACCAGGGGCTCAGCCCCCTTGCGCCGACGAATATCGCGCACGGTCAGACGCGTTTCCGCATCCTGAGTGTGGGAGGACATGAAACGCGTTTCCTAAAAGGGGGGGCTCAAAACTCGCGCATGGCCCGGGTGACGAAGAGCCCAAGGGCAAGAATGGCCATGGCGCCCGACATCCAGAGAATCTCCGCGCCGGTAGATGGGCCTGCACCGAACAGCCCCGAAAGGACTCGATCAGTGGGAAGACTTGTCAGCTCATTATTGACCAGCCGCCAGGCGCCGCCCACCGCGCCCAGACGGTCGATAAGCCCAGAACGCAGGAGTTGGGCGCCGCCGATCAAGCCGCCCGCGACGCCCAGGGCGCCGATCAAAATCCGCCTCATAAGCCAATTCCGCTCCAGGGCGTCATTCACCCGAAGGACGAAGAGATCCGCGTCGGCATAGGCGGGAGTCTCTGCGAAAGCGCTTTCGAGCCGCGCCTCAAAGTTCCTGTCAGCCATTATAAGCGCGCTCCTGTGTGGAGAGGGAGGGTTCGGCGACGAGAGCGCCTTTGAGCTTATCCAGACCACGTTTGACATGTGATTTGACCGTTCCCAGCGGCGCATTCAAGGCCGCCGCAGCCTCCGCGTGCGAAAGTCCGGCCCCGTAACAGAGGCTGACGCACAATCGTTCCACCGGCGAGAGACCCTTTAGCGCCTCATCCAGGTCGATCCGCGCATTGGCCCCCGATTCACCACGTCCCACGCCCATATCCTCATCGGGCGCCTCGGGCCCCAAGGGCATACGGGCCTCCCGCCGCCAGCGCCTTATATAAAGCCGGGCGGCGATACGCTTGACCCAGCCGGCAAAAGTCCCCTCCCCGCGGAATTCGGCGACCTGTTCGAACGCCGCGAGGAAAGCGTCCTGGGCCAGATCGTCCGCCGTGGCGGCATCGGCGCCCATTCGCCTCAGGAGGGCCCGGACCCCCGACCCGTGGCGGCGGACCAATTCACCGAAGGCGTCCCGATTACCCCCCACCGATTGGGCGACCAGGTCCATGTCATGCGCCGAGGCGCGGGCGGCCAATTGGGCCATGGCTCTAGGTCCCCCTTCGACCCTCCTTACGCTTGAGGACCAACGGAATTGCGACGCGTGGCCCAGAGGACAAGATAGCCAAGCCCGATCAGACCCGGGATCGCCCCCACCCCCGCGACGCATCCACCTGTGACATAGGCGGGGACGTTGCCGACGCTCATCAGGCCATACCACAAGCCATAGCCCAGGCCCGCCAGACCGAGCCCCACGCCGATGAGCACAATAGCGCGCCGCAGATCGCTTTCGGGCGTCCAGGGCCTGACCGGGGT
Source organism: Caulobacteraceae bacterium (assembly GCA_003136615.1). Lineage (GTDB taxonomy): Bacteria > Pseudomonadota > Alphaproteobacteria > Caulobacterales > Caulobacteraceae > Acaudatibacter. Next base: position 2,189 of record PLFA01000021.1, on the reverse strand, counting down.
AATCCCCGACTTAAGGGCCTCGATCAGTTCCGGCGGCACCGGCTGACCCTTTTCATAAGCAAGACGCAGGGTTTCATGGAGGCGTCCGCGATCACGGTAACGCAGATACAGCGGAACGAGCACGACCGCGGCCACGAAGCCCCAGAATATCGCCGTGACCATGACGCCGGTGATGTCTGAAAAAATCTGATGCATATCTCTTCTCCTTAGGCGCGCCAGACGTTTCGCAGCGCTCTTATGAGGTTAGAGGCCGGGCGATGAGCGAACAGATGCGGGGCTCTGGGTGAAATCTTGGTAATGTTCCGCAGCGGAGTATTTCGGTGACAAAACCCCTTGCCATCACCATGGGCGATCCTGCCGGAATTGGGCCGGAGATTATCGCCAAGCTGGCGGCGGGTCCGAACCGGCCGGACGTTCCGCTGCTGGTGATCGGCGATCAGCGCGTCATGGCGCGCGCCTTGTCTGAGGTCGGCGCGGACTTAGGTGCGGTGAAGGTGCTTCAGGCGGGCGATTCCCTCCCCGCTGATCTGACGCCCGGAAGGATCGACGCCCGGGCCGGGGCGGCGGCCTTCGCCTACATCCAGCGCGGCATCGATCTGGCCCTGGCCGGCGAGGTCCGCGCCCTGGTGACGGCGCCGATCTCCAAGGAGGCCCTGTGCCTGGCGGGCATCGGTTATCCTGGCCACACCGAAATTCTGGCTGACCGATGCGGCGTGGCGGACTTCGCCATGATGCTGGCGAATGACGAGCTGCGAGTCCTGCTGGTCTCGATCCACTTGTCTCTCTGCGACGCCATCGCGGCCGTGACGCCCGTCTCCGAACTGCGCGCCATTCGTCTGGCCGATCAGGCCTGCCGCGCATTTGGCGTCACCGCCCCACGGGTGGCTGTGGCGGGCTTGAACCCCCATGCGGGCGAAAACGGCCTCTTTGGTCGTGAGGAGGCGGAGATCATCGCCCCGGCCATCGCGACGGCCGGGCGGGAGGGGATCGACGCCTCCGGCCCCTGGCCCGGCGACACCATCTTCATGCGCGCCAGACGGGGCGAGTTCGACATCGTGGTGGCGCAGTATCATGACCAGGGCCTGATCCCGGTGAAGTATCTGGGCGTGGACAAGGGCGTGAATATCACGGTGGGCCTTCCCTTCATCCGCACCAGCGTCGACCATGGCACGGCATTTGATATCGCGGGGAAGGGCGTGGCGGATCCGGCGAGCCTCATCGAAGCCGTGCGGATGGCCGTGGCGATGAGCGGGTAGCGACTACTCCCGCCAGTAACGCTTATACATCAGCGCCATCACCGACACCGCGTGGTCGGCCTCGGCATGGTCGGGGACTTCGTGATCATCGCCAAAACCGCGCATATCGCCGCCTTCGAAGGACTGCATGACGATCCCATCGCGGCGTGAGAGCATGATGATCCCCTTATAGATGGCGCCGTAATCAAGCTCGGGTTGCGGGACCAGCCAGCCGATCTGGCCGCGAACGGGTGTGATGGACTCGTCCTTCCAGAGAGCCCGCGCGGCATAGCCGGGGCAATTGATCACCACTTTTTCCTTTAGGGTCGGGAGCTCGGCGGGGGCGTGGAACTCGCGGCGCTCGATCTTGCCGCCGGCAAGGAGGAAGTCGGTAAGCAGGGTGTGGCCATAGTCGGCGACATTAAACTGCATCTGGCCGCCCCGCCGGACATAGGGGGCGGTAAAGGGCGATTCGGCCGCGCTCAGCCGCGCGCTCTGGGGAACGATATCAGCGATTCGGTCGCTGTAATGGGCGAAATCGAGCGCGCCGGGAGGCTCCGGCTCGGGGTTTCCCGACGGGTCATCGGAGATGAAGTAGCTATCCCGCCATTCCACCGGCGTTCCAGGCAGGCCCAGATACTGGCGGTAGGTCTTGAAGGATATGCGGGCCATCCGCTCCCATCTGTCGCCGAACATCGGACCGGCGACGCTGGTCAGGGCAATGCGCGAATCCGGCGTCCAGCTTCCCGTGGCGCGGGAGGAGCGGGTCTGGGGGAGCAGATCCTTGGCATAGATGGTGACCTTGGCGCCGGCCCTCTGCGCCAGGGTGGCGGCGGTGAGTCCCAGAGCGCCACAGCCCAGAACGGCCACCTCTGTCGGACTGTCCGCCATGGCCATTTCCACAGCCAGGGTCCCCGAGCCCCAGGATAGCGACCAGCCGCTGCCGCCATGGCC
>PLFA01000091.1 GCA_003136615.1 Caulobacteraceae bacterium | reverse complement strand
TTGACCACATAGATCACGCTTTCGACGGGGCCGTGGTGATGGGCGCCTGTCTTGGCGTCGGGATGGATATGGACCGTTCCCGCCCAAAGCTTCTCCGCGCCGACCCTGGCGAAATTGATCGCGGCCGCCCGGTTCATGCCCGGCGTCTGGGCGGTGTTGGGATCAAGATGGTCCGCGGGAATGACCCTGACCCCGTGGTCTCGCCAGTCTTTAGGTACGCTCATGGCCTTAAGTTTAGCGGCGCTGGGAGCGCCAGAAAACCCAATAGTGTGGTCACCCGCCAATGCCAAGCTCCTCGCGAAGCTCATCCGCCGTGACCCCCCGCCCCCGCAGATCACGCAGGGTCTCGGCCGTATCCCGCTTGGCGAAGCGCTTGCCGTCTGGCCGCAGGATCAGGCGGTGATGGCGATAAGCGGGGGCTGGGAGACCTAGCAGCACCTGGAGCAGGCGCTGAACAGCCGTGGCGGCGAAGAGATCCTCGCCCCGTGTCACCTCTGTGACCCCCTGCAGGGCGTCGTCCACCACCACGGCCAGGTGATAGCTCACCCCCAGATCCTTGCGCGCCACGATGATGTCGCCGGCCGCCGCAGGGTCAGCGGCGATCCAGCCCGTCTCGCCGGCGGGGCCTGATCCGCGCTCGTCAAATTCCAGGCTCGCAAAATCACCCAGGCGCCGCCGCGCCGTGGAGAGGGACAGACGCCAAGCGAAAGGCTCTCCGGCGGCAAGCCGCTCCGCTTCTATATCTGGCGGCGGCGGTCCAGGACTGTCGGCCCTTTGCGAGACATGGGGCGCGGCGCCGATGCCGGCGAGCGTCTCCGCCCGGGTGCGGAAGCAGCGATAGAGGAGGCCCATGTCGCGGAGCCTCGCTAGGGCGTCCTGATAGTCACCCAGGTGTTCCGATTGTCGGCGGACCGGGCGCTCCCAGTCCAGGCCCAGCCAGGCCAGGTCCTCAAGTATCGCCGCGTCAAAACGCGGCTGGCAGCGGGTGGCGTCGATGTCCTCGATGCGCACCAGAAAACGGCCGCCACGTCGCTGGGCCTGATCATGGGCGGTCAGTGCCGAAAAGGCGTGCCCGCGATGAAGATAACCCGTGGGCGAGGGGGCGAAGCGCGTGACCAGCCGATCTTCCACGGCGGCGTTAGTTGGCGTTACGGCGCCCCGACATGATCCCCACATGGCGAAGGACCGCGCGAACAAAAGCCTCTTCGCCGCCGAGGGCTTCCTTCACAGGTTCGAACTCTTTGAATCCCGCCATTTCGGCCACGCCATGGGCCGTGCACCAGGCGGCGATTTGGGTGAGCAGCATTTCCTGCACATCGGCGGGATCCATGCCTCCCGCCACCAGGGTCTCGGCCACATGGCCCCAGCCGCTATCCTCCGCCTTGGCGTGATCGGGCATGGTCTCCTTATCGCAGGCGGAGCGGTACATAATTCTGTAGAGGGCCGGGTTGCGCCGCGCGAACACCACATAGGCGACGCCAATTTCGGTGATCGCGGCGGCCGGATCAGGCGCTCCCGCCCGGGCCTTGGCGATCGCCGCGCCCAGCTCATCCCAGCCCTCGGCGGCCACGGCGGCCAGCAGTTCGCCCTTATCCTTGAAGTGGTGGTAGGGGGCGGCCGGACTGACCCCGGCTTCCCGCGCCACGGCCCGTAAGGACAGAGCGTCGGGCCCCTCCGCTTCAAGAATCCGGCGGCCCGCGGCGACCAGGGCCCGCGAGAGGTCGCCGTGATGGTAGGGGCGCTCATCGATGGGCAAGGCAGCCTTCCGGCCACCGTCTGCGCTTGGCGGAACAACTCTCTGAAAACTGACGGCGGATTGGGTCATATATGCACCTTAGGTTTTTATCCGAACGACGTAAAGATGATCTTGACACCGCTTAGATACGTGCTATCTAAGCATCGTCCAGATCGGACATCCTTTCCCCCTGGGGGGCAGGTCAAACTCTAAAAAGGTATTTCGTCATGTCCAAGTTTAACAGCGTCATTGAAGGCTTCTTCGACCGCTATGCGGCCGCGTTTCTTATGGCTCTCAGCGGCTTGGTGGCCGGCGCGGTCGCCCTTGTCGGCGCCTAAAACCTTAACCTATCCGCTGGTCGCGGGGGGCATAGCGCTGTCCCCCGCGAACCGCGCGCCCCAATCGTCTCATGTCTCTCTGTCGGAATTTCGGCGCCTATCTGTCATGGAGATGTCGCCAAAGCACCCCTATGGTCTGGGGCGTTTCTCGCGCTAGACTGCGATTCGACGTCAATGCATGAGTTGGAAGGAGACGGGCCTTCAGTTCACCTCCGCCCCATTTTATCGACCTTCGCCGGCCCCGATTCGGAGGTCGCGATGCAGGTGCTTAATCGTCCGCCGTCCGGTATGCCGGCCCTGGTGTTGAACGCCGATTTCAGGCCGCTCTCCTATTACCCCCTGTCTCTCTGGCCGTGGCAGGAGACGATAAAAGCTGTCTTCCTTGATCGGGTGGATGTTGTCTCCACCTACGAAACCCTGATCCATTCCCCGAGCTTTGAGATGCGCCTGCCGAGCGTTGTCTCCCTGAAGAGCTATGTGACACAGGATCGACCCCCGGCCTTTACACGGTTCAATCTCTTCCTCCGTGACGCTTTCGCCTGCCAGTATTGCGGGCGCGCCGAAGACCTGACCTTCGATCACGTGACACCCCGCTCCCGCGGCGGCCGCACCAGCTGGGAGAACATCGTCACCGCCTGCGCGCCCTGCAATCTGGCCAAGGGCGGCCGCACGCCAAAGGAGGCCGGCATGCAACCCCGCCGCCCCCCTCGCCGGCCCACCATGTACGAGCTTCAGGATCACGGTCGCCGCTTCCCGCCCAACCACCTTCATGAAAGCTGGCTGGACTATCTCTACTGGGACATCGAACTGGAAGCGTGAGGGTGAGCCGGATCACGTCTTTCTTGCTCGCGGGCCTCTGCGCGGTCGCCTTCGTCGCCCTCGCCTCGGGCGCATCGCCTGGAGCCCGCGCCTATCCCGCGCCAAGCCCAGCCGATTTCACCATTCGCGACTTTCACTTCCGCTCCGGCGAGACCCTGCCGGAGCTCAGGGTTCACTACATGACCCTCGGAACGCCGACCCGGAACGCCTCGGGCGAGATCGTCAACGCCGTGCTCATTCTGCACGGGACGGGCGGGTCGGGCGCCCAGTTCCTTCGGCCGCAATTCGCCGATGAGCTGTTTGGCCCCGGTCAGCTCCTGGACGCGACGAAGTTTTTCATCATCCTGCCCGATGACATCGGTCATGGCGCATCGTCCAAGCCCAGCAACGGCCTGCGCGCTCATTTTCCCCGCTATGACTATGCCGACATGGTGGAGGCGGAGCACGCCCTGGTGACGGAGGGTCTGGGCGTCAAGAGCCTGCGCCTCCTCGTTGGAACTTCCATGGGCTGTATGCACGCTTTCCTGTGGGGCGAGACCTGGCCGGATGCGGCGCGCGCCCTGATGCCCATGGCCTGCCTCCCCACCGCTATCGTCGGGCGCAACCGGCTCTGGAGAGTCATGCTTATCGAGGCCATCAAGGCCGATCCCGCCTGGCGGAGCGGGGATTATATGGCGGAGCCTGAGGAAGGCCTGCGCGCGGCGGAGGATCTATTGACCATCGCCGGCAGCGCGCCCCAGCAGATGCAAAAGGCCTTGCCGACGCCCCAGGCCGTCACGGCCTATCTGGCCGGCCCCGCCGCCCAGGCCCGCGAAGTCCTGGACGCCAATGATCTGATTTATCAGGTCGACGCCTCGCGGGATTATGACCCGGAGCCCGGTCTGGCGACGATCACCGCGCCGGTCATGTGGATCAATTCCGCCGATGATTTCATCAACCCCCCGGAGCTGGGGATCGCCGAGCGCCTGGCCCCGCGCATCGCCCACGGTCGCTTCATCCTGCTGCCCATCTCCCCCCTGACCCANNGTGGAAGGACCATCTGGCCGAAATCCTGGCTGAATCGGCGGCGAATTAGAGTCTAGAAGGGAACGTCGCTCTTTACCGGCGTGGGCGGCGGGGCTTCGTCCGGCCCCTTCTTGGCGGGCGCCGTAGGTCTTTCCGAGGCCGATGTCATGATGCTGTCGATATCGCCCGGCGCGCCGGTGGGTTTGGCCTGAAGCGCCTGGGCCTTGGCGGTCTGGGCGGCGAGGTCGGCGGCCTTGGCCGAATCGGTGTCGCTGCTGTCGGATTTGTCGTCCGCCGCCACGCGGGCCGCGGCTGGCGGGGTGATGTCGACGAGGGGCCTGGCCATTAGGGTATTGGCGTCTGCGGCCGCCGCGGCGTTGGGATCAGCTGGTCCCGATGGCGGCCGGGAGGCGGCCCGCCAGCCAAGGCCTGCGCCCGCCGCGGCGATCGGGAAAAGCGCCGCTCCCACACCATAGGCCAGGGCGCGAGGGGGCAGGGAGACGGGTCCATTATCGATCCAGCCCGACGCCAAAATTCGCTCCGCTTCCATCCAGCCGCTTGAACATACCTCTAGAGGAACCGCGGGCGACCGTCACTCCTTACAAGGAGGGCATCACTTAATGGGAGCGCGGCATGAGCGACGAGCCTTCACCTACGCCTGAGCACGAGACACTCGCCGAGGCCTTGGCCCGCGAAAAGAAGAAGACCGAGGATCTTGGGGCCAAGATAGATGCGGTGGAAAAGGAGGTTGCTCCCAAGCATCCCCAGACCCCTGGCGTGGGCGGTATGGTCGGAGACTAACCCTTCCGCGGTGTCTCCCTCAGAGAACCCCCACGTCCGAGAGAAAAATGAAGGCCATCCCCGCCACGCAGACCATATAGGCGAGGCTGCGAATCCAAGGCAGACCGAGCAGATAGACCGGGGCGTGGATCAGACGCCCATAGAAATAGAATTGCGATCCGATGGCGGTCCAATGGTTGATGCGATGGCCTAGGACCGCGGCGATAAGCAGGGGGGCGAAAATCGCCATTCCCTCGATATGATTGTCCACCGTCCGGCGCGCGCGCCCCGCGAACCCTGTGGGTGGCGCCATGCCGTCGCGATTTCCCGCCATCTCCGAAAGGCCCTGGGCCGAAATCCCGGCCTGGGCCTGTATGAACACCAGAACAAATAGAAGCGCGGCCGAATAGACCAACATACGAAGCTCAACGATCATGATCTCTCCAGGCCGCCCTGATTTTCAATCCAAGGGTTCGCGCTGTAGATGGCGGTGTCAAGCGCGGCGAGCGGGCCACTGGGCCGGTCTCGAGCGCGCCACGGAGACCTTTGCCATGACAGGCTCGCATGATCAGACCGCCCACGCCTATCCGCCGACGGCTTTCCGCGAGACCCGCCAGGACGTTCTCATCGATTTCATCCGCCGCACGGTCTTTGGACACCTGATCACAGCGGGGCCGCAAGGACCGGTCGCCATCGGCGCGCCCTTTGTTCTGCGCGAGGGCCCGGAGGGCGTGACCTTGGAAGCTCACCTGGCCAGGGCCAATCCGCAACTTCAAAACGCCTCCGCCCCAGCCCTGGTGCTTTTTCAGGGGCCCGACGCCTATGTGCGACCGGGCTGGTATCCCTCCAAGGCCCGCGATGGGAAGGCCGTGCCCACCTGGGACTATATCAGCGTGCAGGCCCGGGGCCGCCTGGAGGTCCTGGAGGATCCGGCGTGGCTGCGCGGGCACCTGGACGCCATTTCGGCCCAGCAGGAGGCGGCCTTTGCAGATCCCTGGTCTCCCGCCGACCCGCCGCCGGGCTTCGTGGACGCCCTCTCGCGCGGGATTGTCGGCGTGCGCCTCGTCGCGACATCGCTCGAAGGGGTCTGGAAGCTCAGCCAGAACCACCCGACCGAAAACAGGCTTGGCGTCATTCAGGGTCTTGGCGCGTTGGAGGATGATGGGGCTCGCGCCATCGCGCGGGCGATCGCCGCGCGGGAGACGATGTGAGCAAGATCAAGCCCAAGCATTTCCGCCCCAAGCCCGGCGATCCCGTGGATCTGAACGCGTGGCCCACGCGCATTGATCCGCCTTGCAAGAGCAAGTCCGAGGCTAGCGCCTTGATCGCCCAGCACGCCGCCGCCTTGAGCGCGCTTCAGGAGAAGCTCTACGCCTCCCGCCAATATGCGCTCCTCATTATCCTCCAGGGCATGGACACGGCGGGCAAGGACGGGGTCATCCGTCACGTCATGGCTGGGATCGATCCCGAGGGCTGCGACGTCACCAGCTTCAAGCCGCCCACCGAGGTCGAACAGCTGCATGATTTTCTCTGGCGCGCTTCATCCGCCCTGCCCGCCCGGGGCGTGATCGGCATCTTCAACCGCTCCTATTACGAGGAGACGCTTGTTGTGCGGGTGCATCCCCAGGATCTGCTGCCTGAGGGGGAGTCGGCCAAGACCGCCGCGCGCAAGCGTTTTTGGCGCCAAAGGTATCGCTCGATCCTGGATTTCGAGGCGCACCTGACTCGCAACGGCACCCGGATCGTGAAGATTTTCCTGCATCTGTCCAAGGAAGAGCAGCGCCAGCGCCTCCTCGCCCGCATCGACGAGCCCCAGAAGACCTGGAAGCTGAGCCCCTCCGATATCGCCGAACGCCGCTATTGGGACCTCTACCAGAGAGCCTATGAGGACTGTCTTTCTGAGGCCTCCTCCCGCGACGCGCCGTGGCACATCGTCCCCGCTGACGACAAGGAGAGCGCCCGGCTTATCGTCTCCCAAATCATCCTGGACGCCATGGAGAGCCTGGACCTTGCCTTCCCCAAGCCCAATGAGATCCATCAGCGCGAACTCCTAGCCTACCGGGAAGAGCTGGCTCACTGAACAGATAGACCCCAAGCCGCGCGGGCGGTTTCGATGCGTGCCAGCTTGGCCGTGAAGGGCGCCCAATCATCCCGTGCGGCGATGGCGGACCAGATCTCCTCGATCTCGTCGTAAAGCAGCTCTTCGGGATCGAGCATCGCGAAATAGGGTTGGGACAGGCGCACCGGCCGGTCAGGCGCCCGGCTGGCCAGAAGTGCGCGGAGGGCGACGAAGGCCTCGCCGCCATACAGAGCCGCCCGGGGTCCCGACATGGCGCGCCCTTCAGACTCCAATCCCCCGAACCAGTCGAAGAAGAAGGGCTCCCATCGCAAAGCGTCCGCCCCTTCGGCCCCGCCCTCCGCGAGCGCGCGAAAGGCGGCGTTGGCCAGCTCAATGTCCGCCTCTTCAGAGGCGGGCTTGAGGCCAAGCCGCGTGGTCATGGCGCCGGCCAATTCCCGGCGATAGGCTGGCCCAAAACCGTTCAGGGCGTCGGCCAGCGGCTCGGTGTCGCAGACGCTGGACAAGGCCCCGGCCAACTGTCGCAGGTTCCAGAACACGGCCTCCGGCTGGCGACCGAAGCTATAGAGGCCTGAATGGTCGAAATAGGCGGCGACGAAATTGGGATCATTGCGCGGCAAAAAACGGTAGGGGCCATAGTCGAAGCTCTCCCCATTGATGTTCATATTATCGGTATTGAGCACTCCATGGACAAAGCCCGCGGCCATCCACCGGGCGGTCAGTCGGGCGGAAAGCTGGACGACGCTTTGCAACAGCCCCACGGCGGGAGTCTCAGCCTCGGCGGCCCAGGGCTGATAGACAGCGATTACATGGCCGATCAGCGTCTCGATCAGGTCGGGCCGCTCCAAGGCCGCCAGCCGCTGGAACGTGCCAAAGCGGATGTGGCTGTGGGAGAGGCGCGTCAGCACCGCCGCGCGCGTGGGGCTCGGCTCATCATTGCGCTCCAGGGCCTCGCCCGTCTCGACGAGGGAAAACGAGCGCGAGGTCGGAACCCCTAGAGCCTCCAGCATGGCGGTGGCCAAGACCTCGCGCATGCCACCTTTGAGCGTCAGCCGGCCATCGCCGCCCCGCGACCAGGGCGTGCGGCCCGAACCCTTGGTTCCCAGATCCAGCAGCCGGCCCGATCCCACCTCGCGAAGCTGGGCGAACAGGAAGCCCCGACCATCCCCCAGGTCAGGGTTGTAGCTGCGGAACTGGTGGCCGTGATAGCGCATGGCCAGGGGCTGGGCCTGATTGTCCTCCAGGGGTTCGAACCTCGCAAATTGAGCGACCCATTCCACATCGGTCAGCCCGTCCAGGCCCACCGTCGCCGCCGCGCGCTCATTGCGGTAGCGGATCAGGGCCTGAGGGAACGCCGCGGGAGATACCGGGTCGGCGAACTCGGGCCCCAGGGCCTCGAACAGGGGGTCCGGGCGATAGGCGGCGGTTGTGGGCATGGTCTTTCATGAAGCCAACCCGGGGCGCCGGGCAAGCTTGGAACCCGGCCCCTTCTCCACCCGTCCCTGGACATGTTAGCGGCTTGAGGCATGGCCAAGCCGCCGACCCTTGCTTTCCTGAGGACCGAATCCGGCGCCGGCGCGGTGTTGGCCCTGGCCGCTCTGGCGGCCCTGAGTCTCGCCAATTCGCCCTTCTCAGCGGCCTATTTCAATCTCACGGGGACCCTCATCCCCCTCCGTTTCGGCGCCTTCGCCCAGACACTCAGCCTGGAGGGGTGGGTGCGAGACGGGCTGATGCCGGTCTTTTTCCTTGTGGTCGGTCTGGAGGTGAAATTCGAGGTCCTGCGCGGCGAGTTCTCCAGCCCCCGGCGCCTCGCCGTGCCGATCATGGCGGCGATTGGAGGCATGGCGGGACCGGCCCTGGTTTATCTGGCGATCAATCGCGGCGCGGGGGGCGCGCCTCGAGGCTGGCCCATCCCCACGCCCACCGATGTGGCCTTCGCTCTGGCCGCCCTGGCGGTCTTCGCCCGGCGTCTGCCCCAATCCCTGCGCCTGTTCCTGCTCACCCTGGCGGTGGCGGATGATCTGGGCGCGGTGGTGCTGATCGGCGTCCTGTTTTCCGGAAAGATTCACTTCACCGCCGCCGCGGCGGCGCTGTTTATTCTGCTCGCCCTGCTGCTTCTCTCTCGTTGGCAGAAGGCCCCGAGAACCCTCTTCGCCGTGGGATTTCTGCTGATCTGGGGTTTCACGCTTCGGTCTGGAATTTCCACCTCGGTGGCCGGGTTCGCCTGCGCCCTGACCGTGCCCGTCGGTTGGCGGCGGCCAGAACAGGAGAGCGTCATCAAAGCCTTCCAGGACGCCCTGCACCCCTATGTCGCCTATGCCATTCTGCCCCTCTTCGCCTTTGTCTCGGCTGGGGTGTCCTTGGCGGCTCTGCCGCCTGGCGCCTTGCTGGCGCCGACAGCCCTCGGCGTGGCTCTGGGCCTGGCGCTCGGCAAGCCGCTCGGCGTCTTCGGGTTCACACTTCTGACGGTGGCGACACGCCTCGGGCGCAAGCCGCTTGGGGCAAGCTGGCCGGAACTTTTCGGCGTCGCCCTGCTGTGCGGCGCGGGCTTCACCTTAAGCTTTTTCCTCTCCGCCCTGGCCTTCACCCCCGCGCAGCAGCCCGCCATGCGCCTTGCGGTGATCCTGGGCTCGCTCGCGCCCGTTCTAGCCGGAGGGCTGCTGCTGCATCAGCTCCAGGCCGCCCGCGACGGGCGGGGCGGGGAGCTGGAGCCTTGAGGAGGTCGATGGGAAGCTAGGGCCGAAACCCTGGCTTGCCAGAGGCACAGGGCCGGAGCGACGAACAACTCCATGCCGAGCGTCCAGCCGAGCTTGCCCGCGTCCCCGGTGATGACGACGCCCGCCAGCCGCGAGAGACCGCCCACGACCACCAGAAACGTCATCAGCCTCATGGTCGGACCGCGCTTCTCGATTTTCGGCACGCACCACCAGAAGGCGAGGCCAATGGCCATAAGAAGTCCAGAAAGATAGCGGTCCTGACTATCTGCGCCGGCGCCCGGCCACGCGCCGAAGGCGAGAGCGCCATGGGCCACCCCCACCCCGCCGCCAAGGACGGGCACGAGGGCGGCGATGGCGATCAGAATCTGCAAGGCGCGACGTTCCATAGATGCAATACGCGCGAGCAGCCGCTTTGGACGCTTTGCGTCCTGCGGCGAATGATCCGCTCACCTTGACCAAATGACCTCTTCGCGCGCATAGGAACCGCCTCCGGCGTTTGATCAGTTCAGCGCCTCCGACGTCACGACCCCCTCTTCGCATGAGGGACGAGGGCGGAGGGGACCCCCGTCCGCGTGATCGCGCACGGGGGCGTTTCGCGTTTGAGTGTTGAAAGGTGTCTATGTTCGAAGGACTGAGCGAGCGGCTAGGCGGCGTCTTTGATCGCCTCTCGGGGCGCGGCGTGCTGTCCGAGAAGGATATCGACGAGGCCATGCGCGAGGTGCGCGTGGCCCTGCTCGAGGCCGACGTCGCCCTGCCGGTGGTGCGGGACTTCATCGAGAAGGCCAAGGTCGCCGCGGCGGGCGAGGCGGTGATCCGCGCGGTCAAGCCGGCCGATCAGGTGGTCAAGATCGTCTATGACGGCCTGGTGGAGATGCTGGGCGGCGAGATCCCCGAGCCCCTGCGCTTGGCCCTCAATCCCCCCACGGTGATCATGATGGCGGGCCTGCAGGGCTCGGGCAAAACCACCATGTCGGCCAAGATCGCGCTTCGGCTCCTCAGACTCGAGCGGAAGAAGGTGATCCTCGCTTCACTCGACGTGCGCCGACCCGCGGCCATGGAACAGCTTGCCGTCCTCGCCAAGGAGGCGGGCGTCGAGTCCCTGCCCATCGTCGCCGGCCAGGCCCCTCCCGATATCGCCCGCCGGGCCCTCTCCGCCGCGAGGCTCGGCGGTTTTGACGTGGTGATCCTCGACACCGCCGGGCGCACCACCCTGGACGAGGCCATGATGAGCGAAGCGGCGGAGATAGCTCGCATCGCCAGCCCCGCGGAGACCCTGCTGGTGGCCGACAGCCTCACCGGCCAGGATGCGGTCCGTACGGCCAAGGCCTTCCACGAACGTCTGCCCCTGACCGGCCTGATCCTAACACGCGCCGACGGCGACGCTCGGGGCGGCGCGGCGCTTTCCATGCGCGCGGTCACCGGCCTGCCCATCAAGTTTCTGGGCACGGGCGAGCGGATCGACGCCCTGGATGTCTTCGACGCCCGCCGCGTGGCCGGCCGGATCCTGGGGCAAGGAGACGTCGTCGCCCTGGTGGAGCGCGCCGCCGCCGACCTGGACGAGGCCAAGGCCGCCGCCATGGCGGGGCGCCTGGCCAAGGGGAAGTTCGATCTGAATGACCTCGCAGACCAGCTCTCCCAGATGGAGAAGATGGGGGGCATGGAAGGCCTGATGGGCATGATGCCGGGCGTGCGTCAGATGAAAAAGCAGATGGCCGAATCCGGGGTAAACGACAAAATCATCCGCCGACAGCGCGCCATCATCGGCTCCATGACCAAGATCGAACGCAAGAAGCCGGATCTTCTGGCGGCCTCCCGCAAGCGGCGCATCGCCGCCGGAGCGGGAGTCGAGGTCGCCGAGGTCAACCGTCTCCTCAAGCAACATCGCCAGATGCAGGACGCCTTCAAGATGATGGCCCGGGACGGCGGCAAGGGCTTCGCCCGCATGGCTGGCATGATGGGCCTGGGCGGCGGCGCGGAGGCCTTCAAGGCCATGGGCGCCGGACCAAGGCCACCCGCCGCCCCCGGTGGCTTGCCCTCCAACCCGCCCGTTCTTCCCGGTCTCGGTGGCCCAGGCGCCCCGCGGCTTCCCGGACTTGGGGGCGGCCCGCCCCCCGGCTTCAACCCCTTCAAGCGCTGATCCTCTAGGCGCCCCCTTCCAACCCCAGCACGTCAGAAAGACTAAACATGCTCAAGATTCGTCTCGCCCGNNCGGCGCCAAGAAGCGCCCCTACTACTCCATCGTCGTCGCCGACAGCCATTCGCCCCGCGATGGCCGCTTCATCGAAAAGGTGGGCACCTATGATCCGCTCCTGAAACGCGACAACGAAAAGCGCGTGACCCTCAATGGTGAGAAGATCACCGCCTGGCTCGCCAAGGGCGCGCAGCCCACCGANNCAAGAAGGGCGAACCCCACGCCAAGGCCAAAGAGCGCGCGACCGAGCGCGCCGAGCGCGAAGCGGCCGCGGCCGCCGCCCTGGCCGAAGCCGCCGCGCGCCCGCCCGAGCCGGAACCCGAAGTGGAAGCCGCGCCCGAGCCCGAGCCTGAGGTTGTCGCGGAGGAAACGCCTGAAGTCGTCGCCGAGGCCGAGTCGCCGGAGCCTGTAGAGGCCGTTGCTGAAGCCGAAACCACCGAAGCGGCTGAACCAGCCGATGCTGGGGAGTCCGCCCCCGTGGCCGACGACGCCGCCGAACCCGCCGAACCCGCCGAACCCGCCGAGGCGTAAGTCTGACAACCGGACGGCGCAAAGTGACCGCGCCGCGCTTGATCATGGTGGCCAAGGCGGACGGGGCCTTCGGGGTGCGGGGCGAGATCCGTCTTACGGCCTTTACAGAGGACCCCGGCGCCCTGCTGCGCTACGGGACTCTGCGCCGCGAGGATGGGAGCCTGGGTCTGACTCTGAGCGCCGGGCGCGTGGTGAAGGATGGCGTCATCGCCAGGGCGGCCGAAGTGGAAACCCGCGAGGAGGCCCAGGCCCTGCGCGGCCTGCGGCTCTACGTGGATCGCGCCATCCTGCCCGAGCCCGATGAGGACGAATATTACCTCGCCGATCTCATCGGCCTCGCCGCCGTCTCACCCGAGGGCGCGGCCCTTGGGCGCATCAGGGCCGTGAACAATTTCGGCGCCGGCGACCTCCTGGAAATCCAGCCCGGCGACGGCTCCCCCAGTTGGTGGTCCCCCTTCACCCGCGAGGCCGTCCCCGAAGTCCGCATCGCCGCCGGCGAGGTGGTGGTCGTGCGTCTGCCGGAGACGTCTGCGGAGGCGTGAGTTGAAGGTTTAACCACGAAGCTCACGAAGCCCACCAAGGCTTCACAAAGGGGCTGAAGACAACATCCGACGCCTCATCAATAGATTGGCGCTTCGCGCCGAGCTTATGGGCCGAAGGCCCGATTGAAATCGTCGGGACTAGGCGCGAGCTTTGAAGCCTCCGCGCGCCCTTCGTGAATCCTTCGTGCCCTTCGTGTGCTTTGTGGTGAAAGCCGGCGACCTACTTCCCATCCGTCCGATAACGCCCAAACCAGGCCAGGATGGCGCTGGCCTCCGCCGCTTCCTGTGAGGGGCGCTCGGCCAGGGCCTCGTGGGAGGCGCCGGGGACGCGCACCAGGGCCGTGGGGACGCCGCGAAGCTGCAGGGCGTCAAAGAACTGCTCAGCCTCGCTAGGCGGCGTCCGGTGGTCCTCCGTCCCCACCATGAGCATGGTGGGCGTGGTGACATTTCCCACCAGGGAGAGGGGCGACCGGCGCCAGTAACCTTCAGGATCCTCCCAGGGCATCTTGCCAAACCAGTAGCGCGCCATGAAGGTGTAACCGTCCACGGTCAGAACTTCGCTCGTCCAGTTGATCACCGGCTTCTGCGCCACGGCCGCCTTGAAGCGGTGGGTCTTGCCGACGATCCAAGAGGTCAGCAGGCCGCCCCCCGATCCCCCGACCACGAAAAGGTCATCCGCATCGACCCCGCCCTTGGCAATGGCGGCGTCCACGACGCTCATCAGGTCGTCATAATCCTGGCTCGGATAATTATCGTTAATCAGATTGGCGAACTCATCGCCATAGGAGGTCGAGCCCCGGGGATTGGCATAGACCACCACATAGCCGGCCGCCGCATAGAGCTGCAGTTGCGAGGCGAAGTTCGGCCCATAGGCGGAGAAAGGACCGCCGTGGATCTCCAGGATCAGGGGATATTTCCGCGTCGGATCAAAGCCCGGCGGGTGCAGGATCCAGGCGTCAATGGGGCGCTTGTCATAGCTTGAGGGGACCGTGAGCGGCTGGGCCTCCGCGACCGCGCGGCTGCTAAGCAGCTCGGCGTTCAGGGCGGTCAGCCGGCGCGGCGCCNNCCCAGACCCGACGCCAGTTCGGTGACCTTGCCGTCCAGGCTGACGCGCCCGACCTTGGTCACGCCATGGTCGCCAAAGCTCACGAAGAGGGACCTGCCGTCACCGCTCCACTGGGGATCCTCCACCGAGCGATCAAAGGCGCCGGTGAGGGGCCGTACGGCGCCTGTGGCCAGATCCATCAGATAGAGCTGGTCATTCTCGTAGCCGCGATTGTGGTCATCGTGGCGGATGAAGGCGACCTCCCGGCCATCGGGGGAGACCGCCGGTGAATGATCCGGACCCGGACGATGGGCGAGCGGCGTGAGGGTTCCGTCGGCGAGGCTGAGCTGAAAGATCCGCGCATTCTCCGGATCCAACTCCCAGCCCTTGTCGCGTTGCGACACGAAAATCACTGACTTGCCATCCGGCATGAAACTCACCGGTCCGTGGTCGTCATAGTCGCCAAAGGTCAACTGGCGCGGCGCTCCGCCATCGGCGGAAATGACAAACAGGTGGGTGAAGCCGGGCTTCAGGTAGCCCGCGTTGTCCTGGCGGTAATGGACGCCCGTAATGATATCCAGCGGGTCGGCCCATTTGGCGCCCTCGGGCTTTTTCGGGGCTGAACCGAAAGACGGCGCCGGGGCCGGCACATGCATGCCAAAGACGATCTCCCGCCCATCGGGCGACCAGGCGAGCGCACCCACATGTTCGGGCAGAACCGCCAGCACCGCGCTCTCGCCGCTCTCCATCCATCGCACATGAAGCTGGCCCCGGCCGTCGGGGCCCGGCGCCATATAGGCGAGCCGCTTGCCGTCTGGCGACCAGACTGGGCCGCTCTCGCCCATGAGCCCGTCCAGTGGCCGCTGAGCGCCGGTGGCAACGTCGACCAGCCAGATCACGGACCGGGCCTTGTCGGTCATGATATCTTCCGATTCCCGCACATAGGCGATCTCGCGCCCGTCCGGGCTGATCTGCGGATCGCTCGCCGCCTCCAGGGAAAATAAATCCTCAGGGCCAAACGGCGTCACATGGCTCTGCGCCATGGCCGTGCTGGCGAACAGGGCGGCGAGGGCCACGGTCAGCGCGAGATATGTCAAATGAGCCTCCCGGATAATGCCACGCGATTGTTATCGCGCCGCGCCCCTACCGCAAATCCGGCGGCGTCGCCTCCAGCGCCAGGGCGTTGACGGCCTCCGCGATGGTCACCACGCTCTGCCCATCCGAGCCCAAGCGGCGGATCGCGACCTTGCCCTCCTCGGCCTCACGGCGGCCGACCACGGCGATCACGGGAACCTTGGCGAGCGAATGTTCGCGCACCTTATAGCCGACCTTCTCGTTCCGCAGATCAGTTTCCACCCGCAGGCCCGCCGCCTTGAATTTGGCGGCCAGGCCCAGGGCATAGTCGTCGGCGTCGGACGTAATTGTCGCCACGACGACCTGGACTGGCGCCAGCCAAAGCGGAAAAGCCCCCGCATAGTGCTCGATCAGCACCCCCGTAAACCGCTCCAGGGAGCCCAGAATCGCGCGGTGGAGCATGACCGGGCGGTGCTTGCCGCCGTCCTCCCCCACGAAGCTCGCCTCCAGGCGCTCGGGAAGCACATAGTCGAGCTGAAGCGTGCCACACTGCCAGGTGCGGCCGATGGCGTCGCGCAGGTGAAATTCCAGCTTGGGGCCATAGAA
>PLFA01000096.1:2483-14282 GCA_003136615.1 Caulobacteraceae bacterium | reverse complement strand
GCCTCGCCCGCCACTTCCACCATTACCCCGATCAGCCAACCGCTAGCCATGAGCGGCTCTCAATCGTCCTTGGCCATCAGGCCGCCAAGGGCCCCGGCGGCGCTTTGGCTGGAGAAACGGCCGATCATCCAGTTGCGGAAAAGGACGATGACGGGATCAGCCAGGTCTTCGGCGTGGAACTTGAGGTAATAGCCGTACCCTTCTTCGAACACGGCGTCATAAGGTGCGACCAGACGTCCGGCGGCGATGTCGGCGGCGAACATGTCCACATCGGCCAGGACGATCCCATCTCCCGACATGGCGTATTGGATGGCGGAGATGGCGGTATCGAAGGCCAGGCCTCGGTCGGTATCGAGGGTGAAGGCGCACTGGCGTGCGAAAGTCGCCCAGAGGACGTCGCGTGGCTGATTGTCCAACTTCACATGAAGAAGCTCGTTACTGGCGAGGAAGTCCTCCAGGGATTTCCCCGCTTCGCGCTCCGCCAGTTCGGGCGAACAGACGGGGGTGACGCGCACGGACCATAGGAGGTCGGTCACCCGGTCATCCACGGTGGGGCGATCATAGACCACAGCCACGTCCAGATCATGGGCGGGCAGGCCGGTGACATTGGTGCTGGAAATATCGATCCGCACATCGGGAAACTCGCGCCGAAAATCGCGCAGGATCGGCAGGGCGAGGTGCTGGAGCAAAGAGGGCGGCATGTGCACACGAAGCACCCGGGCGCTGCGCCGGCCTTGCTGAATCTGATTGAGGGTCTGCTCAATGCGGTCAAACGCCTTTGTCACGGCGGGGAGCAGGGCCGCGCCGGCCTCCGTTAAGGTCACCCCATGGGTCCGCCGCTCAAGCAGCGGCGTGCCCAGCAACTCTTCCAAGCTAATGACATGGCGGCTGAGCGCGCTCTGGGACACATGCAAGGCCCTGGCGCCCACAGTGAAACTCAAGTTTCGACCCACCGCCTCATAGGCCCTGAGGGCGTTCAGCGGCAGCCACCGGCGGTTGATCACAGGCAGCTCCGACGAGGTGTCATGAAATTTTGCGCATCTTCGCCCACCAAATCGGCTTTGAGCCTATGAGATAGATATCAGTCCGCCTGAGAAATCCATAATCGCCCTGGGCAGGCGCAGGTCCGTGGCCCTCGCTGAAATCAGCGTGTGAAATGCGATAGCGATATCAGGAAATGCGATTGTCTATCCCAGAGGGGGGCATGCGATATTCACGCCCTGGAGGAGAGGCGATGATTGATCTGGCGAAAATGGACGCGCTTCTGAAGGCGCGCAAAGCCGGGCACAGTCTCCCCCAAGCTCTCTACAATGATCCTGACGTGTTCGATTTCGACGTGGAGCATATCTTCAAGCGCTCCTGGCTGCAGGTGGGGTTTGAGTGTGAGTTGCCCAGGCCCGGCAGCTATTTGGCGGTGACCCTCGGGCTATGGCCCATTCTGGTGGTTCGCGACCGTTCTGGTGCGCTTCGCGCTTATCACAATAGCTGCCGCCACCGCGGGTCCCAGATCTGCGCCGATGGCGCCGGCACGACGGCGAGGCTGGTCTGCCCCTATCATCGCTGGACCTATGAGCTCACCGGCGAGCTCGTTCATGCGGGGCGCATGCCCGAGGATTTCGACAAGAGCGCCTATGGGCTGAGCGCGATCCATGTGACCTCGGTGGGCGGGGTGTTGTTTGTGTGTCTGGGGGAAAGCGCGCCGCCGATCGGCGCTTTCCGCGACGCTTTCGTCCCCCTGCTGGCGCCCCACAATCTTAGCGAGGCCAAGGTCGCCTTTGAGAGCACGCTTCTGGAAAAGGCGAATTGGAAGCTGGTCATGGATAATGCCCGGGAGTGCTACCACTGCCCCGGCGCCCACCCCGAGCTTTCGGCGAGTTTTCCCATCGGCGCGTCTGGCCATTTTGACTACGGCGATGACCCCACCTTGGATAATTTCAACGCCCGTATGGCAAGCCTGAGTCTGGGCGTCGGCCCCGTGGAGGGGGATTGGTGGCAGGCCATGCGCTTTGCCTTGAATCCAGGTTATGTCTCCATGACCGATGACGGCAGGCCCGCGGTAGCGCGTCTGATGTGCGATATGGGCGGCGGCGATATCGGGTCCCTGCGGTGGTCCACCGAACCGCACAGCTTTTCCCATGCCTTCAGTGATTATCTTTTCATGTTCAGCGCTCTGCCGATCAGCCCCGGTGAGACCCTGGTGATCGCCAAATGGCTGGTCCATAAGGACGCTGTCGAGGGCGTGGACTATGACCTTGAGCGTCTGATCCATGTCTGGACCCAGACAAATCTCCAGGACCGCGATCTGGTGGAGGTCAATCAGCGCGGGGTCAATGCGGCGGGCTACCGGCCCGGGCCCTACTCGCCGGACGCCGAGGCTCTAGCCCTGAGATTCACCAATTGGTATTGCACTGCGGCGCGCGCCGAGCTTGCCGCCGCGGCCATGGGCCAGGCGGCGTGAGGCTCCGCGGGCAACGGCGCCATGACTGATCCCGTGCGCGACCCGCACGCAATCGACGGCAAGTTCCCGGCGCCGGAAAGCTTTGCGCAGATCGTGGTGATCGGGGCGGGCCCGGCGGGCCTTGCCGCGGCTCTGGCCTGCGCCCGAGCCGGCGCCCAGGTTCTGCTGGTGGACGAGAACCCGGTTTCCGCGAACCTCATGGCCGATGACGCGCCCCTCTATTTTGGCCAACGCATGACCGGCGCCGTACAGACCAAGGCGCGCATGATCGAGCAGGTTTTCGCCGCCAATCCCGGGTTGGAGGAGGCCTTCGATCTGGGGGTCGAGGTGGCGTTGGGAACCTATGCCTGGGGCGCCTTCGTGAACGGCGACGGGGTTCGCGCGCTTCCGGGCTGCGTGGTGGGTCTTGCCGATGAGGATCGCTCCTGGATGGTTGGCTTTGAGCGCTTGATCGTCGCCTCCGGCGCGCGCGACCTGGCCTTGAGCTTTCCGGGCTGGGACCAGCCGGGGGTGATGGGCGCGAACGGTCTGCACGCCCTTCTCAACACCTATGACGCCTTCGCCGGTCGGCGAGTTCTGATCCTGGGATCCGGGGATCTGGCCCTGTCGACCGCGCTCCTCGCCCTGGCGCGGGGTCTG
This sequence comes from Caulobacteraceae bacterium, assembly GCA_003136615.1. Lineage (GTDB taxonomy): Bacteria > Pseudomonadota > Alphaproteobacteria > Caulobacterales > Caulobacteraceae > Acaudatibacter. Next base: position 11,185 of record PLFA01000096.1, on the reverse strand, counting down.
GAGGTCGCGGGTCTGGTGGAGGTGCGGAATGTCCCACAAGGCTCCGCCGATCTGGTCGCTCAGGTCGCCGGGGCGGGCGTGGAAATCCTTACCGGCCACGTCATTCAGCGCGCGGAGGGTGGTATCGATGGGGTCCAGCGTGTCTGGCTGACGCCGCTCGCCGGCGGCGCGGCGCGCGTTATCGACTGCGACACAGTGTGCCTTGCCATTGGCCTTGTGCCCGCCATTGAAATTTTGGATGTGCTCGGAGCTAAGCTCACCGTGGACTCCGCGCGGGGCGGCCATGTGCCGGTTCTCACAGGGGATGTGTGCGCGTCCCGCGCCGAAGTCTTTGTGGCCGGGGACGTGGCGGGTCTGGGCCTCAGTGTTGAGGCGGCCCAGGCGCAAGGCCAGGCCGCGGCGCGCGCGGCATTGGAATCCTTGGGGCTGGCGGCGACCTATTCGGCCTCGCCGCCCGCGCCGGCGCCCATGCCCACGGAGGCTTTGGCCTATCAGACCGACTGGGTTCGCGCCCTGCTTGGCCAGGGCGATGGCTCGGTAATCGTCTGCCAATGCGAAGAGGTGACACGCGAGGCGCTTTTGGCCGTGCGCCAGCCCGCCTATCTGGGGCCGCCCTCCAACAAGATGGGCGCGCGGGATTTGGGGAGCCTCGCTGGGGACGGACCCATCAACCAGGATCAGATCAAGCGCTTGACGCGGGCGTGCATGGGGGTCTGCCAAGCCCGACGGTGCCGCGAGCAGGTCGCTTTGACCCTGGCCGTGGCGTCCGGGGTTGCCGTGGAAACCATCCCTCTGGCCGGGTATCGCGCGCCCGTGCGGCCGCTGGCCCTCAAGGTGCTGGCGGCCTGGGACGAGGCGGCGGCCATGAGCGCCGGCTGGGACGTCTGGTTCGGCATCCCCACCCAGTGGACGCCCTATGCCGATATCGGCACCGAGCGCGAAGGGCGCCACGCTGAGATTCTCGGCGGCGACATGCACCTGTGACCGCGGCCTCCAAGACAGGCGCCTCGGTGGTCGTGGTGGGTGGTGGGGTCACCGGCCTCAGCGCCGCCTGGTGGCTCGCCCGGTCCGGCGTCGATGTGTTGGTGCTGGATAAGGGCGTCGTGGGCTGGGAGGCTTCGGGCCGCAATGGAGGCGGCGCGTCCCATTATCAAAGTCCGCTCTTCCATGAGGAGCAGCGCCTCTGGCCGCAGATGGACGAGCTTTTGGGCTATTCCACGGAATATCGTCGCGAACGGCTTATCGTCGCCGTCACGCCCAGCCAGCTTCGCCACTACGAATACATGGCCGACATGCATGGGGAGCTGGGCTACCGGGTGGACAAGCTGGACGCCCGCCAGATTCGCGAGGCCGTGCCTCTGGCGGGCGATAACGCCTTGGGCGGAATCCACGTGTTTTTCGGTGGCCACGCCAACCCCCAGCGCACGGTCCAGGCCTATGCCTGGGCCCTTCAGGACCTGGGTGGGCGCATCTTCCAGCACGCGCCTGTGACGCGACTTATCGCCGGAGGCGGCCGCGTGAGCGCGGTGGAGACGCCGCGCGGAACCTTCACCTGTGACGCCCTTGTGATGGCTGCCGGGCCTCAGAGCGGCCAGCTTTTGGAGCCGCTTAGGGTGCGTCTGCCTCTGGCCCCGGCCCGGGCGGAGATGATCGTCACCGAGCCCGCGCCCCTCATGGCGGTAGGGGGCGTGGACGGCAATGGCCTCTATGGTCGCCAGACGCTTCGGGGAAACCTGGCCTATGGCGGGGGGCCCCACGAATGGATGGACGTAGGTCCTGCCGGGCCCGCCGCCCGACCCTCAACGCCGCTTCTGCGCAACCTCGCCAAGCGCGTGGCGGAATTACTGCCCAAGGCGGCTCATCTGCGGGTGATCCGAAGCTGGGCGGGTGTCGTGGAAAACACCCCAGATGGACGGCCCGTGATTGATCGACTGACCAGTCCAGAGAATGTCACCGTGGCCACCATGTCGGGCGTGGGATTTGGCCTCTCGCCCGCCACCGGCCACGCCATCCGCGATCTTGTCCTCGATGGCGCCTGCTCCTTCACGGATCTGGCCAAACTCAGTCTGGCCAGGTTCGCCGATCTTCCCGAAGACTGGCGGGAAGCCCGGGGCTGGACCCCTGCTGCCTGAAAGCCGGCGGCCGCTAGGCGATCCGCGCCCTTGTCCCCGGGGAAGGGGGCGGGCTATCTCAGGTGGCGAAGCGGGAGTGGGGATATGAGTCGTGTAGGTGTGGCGGCGGTACTAAGCGTTGCGGTGAGTTTGCTCGCGTCCATCGCCCTCGCTGGAACCAGCTTCAGTCTCAGTTACCCGACCGCGAGCGCGACAGGTCCTCTGACGGGTCGGCTTATTCTTCTGCTCAGTCCCGACCTGACACGCGAGCCGCGCACCCATGTGAGCTCAGGCGAACCCTTGGATTCGCCCTACATCTTTGGCGCGAACGTCGACGCCTTCTCACCTGGCCAGACCAAGGTGTTGGACGACAGCGCCTTTGGCTGGCCAGCGCGGCGACTTTCCGATCTTCCGGCGGGGGAATACTTCGTGCAGGCGGTGCTCAACCGCTACGAAACTTTCCATCTGGCCGATGGCCGGACGCTCAGTCTGCCGCCTGATCAGGGCGAGGGACAGCAATGGCAGACCAAGCCCGGCAACCTCTATTCCGCGCCGATCAAGGTGCATATCGACCCTGCCCATCCCGAAGCGATCACGCTGTCGCTCAACAAGATCATGGGGCCGATCACGGAAAAGGCGGACACGCTCTATGTGCGGAACATCAAGATCAGGAGCGCCCTGCTCTCGAAGTTCTGGGGCCGCGACGTCTATCTCACCGCCCATGTTCTGGTGCCCTGGGGCTTTGATCAGCACACGGAAGCTCACTACCCCTTGATGGTGTTTCACGGCCACTTCCCTGACGATATTTCCGAATTCCGCACCACGCCGCCCGACCTTAGCCAAAAGCCGGTCTACTCCGACCGCTTCCATCTCGCGGGCTACAACATCATCCAGGAGAAGGAAGCTTACGCCTTCTACCAGAAGTGGATTTCGCCCGGATTCCCACGCTACCTCGTGGTGGAAATCGAACACGCCAATCCCTATTACGATGACAGCTATGCGGTTAATTCAGCCAATCTCGGACCCTACGGCGACGCCATCAACCATGAGTTGATCCCGGCCATCGAGAAGAAGTTCCGGGGCCTGGGTCNNGGCGCCTTCGCCGCCTGCCCGGACCCCATCGATTTTCGCGGCTACACGGTTATCAACCTCTACGCCGACAAGAACGCCTATGTGAACGCGGGCGAGGCGCTGAAGGTGGAGCGGCCGGGGGAGCGGAACTATCTGGGCGAGATCGCCGCCACCCAGCGGGATCTGAACTACCAGGAACTGGCCCAGGGCGATCTGGGGCGTTCCGGCGGCCAATATGACATCTGGGCGGCCGTGTTCGGGCCGGTGGGGGCGGGCGGATATCCCGCGCCGATTTTTGATAAGGTCACCGGCGATATTGATCCCGCCGTGGCCGCCTATTGGCGGGACCACTACGATCTTGCCTACATCATCGCGAGGGACTGGAAGACGATAGCGCCTAAGCTGCAGGGTAAGATCCACATTTATGTGGGCAGCGCCGATACATATTATCTCACCGACGCGGTCTATTTCGCGCAAGAGCGGCTGGAAAAGCTGGACCCGCCCTATCAAGGGGAGATCGCCTATGGGGACCGGGCAGAACACTGCTGGAACGGCGATCCCTCCTTACCTAACGCCTATTCCCGCCTCCACTATGACGTTCAATATCTGCCCAAGATCCTCGCGCGCATCAAAGCGACGGCTCCGCCAGGAGCGGATCTGACGAGTTGGCGGTACTAGGCCGGTGGCGCCGCGATCCAGGATGTCTCGCCGACTTCTGGCCATGGGCCTCGCCGTGATCGGTCTCGCGACGGCGCCGGCCAGCTTTGCCACCCCCGGCCTGGTTCGCGATACGCCTGAGAAGTCCGAAGACGCCTTCATCAAGGCCGCCGAGGCGGCGGCCGACGCGGGCGATCTCAATTCGGCCAGCGCCTTTTATCAGCGCGCCGCGCAACTGGCGCCGAAAGACCCTAAACCGCTCGCGGACCTCGGGGCGCTGATGGCGAAGACGGGAAGTCTCCCGGCGGCCGTGGAGGCCTATCGCGCCGCTCTGGCGAGGGCGCCATCGGATTGGCGGATCGAACTGGAGCTGGGGCGTCTCGCCCTGCGCCTGGACCGTCCCCAGGACGCGCTCAGCCATTTCGAGGCGGTCAAGCATGCCCACCCCCAGGCCGCGGCCTATAATGGAATCGGCGTGACGGAGGATCTCCTGGGCGATCATGCCGCGGCTCAAAACGCCTACAAGGAAGGCCTCAAGGATACGCCGGACGACCCGACACTGCGAAATAATCTGGGCCTCTCGCAGGGCCTAGCGGGCGACTACACCGCGGCTATCGCGACCCTTTCGGCCCTGACGGCGTCCCCCCACGCCACCGCCCGCTATCGCCTCAATCTGGCCCTGATCTATGGCTTGGCTGGTCAGGACGACGCGGCCGCCGCCGCCGCCCGCGATGACCTTGGTCAGGCGGAGATCACCAGTAATCGGCGTTACTATCAGACGCTCCGCGCTCTGGGCGATCACGCGCGCGCCGAGGCCATTCTCGGAATCAAGCCACCCTCACAGTCACCTTCGGCAGGACCGCCGCCGCAAAGGTAAGCGTTCTCGACTTAAGCGCGCGCCCGGCGGCAGGCAAGGATGCCGATGTCCCCCTCGCCGAAGTCCCGGCACGACCACCTGGGATCACGGCGGCTGATGTCCGGCGGATGGTCCACGGCGGCCGTGCCTTCCGCATCCCTGTCGAACATCCAGAGAATATCCGTGCCGGGCGCGGCGGCTTTCGCGAGGAGGACGGTGTTGGGATCCGCGCCGTGAACCCCGGAGACAGCATCAATCGGGATCGGGTGGCCAGCCCGTCGGAAGAAGAACCCGCCCACCTGAGCCAGTTGGTCCTCGTCCCCGCCTTGGGCCTGGGGAGTGTCCCAGAAAAATACGAGACGGCGCGGGTTGTCAGCTATCAAGGCCTTGGCCGCGGGCTCGAAGCTGAAGGCGGTCACCGCGGGTTGAGTCACAAGGTCGGTGTGCGCGGCAAGCCCAATGACGAGGCTCATGGCTGACCCCGCAATCAGGGCAGGGAGAACCGGCCAGCCACGCGAGAAGCGTTCGGCCATGAGCGCCAAAGCCAGCATCAAACCTGGCACTTCAACCGTCAGATATCGGGATGTCAGTATGGGGAACACGAACCCGAGCCCAATACTGATCGCGGCGGCAAGCGCGGCAAGCGCGGCGGTGGTCATCAGGGCGTCGCGACCCTCCGCTGGCGGGTAAGCCTCTGGCGGCCGAGATCGCCGCCTGTCCAGAAACCAGCCGATGGCGAGCGCGACGGCGATAACGGCCGCTAAAAAAAGGTTTCCCGCCAGGAACGCCACCAGATTTGGCAGGTCGTCCAGGGTGAGGCGATCGATCCAGGACACCCCGGGCGTCGCGAAATGCGACAAAGTGGCCGCCTTTAGGGCGATGTCCGCCAGCGCCGGGATGAAGATCAAGGCAGCCGGCCAGGTGCGTAGAGCCCGGCCTCTCTTAAGAGCCAGATAGCCGAAACCCTGGCAGCCTATAAGGATCACCGCGAAGTAGTGGTCCAGAATCAGTAGGGCGCTGATCAGGGACCAGACGGCGGCGGCGGCGAGGCTCGGCCGAGATAGGAGCCGCGCATAGGCCACTGTGTTTGCCGTCGCCAGAAGGGCGACAAGCGCATAGCAGCGCGCCAGCTCGGCGAAGGCGAATTCGGGCAACCAGCAGGCCAGCAATGCGGCCCACACGAAACGCGCCATTGGCGGCATCAAGCGGCGGGGTGCGAGGGCGACAAAGGGCGTGGCGCAGGCGAACAATGCGGATGGCAGGCGAAGACCGGCATTGGATAGGCCGCCAAAAGGCGCCCAGAGCCAGGCGATGACATAGCTCAGCGGTCCATTGACCTCGATCTCGCACTGGCGGATCAGGCCGGCGAGGGACCGCTGTCCCGCAATCATCCCGGTCCAGACCTCATCGATGTTTAGAGTCTGGCCAGCATAGACCGAGAACTTGAGGATCGTGGTGATGAGCAGCAGGACGGCCAGCGCCACGGAGGCGGGAGTGACGCGGAACCCGCGCGCAGCCTGTACAGCGTCAACCTTGACAGACATCGCCATGGTCCCGCCTCGCTTTCACCCTGTCATCAGGCGCCGCCCCGATCTGTCAAGAGGATCATCCGAGGTTCATGTCTGTTTGTCGCGTCCGTGGCAGGCGACAATGCCGACCTTCTCGTCGCCAAAGTCGTGACAAGCCCAATGAGAATCACGTTCCGCGATCACGGGCGGATGGGTGATGACGAGGGCGCCGGGCACACCCCGGTCATATATCCAGAGGATCGCATCGCCAGGCGCGCGGGCCTTCGACAAGATCATCGTGTTGGGATCGGCGCCTTTGGTCCAGGCCACGACGTCCACGGCAAGGGGATGGCCGGCGCGCTTGAAGAAGAACCCACCGATCTGGCCAAGCTGGTCAAGCTGGTCGGCGCCGGCGCCTGAGGTTGTCGGGTTGTCCCAGAAGAAGATCAGCCGGCGGGGTTGATAACCCATCAGCGCCTGGGCAGCCGGTTCGAAGCTGAACATTGCGCCCGCGGTGGGCGGGCTGAAAAACAGTGACATGGCGGAAAAGGTTAAAACCAAGGCAAAGACGAGCGCGCCCAGCACGGCCGGCGCCGCCCTCCAGACATGAGAGAGGCGATTGGCCATAAGCGCCAGACCCAACATCACGCCCGGTGCGAAAATCGTCATGAACCGCGGACTAACGATCGGACGTGTCAGGCCGATGCCAAGACAGATTCCAGTCGCCAGGAGCGCGGTGGCCGCGGTCCAGACAAGGGCCTTTTGCTGATCGCTCGCGGGCGTTGGCGCGAGCCCCAGGGGTGATCGCCGGGCCGCGATAAGGCCGGCACATGCCCAAATCGCGATCAGGGGCCAGGCAATAGACCCCCCGAGGAGAACGCCCGCTGTGGGGAGAATATCCGATAAGGCCATGGGCGGCAGAGCGGCGGTTGCTGGCTGGGCGAAGCCTATCAGGCTCACCGCCTGGAACGCCATTGAGGCCAGGGCGGGGACGAACATCAGCGCGGCGGGCCAAGTCTTGAACGCCTTACCGCGGTGAATCGCCAGATAGGCGATACCCTGGCAGCCCACCAGCAGGCCGGCGACGTAATGGCTAAGGATGAAAAGCGCCGAAACGGAGGTCCAGATGAAAGCCATGGCCACGCTTGGTCGCGAAAGGAGGCGCGCATAGGTCACAGCATTGACCGTCGCCAACAGCAGCACCAGCGCATAGCAACGGGCCTGTTCGGCGAAGATTAGGCCTGGCATCCAACAGGCCAGGAGGGTGGCCCAGGCGTAGCGTACACTGCGGTTAGCCAGTCGATGCGGCGCCAGGGCAATGAGCGGAGCGGCGCAGGCAAAGACCATCGACGGCGCCCGCAAGGCGCCGTTGGAAAGGCCGCTAAGGTGGGCCCAAAGCCACCCAATGATATAGGCCAGAGGACCATTCACATCCCGCTGACATTCGCGGATCAATCCGGCCAAGGAGCCCTGGCCCGCGATCATGCCGGTCCACACCTCGTCGATGGTCAGGGGCTGGCCCGCAAAGACCGTGAGCTTGAGGATGGTCGTGACGACCAGCACAACCCCGAGCCCTAGCGTTGATGCGTCGACCTTCAGACGTCCAGGCGCGATGGCGGTCGCGTTGCTCGCCGCGATGTCCGCCATGGCGCCGCGGGACCTAATTAGGCCGCGAGCCGAGGCACGAGGCGTTCGCTGAGCAAGGCGGCGAAGGTTCCGGACTCGCCCGCTTCACCATATTCCGCGTCTTCGTTCACGCCCCAGACATCGTAAAGCGTCTCGCCAGCAATAATATTGGCGGCCGTCAACATGCCCGTCATCATGGCGTGGTCCTGATTATTGTATTTGTGCATGCCGTTCCGGCCGATCAGGCTCAAGGTCGGATAGAGGTCTGCGAAGTCGCGCCGAACCGCTTCCACATGTTCGCGATATTCCTCATCATAGACCGGGTAGGCCTTGGGCTGACGAACCACGCACGCGTCCTCGACGTCTGCCGGGTCCATGAGGCCGACCGCGGCGATTTCCGCCTTGGCAAGGGCGATAAGTTCCTCATCCGTCGAGGTCCAGAGTCCGTCTCCCTCGAAGCAGAAATATTCCAGGCCAAGACAGGCTTGGCCTTCCGGCGCCATTTCGGGAGACCAGGATCGGAAGTTTTGCACCCTGCCCACCTTCACCGCAGGGTCGTGAATATAGACCCAGTTGTCCGGCAGCTCCTTGCGCGCCTTGCCGATGAGCACGACGGTCAGGAAGTCGCGATACTTCAAGGCTTGGGCCTGCACCAGACTCTTGGGAGTCGGTGAGAGCGACTCGGCCAACTCCCGGATGGGGCATGACGAAATCAGGTTCCGCGCATGAAAGGTGGCCGGCGCGCCATCGGCCCGCACCGCCCTTACGGTCCACACGCGCTCCTCCTCGTTCCAGTCCAAACTCGTAACCCGAACGCCCATTTCCAAGCGCCCGCCAAAATCCACCATCTTCCTGGCACAGGCGTCCCACATC
>PLFA01000096.1:0-2478 GCA_003136615.1 Caulobacteraceae bacterium | reverse complement strand
TGCGCACCCATTGATGGAAGGTCTTTGGCGACGTGATCGGCCTCATGACGGCCCAGCCGTAGGAAGCGACGCATAGGAAACTCTGCCATGGCCCCAGGTTCCGGAGGGCTTCGAAGGCCTTCAGAGGGTAAGCGTAGAACTTGCCGCCATAATAGATCCTCGAAAGCCGAGGCCGTTCGATAAAGTCGTCGGGCAGGATCTCATTCCAGAGATCAACCACTTCCCGGGATTTTGAAAAGAATCTGTGGCCGCCAATGTCAAAAAGATAATCTTTATATTTGGCGGTCCGGCTAATGCCGCCGACGAGATGGGGGTCCTGTTCCAGGACGAGCACCTCGGCCCCTGCTTTCGAAAGGCAGTAAGCCGTCGTAAGACCCGCGGGACCAGCGCCGATGACAAGGTTTTCGATTGGTAAAATTCTAATCATATTGTCGATAACCTCGGATCAACAGCCTCTAAATGACGCTAATACAGATTTGTTAAGACTTCTACACTATCGTGAAAAATTTACATTCACCACTCCTCAGGGGCGTCGCGATGGGTTACCTCAATTGGACATGACCTCCATTCCATCCTCGACGGGCGAAACATTGGCGGCCAAGTTCCGCGCGGGCCTTTCGCCGATTCCGGACATCAGTTCGGGGCGGCGGCGCCTGGCCGCCGCGCTGGCTATAGCGCTTCTGGTGGGCGTCGTTCTGGCCGTCAGGCTCCCCATCAGCGACAGCTATGGCGATACCGATGACGCCATGCGCCTCTTCATCGTTCGCGATCTGCTCTCGGGGCGGGGTTGGTATGACCAACTGATCACGCGCGTGTCGCCCCCCGAGGGCTTCTACATGCACTGGTCGCGCTTGCTTGATGGCGGGTTGGCGGGAGCCATGGCCATGGCGCGCTTGATCGCGCCGGCGGGAACCGCTGAATGGCTTGTTCGGATAATCTGGCCGCTGGCCTGGATTTTCCCCGCAGCCTTCGCCGCGCTCACCATAGCCCGAAACATCGGCCATCGCTCCGCCGTGCTCCTGACCGCGCTCCTGCTCTTGTTCGACATGTACCTCTATCCTCAGTTCATTCCGGGACGCATCGATCACCACAATATCCAGATCGTCATGGCCCTGATCGCTCTGGCCGGCGCCACGGCGCGGGTCAACCAAACCCGATGGGCGATCCTAGCGGGACTGGCCGGGGCGCTCGGTCTCGCTGTCGGCCTTGAGGCGCTCGTTCTCCAAGCGCTCATCGGCGCGAGCTATGCCTTGCGCCTCGCCATGGATCGCGGGAAAGCCAGGATGGCGGGCTCTTATGGTGTGTCGCTGGCGCTTGGCTCCCTTGTAGCGTTCCTCATTCAGACGCCGCCCTGGCGATGGTCCTTGTCGTTCTGCGACGCCCTCGCCTTAAATTCGGTCGCCGCCTTGATGGTGGCGGGGGCCGGACTTTCGATTTCCGCCGCCATCGCGCGTCGGGCGCCAGGCGTCCTTCGCATCGGGTTACTGGCGCTCATGGCGGTTGGGGCGCTCGGGGCCTATCTGGCTCTGGATCCAGCCTGTCTGCACGGTCCCTTCGCGGGAATATCTCCCATGGCCCGCCAGCTCTGGCTTGATCGGGTCGGGGAGGTGCAGCCGCTTTGGGACGTAATGAAAATCAACCGATCAATCGGCACGGAGGCCGCGATCTTCTTCGTGGTGTCCGCAGCCGCCGCGCTGGCCATTTTGGCTGGCGGAGAAAAGACCTTTGCCCGCGGTCTCGCGGTCATCGTTTTGGCCGTGACGGCTCTCATGGGAGTCCTGGTTTGGCGCATGTCGTACTACGCGTTCTGGCTGGGTACGCCGGTACTCGGCGCGGCTTTAGCGGCTCTTGCCCAGCGTCGTCTTGGCGGCCTGCTTCTGCCAAGCGCCGTCGTCGCCTTTCTCGTATCGCCCGCATCTTTGGGTCGGGCGGCTAGTTTGGTCGAAGACCACGTCTTTCCGGATAAGGCTCAGGCGACGGCTGAAGCAAAACAGGAAGCCTGTTTCGCGCCCGCCGCTTTCAAACCGCTCGCGGCCCTGCCGCCGGGGCTCATTCTCTCTGATATCGACCTGGGCCCGTTCATCTTGCTCTACACGTCCCATTCGGTTCTCAACGCGCCCTATCACCGCATCTGGCCGGCTTTTGTGAACGCCTTCAATGCCTTCGAGGGACCGCTTGGCGTCGCAGAGGCGCGTACACGCGCCCTGCGCGCGACCTATATTGTCGACTGTGCGGGACTACGTCTGATGGGCGACGGGTCGTCGGGTCTGGCTGCGACACTCCGCGCGGGACAGACGCCCGGATGGCTTCAAAAAGTCTCTGCGCCCGGGGCTCGGTTATTGATCTACCGCGTCGTCGCCCGCTGAAACGCGCGGGTCAGAACGTCTTCCGGTAAGCGGGAATCGGTTATCGGACTACGTAGGCGTTAAAACAAAGACCTAGAGCGCCGATTTGATTCCATCAAATCGGAACACGCTC
>PLFA01000058.1 GCA_003136615.1 Caulobacteraceae bacterium | reverse complement strand
GCCCAGAAGCGAGTCGAGCAGCGGAATTACGAGATCCGCAAGAACCTTCTGCAATATGACGATGTGATCAACGATCAGCGCAAGGCCGTCTTCGAGCAGCGCCGGGAGTTCATGGACGCCAGCGATCTCTCCGAGGTCGTCGCCGAAATGCGCCGCGATACGGTGGACGATCTGATCGTGCGCCACCTGCCGCCCAAGGCCTATGCCGACCAGTGGGACGTCGATGGCCTGGACGAGAAGGTCCGCGGTCTTCTTGGCCTAGACCTGCCCATCGCCGCCTGGGCCGCCGAGGAGGGCATCGCGGACGAGGAAATCCGCGAGCGCGTCATGGCCGCGGCGGACGCAAGGGCGGCAGAGCGCGAGGCTCTGATTTCGGCGCACCAGATGCGCCATCTGGAAAAGAATTTCCTGCTGCAGATGGTGGATATGCAGTGGAGAGAGCATCTCACGCGCCTGGATCACCTGCGCCAGGTCATCGGCCTGCGCGGCTATGGCCAGCGCGACCCGCTCAACGAATACAAGACCGAGGCCTTCTCGCTCTTTGAAGGCCTCATCGTCGATCTGCGCCAGAACGTCACCCGCTGGCTGATGACGGTGGAGATCCAGTTCGCTCCCCCCGAGCCGGCCCTGAACCCGCCGTCCATGTTCGAGATCCACATGGACCCCCAGACCGGCGAGAATGAGCGGGCCTTGGAAATGGTCGGCGCGACCTTAAGCGACGGCACGGCGGCGCAGCGCGCGGCCCTGCCCCTCTCGGCCCTGCCCGAAGGCGCCGCGCGCACGGCCCGCAACGCGCCCTGCCCCTGCGGGTCGGGAAAGAAGTTCAAGCATTGCCACGGGACGCTGGTCTAGGGGCGCAGACTGGCGGCGCCCGCCCTATTACACACCATGACCGCGGCAATATTCGAGATCACCAAGGCTGCCGGCTTCGACGCGGCCCATCGCCTGCCGGGCGGCCCCGCCGACGGGCCCTATACGCGCCTGCACGGTCACTCCTTCCGCGTGGAGGCCACCTTGCGCGGCCCGGCCCTCGGACCCGTGGGCTGGGTGGCCGATCTGGGCGATCTGGACGGGGCCCTCAAGGCCGCGTGCGCCGCGCTGGATCATTCCCTCCTAAATGACCACGAGGGTTTGGAAAGCCCCACGCTTGAGGCCCTGTGCGAGTTCTTCGCCACGAGACTGAAGACGACATTTCCCGGGCTTTCGCGGGTGGTGGTCTCGCGCCCCACCGTGGGCGAACGCTGCGCGCTCGATTTGGCCTGAGAGAGCGCCTACCGCGTGTCGACCAACACCACCTCGGCGTCGGCCAGGGCGCGGACTTCAAGCACGGCCTCGTCCTTGATCGCCGCCCCGTCCCGGGTCTCCAGAGTGAGGCCATTGACCTCCACGGATCCGGCGGCCGTGGCGAGGTAGGCGTGGCGTCCGGGCGCCAACTCATAGCGCGCGGTGTCGCCAGCCTTGAGGCTCGCGCCGAGCACCCGCGCGTCGGCGCGGATCGGCAGGGCGTCGGTGTCTTCGGCGCGCCCGCTGGCCAGAGGCACGAAAGCGCCGGCTCTAGCGCCCTTGGGAAACTCCCGCGCGCCCCAGGACGGCGCGCCGCCCCGGCTCGTGGGCTGGATCCAGATCTGGAAGAGGGTGGTTGTCTCATCCTCGGCGTTGATCTCGGCGTGGCGGATGCCGGCGCCAGCGCTCATCACCTGCACGTCGCCTGCCGCCGTGCGACCGCTATTGCCGAGGCTATCGCGATGGCTGATCGCGCCTTTGCGGACATAGGTGATGATTTCCATGTCGGCGTGACCGTGGGCGCCGAACCCCATCTTGGGCGCGATCTCATCGTCGTTCCAAACCCGCAGGTCACCCCAGCCCATGCGCGAGGGGTCGTACCAATCGGCGAAGGAGAAATGATAGCGGGCGTTCAGCCAGTCGTTCTGAAAACGACCGAGTTTGCCGGCGGGCCGATGATCGATCATCGCTTAAGGTCTCCACGCTTGCGAAGGGGAGACGTTAGATAGTCCGGCTTGTCCCCGGCGCAACATCATCGCGCCGACGGCCATCAGCGCCCCTCCCCTGAATCCAAGAGGAAGGGCGCGACGTGAGGCCTGTTTAGCCGGCCTTCGGCGCAAAGAGCGTGCACCAGCCGTTGGGATCGATCGGGCCAGCGACCACCTTGCACATACCCGCCTTGGGGCTGCCAGGAATATAGTAGTTGCACATGCTGCAGTGTTTCGTGCCGTTCGGATGATCCTGGTAGTGGGCGTTGGCCTTGGGCAGGGTGCCCGCGGCGTGCGCCGCTTCCGACACGGCCAGGATCGGCAGGCCGGTCAGAACCGCCGCGCCAATCAGGACGCCACGACGGGTGGTGGGCTTGGACGTAGACGACATTCTCAACAACTCCTTGGAAAGGAACAGTCAGGTTGCATCATAGCGCCCGCCTTTTGGTCCATCCGAAACGCCGCCGCAAGGCGGAATCCCGGGGGACTGGCGGGGATACGTTCGCGCAATGAGCGCCATGCCAAATTAACGGGGCCTGAACGGCGCTCAGGGATCATCGACGCACATCGTCTAGGCGCCCATCTGGCCGCGATGGCGAAGAAACGCGTCGGCCAGGACGCAGGCTGTCATGGCCTCCACCACCGGCGCGGCGCGGATGCCGACACAGGGGTCGTGGCGGCCCCGGGTGCGCACCTCGATCTCGGCGCCGGATTCGTTGATGGAGCGGCGGGCGCTAAGGATGGAGGAGGTGGGCTTGAAGGCGACGCGCGCCACCACGCTCTGGCCGGTCGAGATGCCCCCCAGAACGCCGCCCGCTTGGTTAGATAGGAAGACGGGGCCGTCATTGCCGACGCGCATCTCATCGGCGTTGTCCTCGCCTGATAGGGCGGCGGCGGCGAAGCCGGCCCCGATCTCTACACCCTTGGCGGCGTTGATGGACATCAGGGCCGCGGCGAGCTCGGCGTCGAGCTTGCCATAGATCGGCGCGCCCCAGCCGGCGGGAACGCCCGTGGCCTCCACTTCGATGATGGCTCCCGTGGACGAGCCGGCCTTGCGCACGGTCTCAAGGTGCGCCTCCCAAACCGCGACCACGGCGGCGTCGGGGCACCAGAAGGGGTTGCGGCGAGTCTCATCCCAGTCCCACTGGGCGCGATCAATGGCGTGTGGGCCGATCTGGACGAGGGCGGCGCGCACGGTGACGCTGGGAATGACCTTGCGGGCAATGGCCCCGGCGGCCACCCGACAGGCGGTCTCCCGGGCGGACTGGCGGCCGCCGCCGCGATAGTCGCGCACGCCATATTTGGCGAAATAGGCATAGTCCGCGTGGCCTGGGCGAAAGGCCTCGGCAATATCCGCATAGTCGCGAGAGCGCTGGTCGACATTGTCGATCATGAGTGAGATGGGCGTGCCGGTTGTCACGGGGCCGCCAAAACGCGCTTTCACGCGCTCATCCTCGAAGGTCCCCGATAATATCCGCACCGCGTCCGGCTCCTGGCGCTGGGTGACAAACTTCCCCTGGCCCGGCCGGCGCAGATCGAGCCAGGTCTGAATGTCGGCCTCCGTCAGGGGGATGCCGGGGGGGCAGCCGTCCACCACGCAACCGATGGCCGGACCATGGCTTTCACCCCAGGTGGTGACGCGGAAGAGATGGCCGAAGCTGTTGTGGGACACGGCGGCTTGTCGGTCCTGATCCTTAAAGGCGTGGCGATGCCGGACTTCCATCGCGGAGGGCGGCCTTCACGCCAAGCAATTTTTCACCCCATCGCTATTCGTCAAACCTGACCTTGCGGCGAGCGCGCCAAATAAACGATGATCATTTCAACTGGGAAATTCCTCCGACCCCTTCTTCCGGCAAGGGACAGGCGAACGCGGCGCGATGTCAAAGACCCGCGCTCGACCCTCTAAACGCGCCGCCCCTGCCGCGGCCTGACGATCAAGAGGCGAATGGCTCATGGCTGAAAGACGGCGTTCAACCTGGATCTTCATCGGCCTCGGCGTGCTGGCCATTATCCTTGTGACCGTCGCCATCCTCCTGAAGCCCAAGCCCGCCAAGCCCGCGCCGCCCATGGTCTCGGTGAATGTGGCGAACGTCACGACCCAGGATGTTCCCGTTTCCCTGTCAGCCCTGGGCGCGGCTCAGGCCTGGAAGAGCGACACCATCGTCGCCCAGGTGTCAGGAATACTGGAGAAAGTAAGCTTCACCGAAGGCGCGAGCGTTAAGGCCGGCCAAGTGCTGGCCGAGATCGATCCCGCGCCCTACCGCGCCGCCCTGATCCAGGCCAAGGGCTCTTTGGCCCGAGATGAAGCCACCCTTGAAGGCGCCAAAGTGGATCTCGCCCGCTACAAGACCCTGGCCGCGCAGGACTCCATCGCCAAGCAGACCTACGAGGACGAGCAGGCGACCGTGAAGGCGGATGAGGGCGTGGTGCTCCTGGACAAGGGGGCCGTGGCCGCGGCTCAGGTCAATCTCGACCGGTGCCGCATCACCTCGCCGATCAGTGGGCGCGCGGGCGTCCGCCTCGTGGACCCCGGCAATCTGGTGGGGTCGGGAGCGGCGACGACCAGCACGAATGGGTCCGGCGCCACGGCCAGCACGACCTCAGGGTCCACAGCGGGTGGCGCAAGTTCCGCCGCTGGCGCCAGCGGCAGCGTCACGGGCGGCACAAGCGGGTCAACCGGCATCGTGGTCATCAATCAGATCACGCCCATCGCCGTGACTTTCGCCGTTCCGCAGGGGGACTTCGCCCACTTGACCGAGGTTTCCCAAGGCTTCCGCAAACCCCTGAGCGTTCAGGCCTTCGCCCAGGAGACGGGCCAGTCGCTCGGCGCCGGACAACTCAGCATTGCCGACAATAAGGTGGATCCCAGTACGGGCACCGTGCAGCTAAAGGCGCGTTTCGAAAATCCCGGCGAGCGGCTTTGGCCCGGCCAATATGTCAATGTCACTCTCACGCTTCAGACTCTGGAAAAGGCGACCACGGTTCCGGCCGCAGCGATCAATCACGGCCCCAAGGGCGACTATGTCTATCTCGTCGTCGGCGGGAAGGCCCAGATGCGCCCCGTTCAAGTCGCCGCGACACAGGGCGCCGTCGCGGTGATCAAGAGTGGGGTGAGCCCGGGCGATACGGTGGTCACCGATGGCCAGATGACTTTGAGGAACGGCTCCTTGGTGAGGGTCATAACGCCCGGCAAGGCTTCGCCGGCCTCAGGCGCTTCAGCGCCAGCCAAATCCTGACGGCGCGAAACCTCAGATGGCCGCCAACCTCTCCGCACCCTTCATCCGTCGCCCCGTCGCGACCACCCTGATCGCGCTCGGTTTCTTGCTGGTGGGCGTGATCGCCTATTTCAATCTGCCCGTGGCGGCCTTGCCGCAGGTGGACTTTCCGACCCTGCAGATCAGCGTGTCGCTCCCCGGCGCCAGTCCGGAAACCATGGCCTCGAATGTGGCGACTCCGCTGGAGCGTCAGTTCGCCACCGTCCAGGGCCTCAGCCAGATGACCTCGGTGAGCTCGCTCGGCTCCACCAGCATCACCCTGCAGTTTCAGCTTAATCGAAATATCGACGCCGCCTCGCAGGACGTGCAGGCGGCCATCAATGCGGCGGGCGGTCAGCTCCCCACCAACCTGCCGGCGCCTCCCTTCATCCGAAAGGTCAACCCGGCCGACGCGCCGATCATGATTATCGCCATGCGGTCGGACAGCCTGCCGATCCAGACCGTCAATGACTATGCCGACAACATCCTCTCCCAGCACCTGTCGACGGTCCCGGGCGTCGGGCAGGTCAATATCGGGGGACAGCAGAAGCCGGCCATCCGCATTCGTATCGATCCCAACAAGACGGGCGCCCTTGGTCTGCAACTGGACAATATCCGCACCGCCATCACGAACCAGACGATCAACGCCCCCAAGGGCGCGATCAACGGCCCGGGCCAAAACTTGGCTGTCTACGCCAATGACCAGATCTTTGATCCGAGCATCTGGAAGAATCTCGTCATCGGTTACAACAGCAAGACGGGGGGCGCCATTCGGATCAAGGATGTGGGCTCGGCGGTCGCCGATGTGGAAAATAACGAGATCGGCGCCTGGATGTACCCGGGCAAGGCCAACACCGACAAGACGCTCACGGGCGGCCAGGCCATCCTTCTGATCATCTATAAGGAGCCGGGCGCCAACGTCATCGACACGGTGGACGCGATCAAGAAGACCCTGCCAAGCCTCAGGGCCAATATCCCGCCCTCCATCGACGTCCAGGTGATCTCGGACCGCACCCAGACGATCCGCGCGGCCGTGAAGGACGTGGAAACCACGCTTCTCATCACCATCGCCCTCGTGGTGGTCGTGATCTTCCTGTTCCTGCGTAATATTCGCGCCACGATCATTCCGAGCGTGATCATCCCACTGGCGCTATTGGCGACAGCCGGCGTCATGCTGCCGCTTCACTTCAGTCTCGATAATCTGTCCTTGATGGCCCTCTCCATCGCCGTGGGATTCGTGGTGGACGACGCCATCGTCATGGAAGAGGTGATCTGGCAGAAGATCGAGCACGGCATGGCCCCCTTCGAGGCGGCTCTGGAAGGGTCCGGAGAGATCAGCTTCACCATCCTCTCCATCTCCATTTCACTGGTGGCCGTCTTTACCCCGCTGATGTTCATGGGCGGGGTGGTGGGGCGGCTGATGAGCGAGTTCGCCTTCACCCTCAGCGCCGCCGTGGTGCTGTCGATCTTCCTCTCTCTGACCGTCACGCCGATGATGTGCAGTCTCTTTCTGCGCAAGCCCGGGCCGCCCAGCAACCGCTTCACCAAGGCCCTGGAGCGGGGCTTCATCGCCATCGAAAACGCCTATGCGCGCGGCCTCGACGTGGTGCTGCGCCATATGCGCATCACCCTGGCGGTCTTCATTGGAACGGCTCTTTTCGCGGTCTTTCTCTATGCCACGACCCCCACGGGGTTCTTCCCGCAGCAGGACACGGGATTCCTGAGCGGCGTGGTGCTCACCTCGCAGGACGCCTCGTTCCAGAAGCTGAGCGGGAAGATCCAGCAGGTGGCGGACGTCCTCCGCGCCGATCCCGACGTGCAGGCGATGGGGTTTTTCGCCGGTAATCAGGGCGCGAACCAGTCCAACATCACCATCACCCTCAAGCCTCAGGACTCAGGGCGCAAGGTCAGCGCGACGCAGATCATAGCCCGCCTAAGACCGAAGCTTAGCCGGCTCGTGGGGGTTCAGGTCTTCCTGCAGGCGAACCAGGACATCAATGTGGGCGGCCGGGCTGGTCAGGCCCAGTATCAATACACCCTCTCCGATTCCGATCTGGCGGAGCTGAACGTTTGGGCGCCCAGGCTTCTCAGTGCTCTTCAGGCGCTACCGCAACTCAAGGATGTCAATTCCGACCAGCAGTCCAAGGCGGGGGCGGTCAATCTCACCATTGATCGCGACGCGGCGGCGCGCTTCGGGATCATGCCGGCGGATATCGACAATGCCGTTTACAACCTGATCGGCCAGAGAGAGGTGGCCCAGTACTATACCCAGCTCAACGCCTATCACGTGGTGATGGAGGCGCCGCCGAAGCTGCAGGCCAATCCGAACCTGTTCAATTCGGTCTATATCCTCTCACCCGTAACGGGAAAGACCGTACCCCTGTCCCTGTTCGTGAAGGTGAATGCGACAGGGACCAGCAGCCTGACCGTGAGCCACCAGGGCCAGTTTCCCGCCGCGACGATCTCCTTCAATCTCGGCCCGGGCGTGGCGCTGGGCGATGCCACCAAGCTTGTGCAGAAGGCCCGAGATGAGCTCGGCGCGCCACCCACCCTCACCGGAAATTTCCAGGGCACGGCCCAGGCGTTCCAGCAATCGCTTTCCACCGAGCCTCTGCTCATCGGCGCGGCGCTGATCGCCGTCTATGTGATCCTGGGCATTCTCTATGAGAGCTTCATCCACCCCCTGACCATCCTCTCGACCCTGCCCTCGGCCGGCGTCGGAGCCATCCTCGCCCTTCGCTTGGCCGGTCAGGACCTCAATGTCATCGGCATCATCGCCATCATCCTTCTGATCGGTATCGTGAAGAAAAACGGGATCATGATCGTCGATGTGGCCCTGCGGCTGGAACGCGAACACGGCATGAGCGCCATCGACGCCTCGCGGGAGGCCTCTCATCAGCGATTCCGCCCCATCCTCATGACCACCGCCGCGGCCATGCTGGGAGGCGTGCCCATGATCCTCTTCAGCGGCACCGGCTCGGAATTCCGTCAGCCTCTGGGTTACGCCATCGTCGGCGGTCTTCTAGTGTCCCAGGCCCTGACGCTCTTCACCACGCCGGTGATCTATATCTATCTGGATCGGCTGCGCGGCCTCTTTGGCCATCACGAAACGAAACCGCAAGGCGAGGCGCTCGCGCCGGCTTCCGAGGCCGCAACCTAAAGCCCGCCGAGGCCTGTGATGATCGTCCACTCCTCGGGTGTGATCGGCGTCACGGACAGGCGGAACTGGCGAAACAGGGTCATGCCCGCGAGGCCCGGTTCCGCGCGCATCTGGGCCAGGGTCACGGGCTTCGGCAAGGCGCGCACCGGCGCGATCTCCACGGCCACGAACCGCGCCGCCGGATCAGAGGGGTCGATGAATGATTCCCGAACAATCTCGGCCACGCCGGCCACACAGAGCCCAATCACCGAGTGATAGAAGAAGACCTGATCACCGATCTTCATGGTCTTGAGGAAGATCGCCGCCTGGGCGTTCCGCACTCCGTCCCAAACCGTCTTTCCGTCGCGTACCAGATCCTCAAAGCCATATTTTGCCGGCTCGGATTTCATCAGCCAATAGGCGGGGGTCGCCATAGCGGTCGAATCTCCTTGAGGGCAGGTTTCGCCCGCTCCATAGGGGATTGGGGGCTCCAGGGAAATCAATCGTCACATGATCAAGGCCTTGATGAGCGCCGCGGCTCTGTTCGCCCTCGCCGCCTGCCCCGCCGAGGCCGCCTACACCATCGCGCATGTGACGGTGATCGACGGGACCGGCGCGGCCGCCAAGCCGGACATGACCGTCGTGGTGGATGGCGAGCGGATCGCCAGGATTGTCCCCAGCGCCCTGGCGGGAGCGCCGTCCGGCAAGGTCATCGATGGCCGCGGCAAGTATCTCATCCCAGGGCTCATGGACGTGCATATCCATCTGGTCGGCTATCGCTGGGACTCGGGGCGCGACGGGCCGCCCCAGGTCGACCACGCCAAGGCCGAGGCGGCTCTGGCAAGCTACATCTATGACGGCTTCACCACGGTGGTGGATGTCGGCAATGTGCCCGAAAACAGCATCTATGAGCGGACCCGTGAGCGGGCGGGCGAGATCCAGTCGCCGCGAATTTTCGCCACCGGCAACCTGATAACTTACCCGGGCAGCCATGGCGACGCCGTCGCCATCAGGATCTCCGATTTCGAGAAGGACAAGGCGCTCCTCGACAAGCATATCGCCGAGCAAAAACCCGACATCCTCAAGCTGACCTATGACGAGGAAGGGTGGGGCACGCGGCCCATGATCACCGTGATGCCGCAGGCGCTGCTTCACCAGATCATTCAGTACTATAACGAGCATGGCATCCGCACGACGGTGCACATCTCTAATGAGCGGCGGGCTGAGGAGGCGATCTATGCCGGGACGGACACCCTGGCCCATCCGATTATCCAAGGGCCGGTGAGCGACAACTTCGTGCGTTTGATGGGCGCCAAAAAGATCCCCTTCGCCACCACCCTGACCATCGGCGAGAACTATGATCGCCTGGCCGAGCATCCCGAGTTCCTCGACGAGCCCGACTATGTGGCGTCATTCAGCCCGGCCGAGCGCGAGGAGCTGCGCACCAAGACTCGCGCCGCTTACCAGGCCAGGGTGTGGACGCAGTGGATGAAGATCATGACCCCCATCTGCGAGGAAAACATCCGCAAGGTCGTCGCCGCCGGCGGCGTGGCGGCCCTGGGCACCGACCAGTCCAGCGGCCCGGCGGGCCACCGGGAGATGGAGTTGCTGGTCCAGGCCGGCCTGACCCCCGCCCAGGTGATCAAGATCGCCACCCACAACGGCGCGGTATTCCTCGGCAAGGCCGACGATATGGGCTCCGTCGAGGAGGGAAAATTGGCCGACCTGGTCCTGCTGAACACAGATCCGCTGAAGGATATCGACAACACCAAAGACATTTCCCTGGTCATGAAGGGCGGCAACATCATCGACGAGAGCACCCTGCCCATGGCCGGCGGTCCGGCGAAGCGGCGTTATCAGGGCTCCTGAAAACGCGGTGGAAGGACCCGTGATGGCCTCTCAAGATCATCGAGAAGGGGTTGTGATGTCGGCGCGGGTTTTGGCTCTTATGCTCGCCCTGGCCTTGGCCCCGTGGGCGCGGGCGGGCTCGCCCGCGACCGACCATTGGATGGTCCGAGGCCTGAATGCGCCGGCCGAGCTGGTCGTCGACAAGTGGGGCATCCCGCACATCTTCGCCGCCAGCCCCCGCGACGCTTACTTTCTGCAGGGCTATAACGCCGCCCGCGACCGCCTCTGGCAGATTGATCTGTGGCGCAAGCGGGGCCTGGGCCTGCTCTCGGCGAGCCTGGGGCCCGCCTACGTCGCGCAGGATCGCGCCGCGCGGCTCTTCCTCTATCGCGGCGACATGGCCAAGGAATGGGCGTCCTATGCGCCGGGGGCAAAGGAGGAAACGGAGGCCTTCACAGCCGGGATCAACGCCTATGTGGACGAGACCTTAAGCGGCGCGCGGCCCCTGCCCGTGGAGTTCAAGCTCACAGACTCCCAGCCCGATCACTGGACGCCAGAGGATGTGGTGCGCATCCGCAGCCACGCTCTGGTGGGCAATGTCACATCGGAAGTGGCCCGCGCGCGGGTCGTCTGCGCAGCGAGCCTCGCCGCCGACACCCTGCGCAAACGTCTGACGCCGGACCATGTCGCGCAGATCCCCGAAGGTCTCGATCCCTGCGTCGTGCCCGCCGATGTGCTGAAGGACTATATCCTGGGGACTGAACCGGTGGCCTTCGCCCCCGGCATGCGCAANNATCGTTCAGCTTGAGGCGCCGGGCTTGTCCCTGATGGGCGCCGGGGAGCCCGCCCTGCCTGGGGTTTCCTTCGGCCACAATGATGACGCCGCCTTCGGCCTGACAATCTTCGGGATCGATCAGGAAGACCTCTATGTCTATGAGCTGAACCCCGCCAACCCCGATGAATATCGCTATGGCGTGGGCTGGGAGCCCATGCGGGTCATCCACGAGACGATCCCCGTCAAGGGCGAGGCGCCGCGGGAGGTGGAGCTACGCTTTACCCGCCATGGTCCGGTGATCGATGAGGACGCCGCCCATGGACACGCCTTCGCTCTGCGGTCAGTTTGGCAGGCGACTGGTTCCTCCGGCTACATGGAGGCGAGCTGGCTCACCCACGCCAAGACCTGGTCCGACTTCATCGCAGCGCATGATCACTGGGGCGCCCCGCCGCTCAATCTGGTCTGGGCCGACGAGAGCGGCACGGTGGGCTGGGCAGGTTCGGGCCTGACCCCCGTGCGCCCCAACTGGGACGGCCTTCTGCCCGTTCCGGGCGATGGGCGCTATGAATGGCAGGGGTTCCTGCGAGGCGAGGATCTCCCCAGTGTGAAGAACCCGGCCAAGGGCTGGTTCGCCACCGCCAATGAGATGAATCTGCCGGCCGGCTATCCCGCCGAAGCGCGGCGCGTTTCCTTCGAGTGGAATGATCGCTCACGGATCGACAGGATCGATGAGGTTCTCGGCGCGAACGCCAAGGTCAGCGTGGCTGATTCCATGGCGCTCCAGACCGACAGCCACAGCGCCATTTCCCGGCGGCTCACCGCTCTCGCCGCACCCCTGACGTCGCCAGATCCTCGGATGGCGCGGGCGCTCGCCCTTCTCAGGGCCTGGGACCACAATGAGACGACGGACAGCGTCGCGACCACGATCTATGAAGTCTGGTCGACCAAGCATCTGGGCAAGGCTGCGGTCCAGGCCGCCGCCCCGCAGGCGGCCTGGACTCTGATTGGCGCTGGAAGCCTAGACGCCGTTCTTTTCCATCTTGAGAACCCCGGTCCCGAACTTGGCGCGGACCCCGTCGCCGCGCGGGACCACATTCTGCTAGCAAGCCTCACGGACGCCCTGGCGGAGCTTGAGCAGCGTCTGGGCCCCGACATGACCGCCTGGACATGGGGACGCCTGCATCAGGCCAAGTTCGTCCCCGCCATCGCCACCCGGGCGGATCCCGCTCTCGCCGCCCAGATGTCGCTCGGCCCACTCCCCGTCCCCGGCGGGCCCTCCAGCCCCAAGGCTGCCGCCTATGACCTCAAGACCTTTGAGCTCAGCCATGGCGCTTCTGTACGCATGGTGATGGATGTGGGGGCCTGGGATAATTCGGTCATGGTCAATACGCCGGGCGAATCCGGCGACCCGGCAAGCCCCCACTATGGCGATCTGTTCCCCATCTGGGCGCGCGGCGGCTATGTTCCGATGCTCTTTTCACGCGCGGCGGTGGAGGCGGCCGCCGAACACGTCACCGCGCTGACGCCGGCGCCCTAAGACCGCGCTAAGGCGATTACGTCCTGCCTAAGCGCGGCTTCGCGCACAATACCGAGGGCTGAGGCGATGTGGCCGATCTCCTTGACCAGAGCGTCACGGCGACCTGGCGCGACGACCGCCACAAGGATCAACCTGACGGCCAAGCCCATCTCGAGGCGAAAGCGCTCCGGCGACCAGCCATCCATTGACCAGGTTTGGGCGGTGGCGCCGATCACGCGAATGAACAGGTTGGAGATGTCATCAGGTCCCACCACGCCTTGCAGGTCGCCACTCCCGAACGCGGCGGCGACAAGAGCGCGCCAGAGCGAGCGGGCCTCCAGGGACATGACGTCCCGCGCCTCGGCGGAGTCGGCGGAAAAGATCGCGCGGAGCAGACCCCGATGAAGCTGGCGGTCGGCCTCATAATGGATCACGGCCAGATCCGAGGCGGCGAGCAGAAAATCCAGGGAATTCGCCGCGCGCACATGGGACAGCCGGTCCGTGAAGCGCGCGAAGTCGTCGGTAATAACGCGGCGCAGGATCTCCGCCTTGGAGCCCAGAAGGTTATAGGGCGTTGCTGGGCTGACCTCCGCGCGCAGGGCGAGCTCGGTCATGGAAAAGCCAGCGTCGCCCCGTTCCCGGATCAGGGCTTGCGCGACCTCGGCAAGCCTGTCCTGGCGCGCGGCGCGGCGTTCAGGTGATAGGGCCAAGCCTAAACGCTCTCCTGCACGACCCACAATTGCCAAGTCCTAAATTATAGTGAACTATAATCAAAACCCCGCAAAGGGGCGAATAGCGGAGGTCACGCGCATGGCGATGCGGCTCAAGGACGGGATTTTTCTCGCCCCTTTTCATCCCTTGGATGAAGACCCGACCCTCTGCATCCAGCGCGATCTGGAGTTGATCGAGCACCTTGATCGCCTGGGATATGAAGAAGCGTGGGTGGGCGAGCACCATTCCGGTGGCTTCGAGATCATCGCCAGCCCGGAAGTCTTCATCGCCGCCGCCGCCGAGCGCACGAAGCGCATTCGCTTAGGGACGGGCGTCGTCTCACTGCCCTATCATAACCCCCTGACCACCGCGAACCGCATCCTGCAGCTCGACCACCAGACCCGGGGGCGGGTCATGTTCGGGGTGGGACCAGGGCTCCTACCCTCGGACGCCTTTCAGCTGGGCATATCGCCCGGCCAGACCCGAGACCGCATGGTGGAGGGGATCGAGGTCATCCTGCGCCTCTTCGCCGGCGAGCGGGTGACCCACCATTCAGATTGGTTCGATCTGGTGGACGCCACTTGTCAGCTGAAGCCCTATACCTGGCCTCACCCCGAGATCGCCGTCGCCTCTTCGGTGACGCCTTCGGGCGGGACCTTGGCCGGGCGCCACGGCTTTGGTCTCCTCTGCGTCGCCGCCACCCAGCACCACGGCTATGACGCTCTCGGCGTCAATTGGAAGATCGCCCAGGAGACCGCGGCGGCCCATGGGCAGGTGATGGACCCGTCGCGTCTTCGCCTTGTCGGGCCCGTCCATATCGCCCCGACGCGCGAGGAAGCCTGGGCCAATGTTCAGTTCGGCGGTCGCCAGTTCGCCGAATATTTCGCCCGCATCAGCCGGCCCGGCCAGCCGGTCGACACGAGCGGTGATCCGATCCGCAAGATGGTGGATGACGGCGCGGCCGTGGTGGGAACGCCAGACGACGCCATCGCCCAAATCAAGCGTCTGCAGGCAAAACAGGGCGAATTTGGCGTCTTTCTGCAGCTGGCTCACAACTGGGCTAACTTCGAGAAGACAAAAGCCAGCTATGAACTCTGGCGCCGCTACGCCTCGCCGGCCATCAACAACGTCAATGCGCCCCGCCAGGACAGCTTCGACTGGGCCACCGGGCACGCGCCGGAGTTTATCAAGGCGGCCGCGGAGGCCGCGGCGTCGACCATCGCCAAACATCAGGCCGCGAGCCAAGCGCCGCGGCCCGCCAAGGTCGCCTGAAAGCTGGACGCCGTGCTCTTGCCGGGCGCCCCGGAATGGCGCAAACATGACGCTGCCGTCACTTAGAGCTTCGCGGCTGAAGCTGGACGGTGAGGAGGCTGCCAGATGGATGACGCGGGCGAGAGCATTCGGCGGGCGGCGCGAGACCTCGCCTATTCCGTGCCGCTAGAGGACATCAAGCCGGCCAGCCCCGAGCTCTTCGAAAACGATACGTTTTGGCCCTACTTCGAGCGGCTGAGGAAGGAAGACCCGGTCCATTACGCCGAGAGCGAAGAGTTCGGCCCCTATTGGTCGGTCATGAAATACAACGACATCATGGCGGTGGACACCAACCATCAGGTTTTCTCCTCCGAGCCGGCCATCACGGCCTTTGATCCGGAAGACGACTTCAAGCTGCCCATGTTCATCGCCATGGACCCGCCCAAGCATGACGCCCAACGCAAGACGGTGAGCCCCATCGTCAGCCCCGGAAATCTTGGCTATCTCGAACCCATCATCCGCGAACGCGCGATCTCCATCCTCGACACGATCCCGATTGGCGAGGAGTTCGATTGGGTGGATAAGGTCAGCATCGAACTGACCACCATGACGCTGGCGACCCTGTTCGATTTTCCCTGGGAAGACCGGCGCAAACTCACCTTCTGGTCAGATGTGGCCACCGCCGCGCCCCGGCCGGGCGGCCTCATCGAAACAGACGAAGAGCGCCGCGTGATCCTCTTCGAGTGCGTCGAATATTTCCTGAATCTATGGAACGAGCGGGTGAACGCCCCGCCGCGCAACGACCTGATCTCCATGCTCGCCCACGGCGAATCCACGCGCAACATGGATAAGATGGAGTATCTGGGGAACCTGCTCCTGCTGATCGTGGGCGGCAATGACACCACCCGCAACACCATCACCGGCAGCGTCCTCGCCCTGAACCAGAACCCCGATCAGTATCGCAAGCTGCGGGAAAATCCCGAGCTCATCCCGTCCATGGTCTCCGAGACGATCCGCTGGCAGACGCCGCTGGCCTATATGCGCCGCACCGCCAAGGAAGACTTCGTCCTGCGCGATAAGACTATCCAGGCCGGCGACAAGGTGCTCATGTGGTACGTCTCGGGCAATCGCGACGAAGAGGTGATCTCCGAGCCCAATCGCTACAACATCGAGCGGGAGCGTCCGCGCCAGCACCTGTCCTTTGGCTTCGGCATCCACCGCTGCGTGGGCAATCGCCTCGCGGAGCTACAGCTCAAGATCATCTGGGAAGAGATCCTCAAGCGCTTCCCCGAGGTGCGGGTGACCGGTGAACCCCGGCACGTCTATTCGAGCTTCGTGAAGGGCTACACCCACCTGCCCGTGATCGTGCCGAGCCGTAACGCCGTTTGAGCGCTTATCGGCCGACTTCCGTAATCGTCTTGATCACGGATTGGACTTTGGCCTTGCCGCCGACGGCCCACAGGGTCTTCAGGTGCTTGAGGGTATTGGCCGCGGCGTCCTCGAACTGCCAGTCGCAGCCGACGAAGCTGCAGCCCTCGAAGCTGGGGGGCTCGCCGCCGCGATAGACCAGGCGGCACTCGCGAAATTCGCAGTCCGCGAACCGCTCGGCGTCGAGGGCGACGGTCTCATGGTTGAAGATCACGGCGGTATTCATGGCTAAACTCTCAATCTTCCTCTGGGGCGGAGGCGGCGTCGGCCGGCCCCTGGGAGAGGGCGCGCTCGCGTTCGCGCTGTTCGCGTTTCTCGTTGGCCTTTTGAGCCAGCTTGTTCGCCTTGGCGCGTTCGCGCTCCTGGCGCTCGAANNCAAGATCTTCGTCCTGAACGTCGGGCAAGGTAATCATGATTCGGGCGAGAAGATCGCCCCGGCCGCCCTGGCCCTGGGGAAGCCCCCGGCCGCGCAGGCGCAGTGTGGCGCCGGAGTTTGATCCTTTCGGCACGGTAAGCGTGACCACCCCATCCGGAGTCTCGGCCTCCACCTTGCCGCCCAGAACAGCATCAGGAACCGAAACGGGCAGGTCCATGACGAGGTTATCCCCCTCGCGCCGCCAAACCGGATGGGGGCGAATGGCGATCTCGATCAGGGCGTCCCCNNCGCAGGCGAAGGACCTGACCATCGCTCGCCCCCTTGGGAATCATCACATCGAGGGTTCGGCCGTCGGAGAAGCTGAGGCGCCGCTTGCCGCCCGCCACCGCCTCCTCCAGATCAATATCCAGCTTCGCCCGGACATCGGCGCCCTTGGAAGCGAAGCCACCGCCAAATCC
>PLFA01000105.1:871-6412 GCA_003136615.1 Caulobacteraceae bacterium | reverse complement strand
GGCGAAGGGTTCTTTGGCGAAGGCGACACAATCTCCCGCCCTACGCTCCGCCGCACGCGCGTCAAGCGGGATTTTGCTTTCCACCGCCCGGCGCTTTCGCTAACAACCGCCCCTCGCGCGTTTTGCGGGAATGCCGCCGTAGCTCAGTGGTAGAGCGCATCCTTGGTAAGGCTGAGGTCCGGAGTTCAATCCTCCGCGGCGGCACCACGATTTCTCAGGGCGAACGCGTCAAGGGTTGGCCGGCGTTTCGCCCATGAAGGCGGCTTTCTGGGCTGCCGTGCAGGTGATTTTCGCGCAGATCTCCTCACCCGCGTCACGCTGAATTTCAGGCATCATCCTGAAAACCGCCGCCATGACGTCCTGCATAACCGCCGGAGCCTTGGCGATCATCGCCCGGCCGGACGGGCTCTTGTAGAAGGCCAGGATGTCGGAGAGCTCTTGCTCTGAATAGGTTTCGGCATAGCCCTTGGCCATGGCCTCTTGGAGCTCGGGAAACCTCTTGGTGAGGGCGTCGCCCTCCGCCTCCACTATGACACCCATCTGCGTCTTCTGGGCCGCCGAGAGTTTGCTGCTTGCCGAGGAAGCGATCTGCTGTCCCAGCCCCCGAAGCATATTTTGCATCTGGCTTCTGCCCCCCGCCGCCTCGATCAGCTCGNNGAGGGTCAGGGCCAAAAGGGCGGCGAATCGGGCTGTGCGCGTCATGGTTAGCTCCCCAAATGCTCGCCGCAGATTGCTCTTAGAGAGAGGACGCGTCTAGCTCCGCCGTGACTTGCCAGGCATGCGAACTTGCCGCATGTGCCGTGTCCAAGAGGTCTGGATGCACAGGCCTCAAACAGGAGGGGCGCGGGATGTTTTCCCACATCTTTATCGGCACGAACGACCTGGATAAGGCCAAGACCTTCTACGACGCTGTCCTGGAGCCACTCGGGGTCCCGCCGGCGACGAAGGACGGTCACCGGATATTCTACCGGACGCCCACCGGCGTTCTGGGGATCAGCCTGCCGATCAATGGCGAGCCCGCCTGCCACGCCAATGGGGGCACCATTGGCTTTGCCTGCGCCACCCCCGAACAGGCGGACGCCTGGCACGCCGCCGGCATCGCCCACGGCGGGATGACCTGCGAGGATCCTCCCGGCGTGAGAGAGGGCTCGGTCGGAAAGCTATATCTTGCCTATCTACGGGACCCCGACGGCAATAAGCTCTGCGCCCTGCACCGGTTGGGCTGAGGTCAGGCGGCCGCCGCCTCCCGCTCCATGAAATAGCCTGCGGCGACCTGGCAGATGAAGGCCAGAACGAAGAACGGGCCGAGCCAGATCAGGGCCGCCTGAAGGGCGTGGACGCCCAGGCGCGGGCGGAAGTGGTCGCTGAGCAGGCCCACATAGAATGGCCCTCCGCCCAGGCCGATCAGGTTCAGGACGAACAGCAGAAAAGCTCCCGATGTGGCGCGCTGGGCGGCGGGAACCGAATTTTGCACCACAGCCAGAGCCGCCGGTAGGTACATGATCTGCAAAAGCGAGATTGCCAGGACAAAGGCCAGGGCCGCGGGCCAGCCGGGCACGAAGACATAGCCAAGAAAGAACGGCAGACAGAGCAGGATGGCGATGCCGGGCGCCAGGGCGTAGGCGGAAGGTCGCCGCTGGCCCAGACGATCCACTAGAAAGCCGCTGAGCCAGGTTCCCGCCACCCCAGAAATCCCGATCGTGAGGCTATACCACAGGGCGACCTGCTCAAGGCTCATGCCCTTTTCACGCATCAAAAAAGCCGGCGCCCAGTTCTGGGCGGCATAGCCGACAAAGGCGGTCAGGCCCGCCGCGAGGGCGGTGAATAGAAGTTTGGGCCGCCCGAGAAACGCGCCGATCGCGGCCAGGACTCTGGGCCTGGCGAGGGCAGACGCGGGCCCATCCAGGCGTCCCCGCTCCGGCTCGCGCACCACACCAAGGACGACGGGGGCCAGGAGAAGGCCGACCGCGCCCAGGGTCAGAAACGCGGCGCGCCATCCGAAATGGGCGGCGATCCACCCTCCGCTCGCGGCCCCGAACATGGAGCCGAGCGGCACGCCCAGGGAATAGATCGCCAAGGCGCGGCCCCGGCTGGCAGGGGCGAAATAGTCGGAGATGATCGAATAGGCGGGGGGCGAGCCGCCGGCCTCCCCCACGCCGACGCCCATCCGGAAGAGCGCCAGGGTTGCAAAGCTTCCCGCCAACCCGCAGCAGGCTGTGAACAGGCTCCAGAGCGCGCAGGCGCCCGCGATAATGCGGGTGCGGTGACCGCGATCCGCCATGGTCGCCACAGGAATGCCGAAGGCGGTGTAGAAGAAAGCGAACATCGGGCCGGTGAGGAGGCCAAGCTGGGTATCGCTGAGATGCAGAGCGTGTTTGACCGGCTCGGCGAGGACGGACAAAAATTGCCGGTCCAGGTAATT
Organism: Caulobacteraceae bacterium; assembly: GCA_003136615.1. Taxonomy (GTDB): domain Bacteria; phylum Pseudomonadota; class Alphaproteobacteria; order Caulobacterales; family Caulobacteraceae; genus Acaudatibacter. The sequence continues at coordinate 3,990 of PLFA01000105.1, read as the reverse complement.
AAAGCTGTAAACGACGCACAGCATCGCCACCACGACCCAGGCGTAAGCGCCCCCACTTTTCGGAGCCGCCGTGGCACCCCGCGGCGCGAGCTGATCCCTGGACATTGCGCGTTCCCCTCCCCTGTCGCGGCGTCTTTGATCGGCTCGCGAGGTCATCTACAAGCATGGGAGGCGGCCCGAGGGCGAGCCCAAAACCGGTGCGAGACATCAAGTTCCATGCGTTCATCAATAGGCCTCCCGTTCGTCAGCGCCCTGGCGGTTCTGGCCGGCGCATCAGGCGCCCCCGCTCAAACCCGCATCGGCGACGCCGCCATGGGCGACTGGCGCGACGATGCACCGGGGATCACCCGCAAGCTCGCGATCAGCGATCTGCCCGCGCCCTCCACGCCCACCGCCCTGCCCGCCGGGATCGTGGCGCGGCCCGCGGGAGCTGAGCTTCACACATTGCCCGGGTTCACCGTGGCGGCGTTCGCCAAGGTTCCCCATGCGCGTCAGATCCGCGTGGCTCCGAATGGCGACATCTTCATCGCCCAGAGCGATTTGGGAACCATCGCCCTTCTGCGCGCGCCCGATGGCGCCGGCGCGCCCACGAGTCAGAGCGTCTTCGCCGAGGGCCTCAAAGGGCCTTTTGGCATCGCCTTCTACCCCGCCGGGCCTAAGCCAAAATGGGTTTACGTCGCCGAGAACAACCGGGTCGTTCGCTTCCCCTACGAAAATGGGGACCTGAAGGCCCGGGGGGCGCCGGAGGTCATTGTCGAGAAGCTCGCCGACACGGTGGGCGGCCATGTGACCCGCGACGTGGATTTCTCCAAGGACGGCAAGACCCTGTTCGTCTCCGTCGGTTCAGGCTCCAACGTCTCCCAGGAAATGCCCGGCAAGACCCTCGCCGAAGCCCAGGCCTGGGACGCCGAGGTCCACGCCACAGGCGCAACCTGGGGACCCGAAGCCCATCGCGCCGACATTCTGCGCTTCACCCCCGAGGGCAAGGACGAGGCTATCGTCGCCACGGGCGTGCGCAACTGCGTGTCCCTGCGGGTTGAGCCCGTGACCGGCGCGCCCTGGTGCGTGGTCAATGAGCGCGANNGGCCCAAGAGCGCCCGACCCGACCTCGCCGGCAAGGCGATTATCCCAGATGTCCTGTTTCAGGCTCATTCCGCGGCGCTTGGCCTCGCCTTTTATACGGCCACGCATGGCGCGTCGGTGTTTCCGGCGGAGTATCGGGGCGACGCCTTTGTGACGCTCCACGGCTCCTGGAATCGCAAGCTGCGAACCGGTTACAAGGTGGTCCGGGTGAAGATGCATGATGGCGTAGCCGACGGGAGCTATGAGGACGTTCTCACCGGCTTCGTGGTTGACGACCGAACGGTCTGGGGTCGCCCGGTAGCGGTGGCGGTGGCCCGTGACGGCGCCCTCCTGGTCACGGACGATGCCGGCGGCATGGTCTGGCGGATCGCGCCATCCGGGAAGGCTAAATGATCATAGACTTACGAAGCCTGACTCTTGCGGCCCTCGCGCTGGCGGCGCCGGCTCTGTCCCAGCCCCCCGCCAAGGGCGATGCGGCGGCGGGTGATGAGGCTTTTCAGATCCACTGCGCCATATGCCATCTGGCTGAAAGCGGGGGACAGGGGCCAAGCTTGATTGGGGTCTTCGGACGCAAGGCGGGATCGGCCCCAGGATTTGCCTATAGCCCAGCGCTTGCGGTGGCAAACGTGACCTGGGACGCTGCGCACCTCGACCGGTATCTGGAAAATCCGCAGGCCGCCATTCCCGGCGCCGCCATGCCTTACGCCTTGGCCGACGCAAAAACGCGGGCTGATGTCATCGCCTATCTGGGGACCCTGAAATGACGGAAATCACGGCTCCGGACCTCTCTCCCCTGCCCGCCACGCCCGCTCTCTCCAAGGACCTGCGCCAGCGGCATGTGACCATGATCTCCATCGGCGGGATCATCGGCGCGGGCCTTTTCGTGGGCAGCAGCTCCGGTATCGCCACCGTCGGGCCCGCCATCGTAGTGAGTTATCTGATTGCCGGCGTCGTGGTTCTGATGGTCATGCGGATGCTGGGCGAAATGGCGGCCGCCTATCCGGAAACGGGCGCCTTCACCGAATTCGCCCGCCGGGGCCTGGGGGATTGGGCCGGCTTCGCGGCCGGATGGCTCTACTGGTACTTCTGGATCATGGTGGTCTGTATCGAGGCCCTGGCCGGCGCCTCCCTGCTGCACAACTGGATCGCCCTGCCCGTCTGGGCCTGGGGCCTGATCCTCCTGGCCATGATGATGGCCACCAATCTGTGGTCCACCAAGTCTTACGGCGAGTTTGAGTTCTGGTTCGCCTCAATCAAGGTGGTCGCCATCGTGGCCTTCATTGTGGTTTGCGGCGCGCTGTTGGGCCTGCACGCGCCAGGCCCGGGCGGGCGCTTCGCCAATCTCACCGCCCACGGCGGCTTCGCCCCCTTTGGCGCCATGTCGGTCCTGGGCGGCGTCACTAGCGTCATCTTCGCGCTGTGTGGGGCCGAGATCGCCACCGTCGCCGCCGCCGAATCCGCGGACCCAGGCCGCGCGGTGGCGCGGATGACCAATCAGGTCATGGCCCGGATCCTCCTCTTCTATGTCCTGTCGCTGTTTCTGATTGTCACCATCACGCCATGGAACACGATCCGTCCCGGCGACTCGCCGTTCGCCAGGACCCTGGGCAATCTCGGGATTCCCGGCGCGCCCCAGATCATGAATGTGATCATCCTTACCGCGGTACTTTCCTGTCTGAATTCGGGGCTCTATGTGGCTTCGCGGGTTCTGTTCACCCTGGCCGGGCATGGCGATGCCCCCGCAGCCCTGGTGGCGGTCAATTCGCGCCAGGTGCCGGTGCGCGCCATCCTCCTAGCCGCCGCCTTCGGGGTCGCGGCCATGGCCGCCTCGATCCTATCGCCCCAGAAAGTGTTCGCCTTCCTGGTAGACGCCTCGGGCGCGATCATGCTGATCGTCTATGTCTTCGTCGCCGTCGCGCATATCAATATCCGTCGGAAGCTTGAGGCGGAGGATCCGGGCCGCCTTAGCGTGCGCATGTGGCTCTTCCCGGGCTTAAGCTACGTCACCGTGGCGGCGATGCTGGCGATCCTGGCGG
>PLFA01000105.1:0-844 GCA_003136615.1 Caulobacteraceae bacterium | reverse complement strand
ACAAAGACGCGCTGGGCGCCGCGCCAGATGGGTGCGCCCCCCGCCCACGCGCCTAGGGCGCCGAGAGCGCCCAGGAAAACCAGAGAACCCACCGCGACGGCGAGGGTGATCAGGGATACGGGCGCAAATAGCACCGCCGCGAGAGGTAAAGCCGCGCCGACGCTGAACGCAGCAGCCGAGGCCAAGGCGGCCTGNNAGGCCTGGCTCTAAACCGCGCCCCACATAGATGGCCGCCAATTCGCGATGCTCGGCGCCCGGATCGTCCCGGAGTTCGGCCCGCTCACGGGTTAGGTCCGCCTGGGCGGAGTCGGCCTGTGAGCTCACTGACACATATTCGCCCGAGGCCATGGAGAGGGCGCCGGCCACAAGGCCGGCCAGACCCGCAATGATAAGGCCCGGTTTTTGAGGATTGGCGGCCGCGACCCCGAGGATCAGGCTGGACGTGGACAGTATCCCGTCATTGGCTCCGAGGACCGCGGCGCGTAGCCAACCGGAATGAGCGGCGAAATGACGTTCAGGCTTCATTGGAAGTGAGATGGGCCCGCCACATCAGCCGCGCAACGCCTCTTCAAGGGCCTAGGCGTCCCGGGTCGCGCCGACTTTNNATCTGGTGGCCCCAGCCGATGTCCGTCTTCTGGTCCTCGATGGCCTGCTGGGCGGCTTCGCGCTTCTGTAGTTCGAGCTCATAGAGCCGCGCGCGCAGCATCTTCCAGGCCTGGTCACGGTTCTGGAACTGTGACCGCTGGTTCTGGCAGGCCACCGCGATCCCCGTGGGAATATGAGTCAGGCGCACGGCGGAATCGGTCTTGTTCACGTGCTGTCCACCTGATCCGCTGGCCCGATA
>PLFA01000099.1 GCA_003136615.1 Caulobacteraceae bacterium | reverse complement strand
TGGGTCTTGAAGTGTTCGGTGAGATTGGCGATCCGTTCAGACAGGATCGCGACCTGGACCTCGGCGGAGCCGGTGTCGCCCTCCGAACGGGCATGGGTCTGGATCAACTCGCTCTTGCGTAGGGCCGTGATCGACATCGGTATCCTTCCACTCAGCTAAAGGTGAAAGACACGCGTGGGATTGAGTCGGCCCGCGCGCATCTCGCAGAGTGCGACCAGCCTGTCCCTGGAAAGTGCGGAAACGGTTCGGGAGGCTGTGAGCCTCGCCGCCAGTGTTTCCACCTGCCGGGGGAGCAGAACGACCGATCGGCCCTGCGTTAATCTGAAGGCGTCTTCGTCGGTCACGGCCAACGCCGGGATGTCGTCCAGCGCGGTCTCGACCGGAAGCAACACCTCCAGCGCCTCGCCCCTATGACACAGGGCTTCAAGATTTTCCAGTCCCATCGCGCGGGCCTCGGTGAAGGGCCCTACGCTAAGCCTGCGAAGGCGCGCAACGTGAGCCTCCGCGCCCAGGGCGGCGGCGAGGTCGCGCACCAGGGAGCGGACATAGGTGCCCTTGCCGCAATGGATCTCCACCTCGACGTGATCGAGGTCTGGAACGGCTGTGACCACGGCGCGATGGATCACCACCCGGCGGGGCGCCAGATCCATAACCACGCCCTCGCGCGCCAGATCATAGGCCCGCTGACCGCCCACCTTGATGGCTGAATAGTCCGGCGGAATCTGGTCGATCTCGCCCACAAAGCGTGTCAGGGCGGCGGCCACGGCGGCGGGCTCCGGGCGCACGGCCGAGGAAGCGGTCACCGGGCCTTCGCGATCGAGGGTGGTCGTGGTTTCACCCCAGGCAATGGTGAAGCGGTAGGACTTTTCCGCCTCCATCATGAAAGGCACGGTCTTGGTGGCCTCCCCCAAGGCGATGGGGAGAATGCCGTCGGCTAAGGGGTCGAGCGTCCCGGCGTGCCCCGCCTTTTGGGCGCCGAACGCCCGCCGCACCCTGGAGACCGCCTGGGTCGATCCGAGATTTTCCGGCTTGTCGAGACAGATCCAACCCGAAACGGCCTCGCCCTTGCGGCGGCGGGCCATCAGAACGGCTCTTCGCCAGAGGACGCATCAGATGACTCGTCAGGATTGTCCACGTCCCGCCGCACGCGCGGGTCCGCGAGCAGGCGGGAGATATGTTCTGCGGCGTCGAAGCTTTCGTCGCGCACGAACTTTAGGGCAGGTGTGAACTTCATTTCGATCTCATGGCCGAGGCGTCCGCGCAGAAATTTTGCCGCCCGGTTCAGCGCCCCGATCACCTCCCCGGCGGCTTCGCCCCTCAAGGGCTCCACGTAGCAGAGAGCGTGCTTCAAATCGGGGCTGACCCTCACCTGCGTGAGCGTCACAGGGTGGCCCTGCAGCGCGGGGTCGGTGAAGCTCTCGACCCTCAGGATCTCCACCAGGGCATGGCGCACGAGTTCGCCCGCGCGAAGCTGACGCTGGGTCGGGCCGGGCGGCGCGCGGTGACGGGGCGGAGGGGGCGGCATGGGTTCTAGCTCATTGACCCCGGCCCGCGGATGGGACGCGGCGCGCGGGAAAGCGCGCGCTTCTAGGCCTCCCGCATTGCGGCGTCTAGAGCAGCGGTAGGCCGAGCTTCGCCCACTTCGCCGTCACAGCCTCGACGACCTCCGGGTCCATCCTGATCTCCCGCCCCCATTCGCGGTGCGTTTCCGGCGGCCATTTGTTGGTGGCGTCGAGGCCGATCTTGGAGCCGAGGCCGCTCTCGGGAGAAGCGAAGTCCAGATAGTCGATGGGCGTGTTCTCGATCAGGGTGATATCCCGGGCGGGGTCCATGCGCGTGGAGAGGGCCCACATCACGTCCTTCCAGTCCCGGGCGTTGATGTCCTCATCCACGACGATCACCCACTTGGTGTACATGAACTGTCGCAGATAGGACCACACCCCCATCATCACGCGCTTGGCGTGGCCGGGATAGGCCTTCTTCATGGCGACCACGGCAATGCGATAGCTGCAGCCCTCGGGCGGCAACCAGAAGTCGGTGATCTCCGGAAACTGGCCGCGTAGCAGGGGGATGAACACCTCATTGAGCGCCTCCCCCAGCACACTGGGCTCATCGGGCGGGCGCCCGGTGTGTGTGGTGAGATAGATCGGATCACGCCGCATGGTGATCGCGGTCACATGGAAGACAGGGAACGGCTCGACGCTGTTATAGTAACCCGTGTGGTCGCCATAGGGCCCTTCATCGGCCTGCTCGTCCAATCGCACCTCTCCCTCGATGACGATCTCGGCCTGCGCCGGAACGAGAAGGGGCTGAGTTTTGGCGGGAACCAGCTCCGCCTTGGCGCCGCGCAGCAGGCCGGCGAACTGATATTCCGACAGGGTGTCGGGCACTGGCGTCACCGCCGCCAGGATCAGGCCGGGATCGGCGCCGATGACGGCGCAGGCGGGAAGTGCGTCCGGCCGACCCGCCGCCTTCCAGCGCCGATAGTGCTGGGCGCCGCCGCGATGCGCCAGCCAGCGCATGATCGCCCGATCCTTGCCCAGGACCTGCATGCGATAGATCCCCAGATTGAAGTCGTCCTCCCGCTCTTTGGAGGGCCCCTTGGTCACGATCAGTGGCCAGGTGATCAGCGGGGCTGGCTCGCCCGGCCAGCAGGTCTGGACCGGCAGGGCGGTGAGATCGATGTCATCGCCTGTCAGCACGATTTGCTGCACCGGCGCGCGCTTCACCACCTGGGGGCGCATCCCCATGACCGTGCGGGCCAAGGGCAGCATCTCCATGGCCTCACGCAGGCCCCGGGGCGGGGCAGGGCTGCGGAGAAAAGCGAGAAGCTCGCCCACCTCGCGCAGTTCGGCGGCGGTGGTGCGGTTCTTGCCCTCCATGGTGACGCCCATGGCCACCCGCTTCACCGTGCCAAATAGATTGGCGAGGCAAGGCATGGCGGAGCCCTCGCCGTCCGCACGAATAACGTTCTCGAACAGCACCGCCGGGCCGCCCCGGGCGAGTAGCCGCGTACAGATCTCGGTGATTTCGAGCACCGAAGATACGGGTTCGGAAACCCGTACTAGTTCGCCCTCCCTCTCGAGAACGGCAATGAAGTCCCGGAGGTTGCGATAGGCCATGGGGCGGCTTTTAGAGGCGAGATAAGGAGTCTGTCACCCTTCACGCGGGGCGGTCGCTTCCTAAAGAGGCCTTCAGGATTGGCGATTGACAGCGCCCCCGGGCGGGTCGCAACGTATTTTTTCGAAGCATGTTCTTGGGCGGCAGAGCTTGATGACATTTCCTCGAAATGTCTGAATCAAGTTCGCCCTTGGAGTTTAAAGCAGGATTCAGATTTTTGACGATTCCGTCAAAAAACATCCTTCTTTAGGCCTTGGAACACAAAGAGGCGGGCAGGATGGTGGAACAGGGCAATCGGTGGAGACCGCCCGGGCGGGAATGGCCCCTCGTCTCGACCCTCATTTATCGTAGCCAAGCCGCGACGCCCATAGCGGCGACGGGGCTGGAGCGTCTCCTCACCCGGGCCAAGGCGCGCAATCGCCGGCTCGGCGTCACGGGCATGTTGCTCTATTCGGACAATCAATTCTTTCAGTGGCTGGAGGGCCCGCCCGAGGGGGTCACCCAGATCTGGGATTCAATTCGCCAGGACCCCCGCCACGGCCATATCGAGCTGATCGACCATCACACGAGGTCCCTGCGTCTGTTCGGCGACTGGGATATGAAGTTTGTGTCCCGCGAGGCGCCCCTGGCCGCCCTGAGCGATCAAGGCCACGCGCACAAGGAGTTGCATCCTGGACTCATCGGCCTGATGGCGCAGTTGGCCCTGGATGGCGACGCGGCCGCGATCGTCGACGGGCTTGAGGAATTGTTGGTCATCGGCCAGGATTTCCTGGCGCTTCACGGCTCTCTGATTGAACCCGCCGCCCGCCTGCTCGGCGACTGGTGGTGCGAGGACCGTATCGGCGCCGTGGAGATCGCCATCGCCCTGTCCTACCTTCAATCTGCGGTGCGCCGCATTGGCGCGACACAATCGGATGCAGGCCCCATGCGTGAGGCGGGCGGCGACATCCTGATCGCCACGGCTCCCGGCGAGACCCATGGCCTGGGCGCCGCCCTGGTGGGCGATGTATTCCGCCGCTCAGGCTGGCGGGTCGCCCGGGAATTTCCCGCGGACGCGGGCGCGCTTTGCGCCGAGTTGCGGGGGGGCCGGTTTGACGCCCTTTGCCTATGCCTCAGTGATGTCATTGATAGGGCCGAACAGATTGGGCCCCTCACCAGCCTCATCCGGGCCGCCCGCGCGGCCAGCGCCAATCCGGCCCTGGTGGTCATGGCGGGTGGGCGCCTCTTCAGAACTCAACCGGATCTTGCGCCGTTTATTGGAGCCGACGCTGTCTATTCCGGCGCCGCCGACGCCCTGTCGCGCACGCTGTCCTCCATGGGCCGCCCGCAGACCCCGCCCCGCCTTCGCGCGGGCCGCGCGCCCACATTGCATTAGGCCGACAGAAGCGGCCTTAGACCGCCGCCAAGCCCCGCGCCATCTCGGCGATCAGATCATCCGGGTGCTCTAGCCCTACCGACAAACGCAAGGTGCCTTCGCCGATCCCCGCCGCCGCCTGAAGGGCGCGGGGGATGCTGTAATGGGTGGTGGTGGCCGGATGACAGATCAGCGTCTCCGAGCCGCCCAGGCTGACCGCGACTTTCAAAAGGCGCATCTGGTCGAGAAACCGGAAGGCCTCCGCTTCGCCCCCGCGCAGGGTGAAGGAAAAGGTTGAGCCGGCGCCGGCGCACTGGCGTTCATAGACCGCCCGGGACGCCGATCCCTCGGGCAGAAATCCCAGCCAGGTGACCTCGGCCACCTTCGGGTCACGCGCCAGGTATTCCGCGACCGCCTGGGCATTGGCGCAGGCGCGGGTGGTGCGCACATCCAGGCTTTCAAGGGAGCGGAGCAGCAGCCAGGCCGTGAAGGGGTCCATGTGGCTGCCGACAATGGTCCGCAGGGACTTCAGCTTAGCAATGTGTTCGACGGAACCACTGACCGAGCCCGCCAGAAGATCGCTGTGGCCGCCGCAGTACTTCGTGAGGGCGGTCACGGAGAGATCGGCGCCATGAGCCAAGGGCGCCTGAAGCAGGGGTCCCAGAAAAGTGTTGTCCACCGAGATCAGGGGCCGCTGGTCCTGTTGCCCGGCGACCTCCTCGGCGACGGTCCGGGCTAGGGCGATGTCCACCATGGCGGCGGTGGGATTGGCGGGCGTCTCCAGCATGAAGAGCGCCAGGGGCCCCCGCTCCTGGGCGGCTCGCGCCGCCGTCCGAACAGCAAGGGGGTTACAACCATCCAGGAGCACTTCCACGTGAACGCCCAGGCGGGTCATCAGGGTGCTCAGGAGATTATCCGTGCCGGAATAGATGGGGCGGCTGTGAACCACGCTGTCGCCGGGCTTCAGGTTGGCCAGGGCGACGCTGGAAATGGCCGCCATGCCGCTGTTGAAACCGGCGGTGTCCTCGGCCTGGTCCAGGGCCGCCATGCGCGCCTCAACCATGGTCAGATTGGGGTGGCCGAGCCTTGCATAGATGAATCCATCGGGGATCGGGCCGCCCTTCTCGCCCTCGGTGGCGCCATCAAAAAACGCGCGGTGAAAGTCCTTGGCCGCCTGGGCGCTGGGATAGACAAAGGTGGAGGTGAGCACGATGGGCGGCTTGGCGGCGCCCCAGGCGCTGGCCGGGTCATAACCGTGCCCCACCGCCAGCGTCGCGGGATGCAGGGCGCGGGACGCGGAATCAGACACTGGCTATCTCCATGATCGGCTCTATGGCGCGGCGTGATAGCAGACATTATCCCCGCGCGAATGCGGCAGCCTTACGCCTCGACCGCCCGACCGCGCTCGCCGCTTAACCCCGCGCCCTTGATCGCCGTGCGCCTGCGTCCGAGAAGGACCAATTGTCGGGGGATTGCGAAACTCCCGTCTCGCCGCAACAAGACCGGATCGCATATGACTGACTCGCGCCAATCCAACCCCGCGCCGCAAATCGCGACCTTCGTTGTCGTCGCCGTGGCGGGCCTCTTCTATGTAAAGTGGCTCCCTTATTATAACCGCGCCTTTGTCGCGGCGGCTCATCACGCCATCGGCCAGTCGATTCTGATGGGCAAGGCGGCCCACCCCCCGGCTCCCTCGATCCGTTCGGCCCTGGCCTACGCCCTGACCTATGGCAAGGCCATCTGGCAGGCGATGGTCCTGGGGCTCCTCCTCGGATCTGGAGTCCAGGCCTTGCTTCCGGCCAAGGCGGTCACACGATGGCTGGGAGGAAATGGATTTGGCAGCGCCCTGGCGGGAGGCATGCTCTCGCTCCCCGGCATGATGTGCACCTGCTGCGCGGCGCCGGTAGTGGCGGGCTTGCGCCGCGCCCAGGCCGCGCCGGGGGCCGCCATCGCATTCTGGCTGGGCAATTCGGTCCTCAACCCCGCAACCCTGATCTTCATGAGCTTCGTGCTTGGCTGGCGTTGGGCGGCGCTGCGTCTCGGCCTAGGCGCCGTCATGGTGTTCGGGCTTGGCTATTTGGCGAACCGGATGACGACGGCTAGCGAGGCTGGCCGGGCCGAAGCGTCTCTGGAGGCGATTGCGACGGCCCCTGAGGAGGGCGCTTTCAGGCGCTGGTTTCGCATTCTGGGGCGCATGGCTGTCCAGTTGATACCCGAATATGTGATCTTGGTCCTCGTGCTTGGCGCCTCGCGCGCATGGCTGTTCCCCACCATTGGGCCAGGGATCGATAACCACCTGCTCTGGATCTTGGCCTTCGCCGTCGCTGGAATGCTCTTTGTAATCCCCACGGCCGGGGAGGTTCCAATTATCCAGGGGATGCTGGCGTTAGGGATGGGGGTCGGCCCCGCCGGCGCGCTGCTGATGACCCTCGCGCCAATCAGCCTGCCGTCCATGGCGATGCTGGCCAGGTCCTTTCCGCCGCGCATCCTGGCTCTGGTCGGCGTGGCCGTTATTCTGTTCGGGGTGGCGGGGGGCGCCCTCGCCGTCGCATTGCGCATCTAGGGGCCCAAAGGCGCAGAAGGACACAATCCGCCCTGGAAAGCAGGGCCGGCTTCCCTCAATATGGACGTCCGAGCGCGCGCGAACGGAGAGGTCATGGACATCCCCGAAATCCCCCAGCGGGAGATCAATCGCCTGGGCATATCCGCTGGCGGCGTGTTCCTCACCGTTGAGGTGCTCGCCTATGTGGTGCTCGGAGTGATGCTGGCGATCGCCGTGCTGGTGGGCGTCGCCGGCGCGGCCGTCTCCCTTTGGGGCGCCATCATCGCCCAGGGCGACGCCGATGCCCTGGTCGTGGCCGTTGATCGACTCCTGTTCGTCCTGATGGTCGTGGAGGTCATGCACACGGTGCGGGTATCATTCCGATCTGGGAAACTGGTTTGCGAGCCCTTTCTCATTGTGGGCCTGATTGCCTCGATCCGAAGAGTTCTGGTGATAACCCTTGAGACATCGCAGGCCCGTCAACCCGGCAAGTGGAACCCCGACGCCCAGGCCCTTCTTAACTCCACCATGCTGGAACTTGCGGTCCTGGGCGGCTTAATCCTGGTTATGGTGATCTCAATCTTCATGCTTCGGCAGAGTGATCGAAGCCGCATGGAGGGTTGATCAGGGCGTCTCGTCGGCCAGAAAGCGTTCCACTGGAATCAAGGACGCGCCCGGATCCTCCTCGAAGGGCACATGGCCCAGGCCGGGCAGGCGGACCAGGGTCGCGTGTGGCAAATCGCGCAGATAGTCGGCGGAATTGCTGATGGGGATCATGCCGTCCTTTTCGCCCCAGAGCAGGAGTACGGGCGCCGTGATCCGCGCCAGGGTGGGGGCCGGGTCGCGCAGGATGACCTGACCGAGGCGCGCGAGAATCGCCGGCCTGACGCCAGGCGCCAGCAGCAGGTCGCGATAGCGTGTGACCGTCGCCTCTTGCAGCGCGGCCGGCCGTCCATAAGCCGCCGCCAGATTGGCCTTGAGCAGGCCGCGCGGCGCCACATAGGGCAATAGCCGCATCATAAGGGGCGTTTTGGGCGCCTTGTCGTAAGGAAAGCCCGGGCTGGCGAAACCATCGGGCGAGACCAAGACAAGCCGGGTCACGCGATCCGGGTGCTGGGCGGCGAAGTTCCACGCGATGCGTCCGCCCAGGGAATTGCCGATCAGGCTGGCGCGGGGCAGACCCATCTGGTCCATCATGTCCGCGAGGATCTTGATCTCTCTGGCGTCGGTGTAGTCGCCTGTGGGGTCCGGGCCCGTTAGGCCAAACCCCGGCAGATCAAAGCGTATGACGCGATAGCGGGCCGAGAGCGCCCGCGCCCACGGCTCCCAAGTTTCCAAACTGGCCCCAAAGCCATGAATCAGGATCACGGCGGGCGCCTCGCGCGGACCGGTGTCGCGCAGGCGCAGGCGCACCCCATCCACGCGGAGGTACTCGCCCGGATAGGAGGCCTCTAGCGCCGCGCGGGGCTTGTCGGGCGCATAAAGCCACAGTGCGAGAGCGACGATCGCCAGGGCGGCCAGGCCCGCCACCCCTGAGATGATCATCATCGTCCTCGTCTTTCGCGCGGCCAAACGGCGCCTCAATGCAGCTTGACGCTGGGGGTGGGGCCCCGGCCCAGCATGCTCACCAGCGTGCGCCAGACCACCGCATGCCCGCCATGCAGCGCCGTCTCATGCATCTTATAGAGAGATTTATAGACCAGGCGGGCGAACAGCCCCTCGATCATCACCCCGCGTCCGGCGACAAACCCCATGAGGCTGCCGACCGTGCTGTATTTACCCAGCGATATCAGGGAGCCGAAGTCGCGATAGCGGTAGGGGGTGAGGGGGTGGCCCGCCAGCCGTCGCCTGATTTGGCCGACCATATGATCCGACATCTGATGCGCGGCCTGGGCCCGGGGCGGGACAGGATTGGGCGAGTCCGGCCGTGGGCAAGATGCGCAGTCGCCGATGGCGAAGACATCGGGATCGCGTGTGGTCACAAGGGTCTGGCGAACCACGAGTTGGTTGATACGATTGGTTTCCAGCCCATCGATCCCGGCCAGCACCTCGGGCGCCTTCACCCCCGCAGTCCAGACGACCAGTTCCGCCGGAATCTCGGTTCCGTCGGCAAGGGTCAGGCCCTCCGCGCTTACGCGCGCCACACGCGCGCGCACCCGCACATCGACCCCCAGCTTCCCCAAGAGCGCGGCCGTGGCGTCCGAGATTCGCGCCGGAAGGGCGGGAAGAATGCGATCAGCGGCTTCGATCAGAATGATTCGCACATCCCGCGCCGGGTCGATCCGGTCCATGCCATAAGCCACGACCACCCGCACAGTGCGGTGCAATTCAGCGGCCAGCTCCGTGCCCGTGGCCCCCGCTCCGATAATCGCCACATGAAGCTGCCCAGGGCGGATAGCGCCTTCCTGGCTATTGGCCCGCAGACAGGCATTGACCAGCCTGCGATTGAAGCGGGCCGCCTGTTCCGGAGTCTCCAGAGGGATGGCGAATTGACCGGCGCCGGGCGTTCCAAAATCGTTCGTGACGCTGCCGATCGCCATGACCAGGGTATCGTACCGCACGGCGCGGGGCGGGGCGATCTCGCGGGCTTCCTCGTCGAAGACCGCCCCAACCTTGAGTTCCTTCGCCGCCCGGTCCAGGCCCGTGACCTCGCCCAGGGTGAAGTCGAAATGGCGCCACTGGGCCTGAGCCAGATAGTTCAACTCGTGTTGCGAGCGACGGAGGCTGCCGGCGGCCACGGAATGCAGGAGGGGTTTCCACAGATGGGTGCGGCCCCGATCCACCAGGGTGATCCGCGCCTTGCCTGTCTTGCCCAGGGTGTCCCCGAGCTTGGAGACCAGTTCGAGTCCGGCCGCGCCACCGCCAGCCACGACGATACGGTGTAGTGGCTCGGAGGACTTGCTGGAGGTCAATACTAGGTTCCTCGCGTGGTTCGCGCCGCCACCGACGCAAATTTAGTGCGGCGCAGCAAGTCTGATAAACAACAAACATCGTGTTTGCCCGTGGAGAGACCGCCATCGCCGCCTTCGACCCCGTCTCCGCAACCAATGTCCTTCTCTCGGCGCTGCCGGCTGCGGCGCGCGTGAAGGCGATCCACTACACCCAAGGCGGCCATTGGCTGCTTCTATGGGGCTGGCTCGTGGGCGTGGGGGCAAGCTTGATCATTGCCCGGCTTGGGTTGCTGCGCGGGTTGCGCCAAGCCATCACCGGCGGGCGGCCCAGGCCCTGGCTGTTCAGCCTGATTGCGGCCGGCGTCTATATCCTCGGCGACGCCATTCTTGAGCTGCCCTGGTCCGTCTATTCCGGGTGGTGGCGGGAAAAGAGCTATGGTCTGACCAGTCAGCCCTTGGCCGGATGGTTCAGTGATCAGGCCATCGGCCTCGTCATCAACATCATCGCGGTGAGCCTTTTCCTCGCAGCGCTTTATGCTTTGATACGACGAACCCCCAGGTGGTGGTGGGCCTGGGCGAGCGGCCTGGCGGCACTGTTTATCATCATCCTGACCGTCCTCGGTCCGGTTCTGATCGAGCCCTTGTTCAATAAATATACGCCGGCGCCGCCCGGCCCCACCCGCGATGCGGTTGTCGCCCTCGCCAAGATCGCCGGCGTGCCATCGGATAAGATCTACATCTACAACGGCTCCAAACAGTCGAACCGCTATACGGCCAATGTCTCGGGGCTCTTCGGCTCGGCGCGCGTGGCCATGAGCGATGTCATGTTCGCCAAGGGCGCCGATATTGCGGAGGTGCGCGGCGTCGTCGGCCATGAAATGGGCCACTATAAGCGCGCCCACGTGATCATCGGCGCGCTCATCTTCAGCCTGCTGGCCCTGATTGGCTTCGCCATCGCCCAGGCGGTGTTTCCCCTCGTTGACAAGTGGGTGAAGACCGGCGCCTTGGGCATCTCCGACCCGACCGGCTTGCCCACTCTTCTCATCATCTTCTCCACGCTTGGGCTACTCGGGACGCCCCTCACCATGACCTTCACACGCTTTGAAGAGTCCGACGCGGACGCCTTCTCCTTGCGCGTCGCCCACGAGCCGGACGGACTTTCCAAGGCGCTGGTCAAGACCATCGAGTATCGCGCAGACTCGCCCGGGCCGGTGGAGGAGTTCCTCTTCTATGATCATCCCAGCGTCAGGCGCCGGGTCCAGCGCGCGATGAACTGGAAAGCGGCGCACCTCGCCGAAACCGAGCGGCAGGAAGGCCTGGACGCGGCGGCGTCGAAATAGACCGAGCGGTGTCGCCGTCCTAAAGCTCGCGGGCCTATTCAGTCAGGCGGGAGTTAGGAGGAGGCATCCCAACCCGGGGGCATGGGTGGCCAGCGGCCAATCCCGCCGTTCTCCACCAGCATGCCGGTCAGGGTGCGGTCCGCGTGGCGGGCGCGCCAGGTAAGAAGGGCCTGGGCCACCTTAAGCATCCGCGCGGGATCGCTGAGAGGCGTGCGCCAGGACGGGTCGACCGCCAGGTTGAAGGCCAGGGCCGTCTCATCGGCGAAATGGACATAGACGTCGTCTGGGCCGCGCCGGACGGCCAGGCTTTGCCGCTCCAGGCGCCGGTCCCACGGCCAGGGATGGGGCCCGTCGCGGAGATAAAAAGAGCGCCAGTCCCATTCCCAATGGGCGGCGTCGCGCCACCACGGCGGAGCCTCGCCACGCAGGAAGGGGGTCAGGGGAAGGCCGTCGCATTGCGCCGGAACCTCCAGCCCCATCGCCTCGCAGATCGTGGGGAAAAGATCGATATTCTCGCTGAAACGGTCCAGAACCGCCCCACTGACGGCGCCGGGGCGCGGATCGCGGATCAACCCCAGGATGTGATAGCTGGACTCGAAGAAGCCCCCCTTCCCCAGAAGACCATGATCGCCAAGCTGCTCGCCATGATCGGCGGTGACCACGATGAGGGTGTTATTCCAATCACCGCGCGCCTCAAGCGCTGCCCATAGCCGCCCGAGTTGGAAGTCAACCTCGCTGATCATGCCGAAATATTGAGCCTGCAGCCGCGCCATCGCCGCAGCGTCCCTCGGCGCGGCCATGGCCGGGCTCCGCAGCAACCCGGCATGGAGCGGGTGGCTGGTCTCACCCCGCGAAATGGGCGCGGGCATCTCGCCAGGATCATAAAGCTCGGCGAAATGACCGGCGGCCGCATAGGGCGGATGAGGTCGCAGATGACTGAGGTGGGCGAACCACGGCCGCCCCTGGCGGCCGAGCCAAGCGATCATCTCATCGGTGACAAAGGCCGCCATGCTATGTTCAGCGGGGCGGGCCGGCTCAGTCTCAAGCGCCACATGAGGGTTGTCCGCAATACTGTGGCCCTTGCCCCTCAGCCAGGTGAGCCAAGGCGCGGGCTCCCCCATGGGCAGATGCAGGCCCACATCGAAACCCGGCAACACCTCTTCGTAGCTCTTTAACCGAGGGTCGCGGGGGCCATCGGTCAAGCGCGGATCAATGGCCTGATCGGTGTAGCCAAACAAGGTTGGCCTATAACCCGCGCGGCGCGCGGCCTTGGCGATGTTGTCAAACCGTTGATCCAGGGGCGTGCCATTGGCGACCACGCGGTGGGTCGTCTGATAGAGGCCCGTGTAAAGGCTGGCGCGTCCGGGGCCACACGGGGCGGCTTGAGCATAGTGCCGGGAGAGACGCAGCCCCTCCCGAGCCAGGCGATCAAGGTTGGGGGTCTTGACCACGGGGTGGCCGGCGGCGCCCAGAGCATCGCCGCGAAATTGATCCAGGGTGATCAGCAGAATGTTCATCACGCCCCGGCGCTATCACCCGCGCCGCCACCGCGAAAGCCAAAGGCGTGAAGGAGGGTTTGCGGGGGCTGGGCGACTTCACCTAAGTCTATCCGTCAAATTTGTAGACAACGACCAGGAGGGGCCCATTGCCGACAGACATCGAGATCGCTCGCGCCGCCCGGCCCCGTCCGATCACGGAGGTCGGCGTGGCTTTGGGCATCCCACACGGCGCCCTCATTCCCTATGGCGCCGATAAGGCTAAGATCGCCGGGAGCTTTATCCAAGGTCTGGCGCGGGAGGGTAAGCCCCAAGGCGCGCTGGTCCTCGTCACCGCCATGAGCCCCACACCCGCGGGTGAAGGCAAGACCACCACCACCGTCGGCCTTGGCGACGCCCTGAACCGTATTGGCAAGCGGGCGGCGATTTGTCTGCGCGAACCGTCACTAGGCCCCTGCTTTGGTCAGAAGGGCGGCGCCACGGGCGGCGGGCATTCGCAGGTCATTCCGATGGAGGACATCAACCTTCATTTCACCGGTGATTTTCACGCCATCACCAGCGCCCACAACCTGCTCTCGGCCATGGTGGATAACCATCTCTATTGGCGCCGGGACCCCGCGCTCGACCCTAGGCGGATCGTCTGGCGCCGGGTGCTGGATATGAACGACCGGAGCCTGCGCCAGATCGTGGCCTCCTTGGGCGGCAATGGCGCCCCCGCCGAGACAGGCTTTGACATCACCGTGGCCTCTGAGGTCATGGCGATCCTGTGCCTCGCGACGGATCTCGCCGATCTCCAGGCCCGGCTGGGACGGATCATCGTGGGATATGGCCTGGATGGAAAGGCCGTCACATGCGCCGATCTGGAGGCGGACGGCGCCATGGCGGCGCTGCTCAAGGACGCGTTCCAGCCGAATCTCGTCCAGACCCTGGAAGGCTCACCGGCCCTGATTCATGGCGGCCCCTTCGCCAATATCGCCCATGGCTGCAATTCCGTCACAGCGACCCGGACCGCCCTGGCGTTGGCGGACTACGTGGTCACCGAGGCGGGTTTCGGGGCCGACCTCGGAGCCGAGAAGTTCTTTGATATCAAGTGCCGGCAGGCCGGACTGACGCCGGCGGCGGCGGTCATCGTGGCCACGATCCGTTCACTGAAGATGAATGGCGGCGTTGCCCGTGGGGATCTCAGCCGGGAGAATCTGGCCGCCCTGGCGCGGGGTTGCGAGAATCTGGGGCGTCATATCGCCAATGTGCGCCGGTTCGGCGTGCCGGTGACCGTGGCGATCAATCACTTCGTCAGCGACAGTCCCGCCGAGATCGCCGAGGTTGAGACCTTTGTCCGGCGCGCGGGCGCGGAGGCGATTCTGTGCCGCCATTGGGCCGAAGGGGGCGCAGGGGCGGAAACTCTGGCGCGCAAGGTCGTGGAGTTGGTGGAGAGCGGGAAGGCGCGTTTCGCGCCGCTCTACGCCGATGATCAACCCCTGTGGGCGAAGATAGGGACCGTCGCCCGTGAGATCTATGGCGCCGGCGCGGTTACCGCCGACAAAGCCGTGCGGAGCCGGCTGGCGCAATGGACCAAGGCGGGTTTTGGAGGTCTGCCGGTCTGCATGGCGAAGACCCAATATAGCTTCTCCACTGACCCCGAAGCCCTGGGCGCGCCCTCTGGCCATGAGGTTCATATTCGGGACGTGCGGCTTTCGGCGGGGGCGGGCTTCGTGGTGGCCATATGCGGGGAGATCATGACCATGCCCGGCCTCCCCCGCCATCCCGCCGCCGAACGCATCGGGCTCGACGGAGAGGGACGCATCGAGGGCCTCTTCTAGGCTTGGTGACCTGATTGTAGGATCGCGCAGAATGAGGGGGAAATGACGATGCGATTCGAGATTTCTGGAACGGTGATGCAAACCGTCGGCGTCGACCTGGCGCCGAACGAAACCGTCTATAGCCAGACCGCCGCCATGGCCTGGATGACAGACGGCGTACGCATGCACACTCACACCGGGGGCGGCCTGTTCGCCGGCCTTAAGCGCAGCCTGACGGGGGGCAGCTTTTTTGTCACCGAATTCACCGGCGAGATGCGCGGCGGACATGTGGCCTTCGCGCCGCGCTTTCCCGGCACAATTATGGCGAGGACCCTCCGCGCGGGGGAATCCCTGATCTGCCGCAAGGAGACGTTTCTCTGCGCGGAGCGGTCGGTCACCCTCGAACTCGCCTGGCAGCAGCGAATCGGCTCGGGCTTCTTCGGGGGCGCGGGGTTCATCCTTCAAAGGGTGGTCGGGCCGGGAACGGTCTTTCTTGATCTTTCTGGCGAGGTCATCCCCAGGCGTCTGGCGCCCGGCGAACGCCTCTTCGTTCACGCCGGCCATGTAGGCGTGCACGAGCCCACGGTCTCCTTCGATATTCAGCTCGTACCAGGCTTCCGAAACATTCTCTTCGGGGGCGAAGGTCTGTTTCTGGCGAGCCTCACGGGGCCGGGCGATGTCTGGCTGCAATCCATGCCGATCATCAACCTCGCCGAGGAGATCGCCCGTTACATGCCAGGAGGGGAACACAATGGCGGGGGCGGCGGCCTCGGCGCCGGACTTGCCGCCGGCGGCCTGATGGGCGGGATTCTGGGCGGGATCCTCGGGAGTGACAACTAAGCCGTCGCGCGCGCTACCGGCCTCAGGTCTTGATGCGCAGGGGCCCCATATAGTCGCGCTTGCCCAGCGGCACGCCTTGGCTGCGCAGTATGTCGTAACTCGTCGTGGCGTGGAAATGGAAGTTGGGCAGGGAGAAGGAGAGCAGAAAACCTTCCGCTGTGAACGGGACCCGACGTTCCCCGATCTGAAAGACCACATCCTTGCCGCTGAGCGCATTGACCTCTTCATGGGTGAGGGCCTTGAGAGCCAAGAGAGCATCCGCGACCAGCTTTTGTAGCCCCGCATAGTCGTGCGGCTTCTGATCCGTAGGCGGTCCGAAGATGCCAGACTTCATGCCGTCAACAGCGTCGATGGAGTGGTGAACAACCGAAACGATCTGGAAGCGGAGGGGCGCCATGTCCGCGAAGAGTCGGGTTTCGACCAACGCCTCGGGATCGGTCCCGTTATCCTGACAATGGGTGAGTCCGCGATCGAGAAAGGCCGCCACGGCGGTCGCGGTCTGAATGTAGCTCGCGACGCTCGCGTCATAGAGGGAAATGCTCATGTCTTTGCTTTCGCTTGGGGCAAGGCAGGGGCAGGCGGAAGGCCGTCACCCCTGAAATCGCCGGTTGAGTTTGCGCATGCCGCCGATCCAGCGATCATAGTCCCCGGTCTTGCGCCGCATGTAATCCAGAACCTCGGGGTGGGGCAGGATGAGAAACTGCTCGGTGGCGATGGCCGCCACACAGTCATCTGCGACCTCTTCAGGCTCCATCATCCCGTCAATGCTGGCCACACCTTCGGGATTTGCCGCGGTCATGGCCGTGCGCACGGCCTGCGGGCACAGCACCGACACCTTGATCCCCTGATCGCCGTGGGTAATCGCCAGCCACTCAGCCAGGCCCACCGCCGCGTGCTTGGTCACCGCATAGGGCGCGGAGCCAATCTGGGAGAGCAGACCCGCGGCGGAGGCGGTATTCAGGAGATAGCCGCCTCCGCGCGCGCTCATGAGCGGCACCAGGGCTCGCGCGGCCCACACATGGGCCATGACATTGATCTCCCAGATTCGCGTCCAGCCCGCGTCAGGAGCCTCGGCGCCGCCGCCAATACCGATGCCGGCGTTGGAACAGAAGAGGTCTATGGGACCCTCTTCAGCCTCAACGGTCTCAATGAGGGAGACGATGTCCGCCTCCCTGGAGACGTCGGTTGCAAGACCCCAGCCACCAACTTCGGCGGCCACGGCCATGGCGCCTGGCCCATCAAGATCAGCACAGATGATGCGACGCGGTCCCTCCTTTGCGAAACGCCGGGCCATGGCTCGCCCGATCCCTCCAGCGGCGCCGGTGATGACCACGATTTTGCCCTTTAGCTCCACGAAAGAGCGTCCTCTGCAAAAGCCTCTCGGCGTCTCATGTCGGCTCGGCCGAATCGGCGACGCTGATCACACATCCTTGTTCGGATTGATCAGATACTTCTGACCGGTCGCGCGGCGGTTGTAGGCGGTGATGATTTCAATATCCAAGGTCTCCGCCAGGGAGATGACGCGGTCATAGTGACTGGCGAACGTGGTGGTGATCTCCCGGGCAACGCGCTCGCGCAGCGCCTGGCCTTCAGCGGGGCCGATCTTTTGCAGGAAGGGGGTAAGGAGCCAGCCGCCCACGCCCCAGGCCATGCCAAAGCCGCGATTGAGCTCGGTGGGACCCGTATCGAGGCCGCCATAGATATAAACCTGCTTGTGCAC
>PLFA01000168.1:229-5901 GCA_003136615.1 Caulobacteraceae bacterium | reverse complement strand
CCCCCGGATCGTCAGGCGGTGGCCCAGGCGCGCATGGCGCTGAAGCGTCGGGACGCCAGCGCCCCCGACCTCATCGCCGCCTTACCGCCCGCCGATCAGGCGGACCCGGGGATCATCTATGAGCGGCTTATGGCTCTGCATGATGCGGGCGATGTCTATGGCGCGCTGGCTCTGGTGGGCTACCTGCCCGCCGAGCTGCCGTCCGAGGCGGCGGCCGACAAACTCTGGCGCCATGGCTCCCTGGTCATCGAAGCTCTGCAGATGGGCGATAGCAACCGCGCCTACCAGGCCGCCACCCACGCTGGCGTCAGCACCGGGATCGCCGCGGCCGAGGCGCAGTTCTTCGCGGGATGGATCGCCCTCTCCCGGCTCAAGGATCCGGCCCGCGCTGACGCCCACTTCGCGCGCCTCGAAAACTTGAGCCAGTCCCCCATCACCCAGGCCCGCGCCTTCTACTGGCGGGGCCGCGCGGCGGAAGCTCAGGGCGATCCCGTCGCCGCCCAACTCTTCTACGCCCAGGCGGCGCGTCACCAGACCACCTTCTATGGACAACTGGCAGCCGCCAGAGCCGGCCAGACCAAGATTGTCCTGGGTCATGATCCTGTCATAACACCCGCCGCCCGAGCCGCCTTCGAGGCCAATGACGCCGTCGCCGCCGCCCGCCTTTTGGTGCGTATCGGCAATCACGAGGGTTTCCGCACCTTCGTCACGGGCCTCTCGGAGAGCCTCCCCGATGCCGTTAGCGAGGCTCAGCTTGTGGATCTCGCTGAGGAGCAGGGCGAGCAGGAGCTGACCATGCGCGTCGTACGCAACGCCGCCAAACGCGGGTTCATTTTGCCGGAGCGCGGCTATCCCGTCCGCATGCCGCCCAGTGACGTCTCAGGCTCCGCGGAGACCGCTTTCATTCTCGGTATCGTCCGCCAGGAGAGCAGCTTTGATCCCATGGCGCGGTCCGGCACGGGCGCGCTCGGCATGATGCAGCTCATGCCCGCCACGGCGCGTGGCGTCGCCCGCCGCTCTGGGTTGGGCGCCGGCCGGCTGGAGGATCCCGACTATAATATGAGGGTGGGTTCCGCGTTCCTCGGCCAACTGGTGGATCAGTTCAGCGGCTCCTACGTCCTCGCCGCCGCCGCCTACAACGCCGGGCCCGGCCGCCCGAACCAGTGGACGAGCGTTTGCGGCGACCCGCGCGGCTCAGAGTCGGATCCACTGGATTTCGTGGAATGCATCCCGTTCTCCGAGACCCGCGACTATGTCATGCGTGTGCTGGAGGCGACCCAGGTCTATCGCGCCCGCCTGAACGGCGGCGAAGCTCCCCTCACACTGCGGGCAGACCTCAAGCGCGGCGTCTACGGCTATGTCGCCCCTGCCCCAAGCGACGCGACTGGCGCGCCGGTGGCGGGGAGCAGTGGTCTATCCCTCGCCACGACCCCTGGCGGGCGATGACGCGCGCAGTCTATCTCCTCCCCCGTGCAGCGGGTTGAGGGGAACCGCGACCCGTCCTCCGAAGCCTTGGCGAAGGTGGAAACGGTGGAGGGGGAAGCGGCCGCGAGATTGATCAGCTGTCTGTCAAACTTAAGCCCAAAATATCGTTGCCTCTCCCTCTGGAGTGACTGCCGATGATCGCCATTCTTCTCATCGCCGCCCTCGCTGCGGCGAATGGTTCTCCCGCCCCACAAGGTGACGTCGCTCGACCCGTGGCGGATATCGTCAGCCCCATCTGGAGCAATCCCGCCTACCGCGACGGCGCCCACGAGGTGGAGCAGATCGTCGCCCGTCTGAGCCTGCGCCCAGGGATGCGCGTCGCGGATATCGGCGCCGGCAGCGGCTACGATGCGTTGCGTTTGGCGAGGTTCGTTGGTCCTAAGGGCCGGATTTTCGCGGAAGACGTGACCTCCGCTTATCTGGATCAGCTCAGAGCGACGGTCAAAGAGACCGGCCTAAAGAATATCGACATCGTGGAAGGCGCCGCGGGCGATCCCAGATTGCCGCCGGGATCCATCGATGCGGCGATCATGGTCCACATGTACCATGAGATCCAGAAACCCATGGCCCTGCTGGCCAAGTTGGCGCCGGCGTTCAAACCTGGCGGCCGGCTCGGCATCGAGGAACTGGACCGACCGACAGGGGCCCATGGAACTCCGCCAAAGCTCCTGACCTGCGAGCTCGCCGCCGCCGGTTACCGGTTGATGGACTTAAAGCCCCTGCGGGGCGGCCTCGGCTATTTCGCCGTCTTCGCACCGCCATCCTCGGCAAAGCTAGGCGCGGCAAATGCGGCCAGGGCCTGCGGCGGCTAAGTGGGCGCCAAGACCATCTCCCGCGTCATCTTCAAGTCTCGACATGACTAGCAATGCTGCATTTCGGGCGGCGCCCTAAAACGCGAAGAACGGCCCGCTTACCGTCCCGGCGGTCTTGCCCTCGATCCCGAAAAAGATGTTGCGGCCGTAGAAGAACGGCAGACCAAGGGCGAAGGTGTTGCTGTAGCCGGTGGTGTCGCCGGAGAAGTTATTGGGGTCGCCCGCCAAGCCTGGCAGCACCGAGAATGTGGTGGTGAGAAGCGCTTGGGCATTGGCGACCTGGACCGACACGGCCTCGCTTGTGCCGTTCTGGCCTTGCAGGGTGACAGAGAGGGTGTCCGTCGTGGCGGGGCAGTAATAGCCCACATAGCTGCCCGTACAGCCCGTTATGGCGGTGTCGCTGAAGAGATAGAGATTGGTGCCGCTATCAATATAGCTCTGATTGAGGCTCTGGCCGTTGAAGTTCGCGGTGATAAAGCCCGTTCCAAATTGGGACGTATCCGTTGTCGTGGGCAGCACCGTGGCGGACCCAAGGGCGTTGTTGGTTTCGGTGCCGATGCCGAAATAGAGCGTCCCCGTCAAGCTGGTCTCACCCCCCGCGGTGGCGGCGGGAAGGCTCACCAGAACCCCATTATTATCCACACTGAGCGCGGCTGTGAAATTTGGCAGCTGCTGAAATGGGGCCGACGAAGACGATGTCCGGGTGATGATGGTGGAGCAGCCGCTGGAGGGGCAATCATAGTAGATCGCCGCCGAATAACCGCCGCTCAGTGTGCAGCTGACGCCGCAGTCGGTGGCCGTCAGGCCGATCCCCAGGATACCATTGGCGCCCGCCGCGTTCACCGTGTTCTGGTTTGTGCCGGCGCCGCTGCTGCATTGTGACGGGATCGTGCTGAACTGGCCCGTATCCGCCACCGCCAGGAACGGCATGCTGGAGACCTTTTTACTCCCGACGGTGACGTCCCCTTGGCGGACCGAGCCAAACATATAGCTGTCGACGAAGCCATAACACTCACCCACCGCATTTCCTTGCGTGTCGGTCTCCAGAGGAAGGGCCGAGAGCAGGCTTGCATTGAGCACGGGCGCGAGAATGCGCAGGCCAACGGACCCGGTATCAATCGTAACGTGATCAATGGTCTGACAGTTGGTCGTGCTGCCCGGCGCGCACAGGGTCACCGTTACGTAAGGGACGTTATCCGAGATATAGGCGTTGGAGCCGGACTGCAGGCTCGTGGGCCCGGAGTCCACAGTGATCACCGCGGTGTTACTGGCAGAAGAACCCGAGCCGCTCCCGCCTGACGATCCCGTGGATCCGGTCCCCGTGCCCGATCCCGCGGTCGTGGAGCCCGTGACGTTTGAAGACGAGCCCCCGCCGCCGCATGCGGCCAGGAAAAACAGGGCGGCGATCAGGCAGGCGGAACGGATCATGGGGTGGCCGGATTGAATTCGCTTAAGGCAAAGTTGCCTGGCAGCGACTTCGGCAAATAGGCATAGCCCCAAAAGGCGCCATTGGCCCCGCCGCTATAGACCACCAGATCAGACTGCCGGGCGACGAGAGCCTGTCTGATCCTTCGACCGGAAACGGTGGCGGTGCGCGCCTGAAAGCGGGAGAAATAGGGGCCCAAAAGTTGCCGCAAGTCCGGTTTGGAGCGGCCGCTCCAGCTGATTGCGAAAACCGCCCCGTCATCCCCCGTGAATTCCTTGCGCACCGCGCCATTGATCAGGGTGAGCCGATGGACCTGATGATTGGCAACCGTGGTTGACCTCAGTCGCGCCGAAAGATGCGCCCGATCGGAGACCACACTGTCATAGCCGCCGCCAAGGCTCGCCGAAGCATAGGTCGCGCTCAGGCACCCCCATGCCAGGCAGGCTATAACAAGACCAAGGCGCATGCCGACGCTCCTAGTCCGCGATCAACCCAAAGAGCAATCCATCAACCAGAACCGCCGTCAAACCCTCCGCGGATGCCCAGTCGCGCTCCGGCTTGGTGATCATCAGGGTCACCAGGCCATGACAGGCTGCCCATAGAGCCTGATGAACCGCATGAGGATCGCCGGTCTTCAGCCGCCCCTCCGCCGCGATCTCCCGCACAACCGTGAGGAACCGTTCCAGGCACTTGTCGCCAATCTCCTTGGCCGACGCCGGCCGCTCATGCGTCCCCGCGACCACCGGCGAGCAGAACACCAGGAGATAGGCATTGGGGTTGCGTAGGGCGAATTCCATATAGGCCCGCAGCATGAGCCGGGCCCGTTCGACGGCGTCCACCGGCATAGCGGCGATTTTGCTATTGAGCTCAAGCAGCTCCTCCAGCGCGGCCGTGCAGATTTCGAGCAGGATCTCATCCTTGTCCCGGAAGTGCGTATAGAGGCAGGTGGACGAAACGCCGACCTCATCGGCGATCTTGCGAATTGTCGCGCCCTCATAGCCCTCGATGACAAAGATGCGCTCTGCGGCGCGAAGGATTTCCGCCCGGCGAAGATGACCGTCACCCTTGGCCTTCCGGCCAGATCGCGGTGGCCTCCGAAGCTCAGAGTCGAGGTTCAACGGGTCAATCATGGCACTGGTTTAAGGGGAATTCGCCATGAGCCGCAAGGCCGCGAGGCGGCGTTCCGCCAGCCTCCATCCCCTGGCCCTCGCCGTGGTGTGCGGGTAAGCGGCAAGCATGAGTTCCACAGCCCAGCCCGCAATCGCCGCCGCGCCATTGGCGCTAAGCGCGCCCGCCTGGGATGACTATACGCTCCACGACACTGGCGGCGGGCGCAAGCTTGAAAGCTACGGCCCCGTCCAGGTCATCAGGCCCGAGCCCCAATGCCTGTGGGCGCCAGCCTTGGACCAGGTGAGCTGGGACATGGCCGACGCCGTGTTCGAGGGCGCGGACGAGGATGATCAGGGAAGCTGGCGTTTTCGCGGTGGTCCTCCGCCCGAGACCTGGCCCATGGCGTGGCGCGACATCCGATTCGAAGCGCGCCTGACGGCCTTTCGCCATCTCGGAGTCTTTCCGGAACAGGCCGCCAACTGGGCGTGGCTGTCGGACACGCTCGCCGAAAGGCCGCCGGGTGCGCGGATTCTCAATCTCTTCGGCTATACCGGCGTCGCGAGCCTCGTCGCCGCGGCGGGCGGCGCGTCGGTGACCCATCTGGACGCTTCCAAGAAGGCCGTGGGCTGGGCGCGGGCCAATGCCCAGACCGCGGGCCTCGCACGGGCGCCGATCCGCTGGATCTGCGAAGATGCGAGAGCCTATGTGCGACGTGAAGTGCGACGTGGCGAACTCTATCAGGGAATCATTCTCGATCCGCCGAAATACGGCCGGGGACCATCGGGCGAGGTCTGGCGGCTTTATGAGGACTTGCCGGAGCTGATGGCCGGCTGCGCCGC
>PLFA01000168.1:0-129 GCA_003136615.1 Caulobacteraceae bacterium | reverse complement strand
GAAACCGGGCTCTTTCTCGTCGAGGGCCTGCGAAGCGTCGCCGAGGCCGTGAGCCTGGGCCGAAAACCGCGCCTTCTCCTGCATGGGGAGGCCGTGGCGGATCATCCCCTGCTGCGCCAGGC
The DNA here is from genome assembly GCA_003136615.1 of Caulobacteraceae bacterium. Lineage (GTDB taxonomy): Bacteria > Pseudomonadota > Alphaproteobacteria > Caulobacterales > Caulobacteraceae > Acaudatibacter. The sequence goes on along the minus strand of PLFA01000168.1, from coordinate 7 downwards.
CGCCGCG
>PLFA01000013.1 GCA_003136615.1 Caulobacteraceae bacterium | reverse complement strand
CGCTCCGGCGAGACCGAGGACGCCACCATCGCGGACCTCGCGGTGGCCACGGGATGCGGGCAGATAAAGACCGGCTCCCTGGCGCGGTCGGACAGGCTGGCCAAATACAATCAGCTCCTGCGTATCGAGGAGCAGTTGGGCGGTCAGGCGATCTATGCCGGCCAAGTGGCGTTGAAGCGCCTCTTCTGAAAGTCTAGGCGACGCCGCGACTCCTGTTAGGGTCCCTTTAAGCGGCGCGGGGTTAGACATGGCGTTTCTCAATGGCAATCTGGCGCGCCTGACCGTGGTCTTCCGTCTCCGCACATATCTGCCAACGGCGGCCCTGGCCTTTCTGGTGTTCTTCTTCGGGTTTCACGCCCTGACGGGGGAGCGCGGCCTGTTGATGCAGCGTCAAAGGTCGGAGGTTCTAGCTGAGCGTCAGGCGGAGCTGAAGAGGCTGCAGGCCACCCGCGCGTCTCTGGAGATCCAGGCCCGCTATCTGCGGACAGAGAATCTCTCGGCCGATCTTCTTGAGGAGCGGGCCCATCGCCTTCTGGGCTTTGTCGATCCCAGGGACTATGTGATCCGCCAGGACGCGCCGCACAGCTAGGCTCCAAGCTCGCCAAAGGCGCGTCTCCTTTAAGGATCCTGACCTGGAGAAGGCCATGGCGCACGCGAGCGCCGCGAAGCGAAAGACCGCCGCCGCGTCCGACGCGGGGCCTCTGCTGGATTTGTATCGATCCATGCTGCTGATCCGTCGCTTCGAGGAGCGGGCGGGACAGCTCTATGGGATGGGGCTGATCGGCGGATTCTGCCATCTCTATATTGGCCAGGAAGCCATCGCGGTGGGCATGCACGCCGCCCAGGAGCCGGGCGACCAGGTGATCACCGGTTATCGCGAGCATGGTCATATGCTGGCCGCGGGCATGGATCCGCGCGGCGTCATGGCTGAGCTCACCGGGCGCGCGGCGGGGGTCTCCAAGGGCAAGGGCGGCTCCATGCACATNNGCGCTCGCCAACCGCTATCGCGACGACGGGAAGGTGGCCTTCGTCTATTTCGGCGACGGGGCGGCGAACCAGGGTCAGGTCTATGAGAGTTTCAACATGGCCGAACTCTGGCGGCTGCCAGTGGTCTATGTGATCGAGAACAACCAATACGCCATGGGGACCAGCGTGGAGCGGTCTTCGTCCGAGACCCACCTCTTCAAGCGGGGGGTGAGCTTCAATATTCCCGGCGAAGAGGTGGACGGCATGGACGTGGCGGCCGTGCGGGCGGCGGGCCTGAAGGCCGCGGCGCACGCCCGGTCGGGCAAGGGGCCGTACATTCTCGAGATGAAGACCTATCGTTATCGGGGCCACTCCATGAGCGATCCGGCCAAGTACCGGACGCGTGAGGAGGTGGATGAGGTGCGCAAGACACGCGATCCCATCGATCATCTTCGCGAGCGCCTGGAGGCCGAGGGCCTGATCGACGANNGCCGAATTCGCCCGCACCGCGCCGGAGCCCGACCCCGCTGAACTGATGACCGACATCTATCTTGAGGCCGCGTCATGACCGACGTCCTGATGCCGGCCCTCTCGCCCACCATGGAGGAGGGCAAGCTCACCAAGTGGTTCGTGAAGGTGGGCGATCCGGTGAAGAGCGGGGACGTGATCGCCGAGATCGAAACGGACAAGGCCACGATGGAGGTGGAGGCCGTCGATGAGGGCGTAGTCGAGCAGCTTCTGGTCTCGGAGGGCACCGAAGAGGTCAAGGTCAACACGGCCATCGCGAGACTGAGAGGGGAGGGGGCGAGCGCCCCCCCGCCCACCGTCGCCCCGCAAGCCGCGCCCGTTCAGGTCAAGGCGCCTGAAACCCCGGCCCCCGTCGCTGTGGCGGCTGCCCCCGACGACGCTTTTCCTGAGGGCGCGCCCCTCGTGAAGATCACGGTCCGCGACGCCCTGCGCGACGCCATGGCCGAGGAGATGCGNNGTCGCCCAGTATCAGGGCGCCTATAAGGTAAGCCGGGGCCTTCTTGAGGAGTTTGGCGAGCGGCGGGTGATCGATACGCCGATCACGGAGCATGGCTTCGCGGGCCTGGGCGTCGGCGCGGCCATGGCGGGGCTTCGGCCCATCGTGGAGTTCATGACCTTCAACTTCGCCATGCAGGCCATCGACCAGATCATCAATTCGGCGGCCAAGACGCTCTATATGTCCGGCGGTCAGATCCGCTGCCCGGTGGTGTTCNNATTCCGGGCCTGAAGGTCGTCGCGCCCTATGACGCGGCGGACGCCAAGGGGCTGTTGAAGTCGGCGATTCGCGACCCGAATCCCGTGGTCTTTCTGGAGCACGAAATGCTCTACGGCCATGAATTCGATATCCCGCAGAGCGAGGATTGGCTGGTTCGTCTCGGCCGCGCCAAGGTTCGTCGCGTCGGCAAGGACGTCACCCTGGTGGCCTATTCTCGCATGGTGGGTGTGGCCCTGGCGGCGGCCGATCTGCTGGCGGAGAAGGGCCTTGAGGCCGAGGTCATCGACCTGCGCAGCCTGCGCCCTCTGGACCACGAGACCGTCGTCCAGAGCGTGCGCAAGACCCATCGTCTGGTGACGGTGGAAGAAGGGTGGGGCCCCATGGGCGTGGGGGCCGAGGTCGCCGCGCGCACGGTGGAGCTGGCATTCGACGATCTGGATGCGCCGCCGCTTCGGGTCTGCCATGCCGACACGCCCTTGCCCTATGCGGCCAATCTTGAACTCCTGGCGCTTCCTGACCCAGAGCGCATCGTGGAGGCGGCTCTGGCCGTCTGTTACAAGTGACGGACACGCCGTGGCGTGCGGGGGGCTGTCACTGCGGCGCGGTGCGATTCGAGGCCGCCCTGCCGGACGCCGTGGAGGCCCAGGAGTGCAACTGCTCAATCTGCGCAAAGGCCGGTTTCCTGCACATCATCGTGCCCGAAAGCCGCTTTCGGTTGGTGAGCGGCGAGGACGCCCTGACGGCCTATCGTTTCAACACCGGGGTGGCCAAGCACCTCTTCTGTCGTCATTGCGGTATCAAGAGTTTCTATCGCCCCCGGTCAAATCCCGATGGCTGGTCGGTCAATGCGCGCTGTATGGATGAGTCCTCTGGCCTGACCCTCAACGTGAAGCCCTTTGACGGACGCCACTGGGAGGACCACGGCGCCGAACTGGCCCACCTCTCCAAGGAGACCCTGTGACCACCGACATTCTGATGCCGGCGCTCTCTCCCACCATGGAGGAGGGGACCCTGGCCAAATGGCACGTCAAGGTTGGCGACAAGATCAAGAGCGGCGATGTCATCGCCGAGATCGAGACCGATAAGGCCACCATGGAAGTGGAAGCCGTGGATGAGGGCGTCGTTGACTCCCTGCTCGTGGCCGAGGGCTCGGAGGGCGTGAAGATCAATACACCCATCGCGCGCCTCAGCGAGGAGGGCGCCGCTGCCGCGCCCAAGCCATCCGAACCCGCGCCCGCCGCGCCGCCCACCGCTAAACCCGCCGCCCAGGCGCCCGAGCCCGTTGCGGCGCCACCCATAGCAACCTCTGGCGAGCGCATCGCCGCCTCGCCCCTGGCCCGGCGGATCGCCGCGCGCGAGGGCGTGGCGCTGGAGGCCCTGGCCGGCAGCGGGCCCCATGGCCGGATCATCCTGCGCGACATCGAGGCGGTCCTCGCCAAGGGCGGGACTGGCGCCGCCCCCGCCGCGAAGGCCGCGCCGCAGCCTGAAAGCGCCGTGGCCTCCGCGCCGCCCCGGGTCGCCAAGTCTCTGGAGCAGATGGGCATCGCCCCCGGCTCCTATGATCTCGCGCCCCTCGACGGGATGAGGAAGACCGTGGCGCGGCGGATGACCGAGAGCTTCCGCGATATTCCCCACTTCCCGCTCACCGTGGATATGGAGATCGACGCCCTGCTGGCCGCCCGCGCCCAGATCAATGCCGTCGCCAAGGACGAAGGCGGGCGGGTCAGCGTCAATGACCTGCTGATCAAGGCCTGCGCCACGGCCCTCAAAAAGGTCCCCGC
>PLFA01000136.1 GCA_003136615.1 Caulobacteraceae bacterium | reverse complement strand
CGGCTCATATATTTGAACAGCGCCTTGATGTCCGGGTTGTCCACCCGCTTGGCAATCTCCGCATAAAGCACGCAGCCCGAAAACTCCGCCGTGAGAGAGCTCACGAGAAAATCGATGAACTCCTTGCGCAGCTCAGGCGAAAGACCCTCCAGCGCGGCGCCGAAAGACTCGGTGCGCTTGAAGTGATTGCGATTGGGATCGCTCGCCATCTCGGCGATCAGGGAGTCCCATTCGCGGCGCACGGGCGTCACATCGATTTTGTCCATGGCCGCGAAGTCGGTGGTGTAGAAACGCGGGCTGAGCACCGTATCCTTTTGGGCAATGCGGGTGGTCTCGCCAATCTGCCTTTCGGCCGGCCGTTCGAGTGTGGCGGTGCTCACAGGAGCCTCCCTGGGGTGAAACTGACTTCATAAAGTTCGGCGAGTTCGAAGTGGGCGGCGAAGCGGACCCAGGCGCGCTCCAGGAGCCCGGCCTGCTCCACTGTCGCTTCCCGGCGCAGCGTCATGCGCTCCCCAAAGCCCACTTGGATCGCCGGGCCGTGAACCTTGACCCGATCGCCCGGATGGAGAGCCAAGGCGTCGTCCAGNNCCGGAAGGGGCGAGAAGCTGCAGAAAAGCGGCGCGATTGGTCGGTCCAAACGCCTGAAGGTCGATCCGCTGGCCGGTAGCCAGATCCTCCAAATAAACCTGGCCTGACGTCCATTGGGTCAGGCGAAACGGGATGGCCGGGCCAATCCCGCGCATCCGGCGCTCGCGGGCAAGGCCGCGCATAACGTCGCGCACGAAGCCATTCGTGCCGGGCGCCAGGGTGGCGACCAGAGCGCTGGTCCGACCGTCCCTCACGCTCACCGAGCCATTCGCCTCGTCGGAAAACTTCAGGTCTTCCGAGAGGGATGGCTTCGACGCTGACACGGGGGTTCCGAATGACTGGGACCCAAATCCCGTCAGACGGGCCGCGCCCGCGAAGGCGATCGAGAGGCTCATAACCGCGGCAATGGCGATCAAGGCCGTGCGCGGAAAGGGTTCTGCATCAATGGCGCTCATGAGGGTCTCCGATTCACGCGGCGTGGGCTTCAGCGCCGGGCATGGGCGCGAGGTTGATGGCTGCCCGGGATTTCGACAGGCTGGGTGCGACCGCCATCTGCCTTTGCATGGCGCCGGCCAGAACCTTGGCCGCCTCATCGGCATGCGCGATCGCCCGCAGGGTCGGTTCCGGCGCGGCCAGCTTCCAGGGCCTGGCGTGGGGCCAAAGCATCAGGAAGGCGATCTTGTTCGGGGCCTTGAGCGTGAGCGCAAGATCCCCCGCGCCGCCACGCAGAGTCTTCACGGCCGCGTTATCGATCACCTCAAAGGGAATATTGATCGCCTTGGAGAAGGCCGCTCCGAAGCGCATCACGACCCTGCGGTTGGTGATCGTATAGACGGTGGTGCAGCTATTGAGCCAAGCCAGAAAGGCCAGAATGGCCAAGGCTGCGATGGCCAGGGGCGAAACCTGAACCGCTGTGGCCACGGCCCCCTGGAAGTGGCCGCCGGCGGCAAGAGCGCTCGTGACCCGCCAGATCAGCATCGCCGCGAAATAGGCGCCGACGAGGCGTATGTGAAAGGCTTCTCCCACCAGCACCCGCCAGTCCGGCGCGCCCTGCCACAGGATCGTCTCGCCCGCGGGCAGATCGCCGGGGAGACCGCGGATGGGTTCGAAATCGTGCTCACTCATAGTAGGGGCTCCGTACGGGACGCTGTGGCGTAGAGGTATCCGCCGCCGAAGAACGCCGCGACGCGCTCCTCTTCGTCGAATGTAATTTGATCGGGGCTTTCCAGCGTGGGCGCCTTGGCGAACTGGGAACCTAGTACCGCCGCGACCTTGATGGTCTTTTTGGCCCTTTGGACATCGACCATGGGCATGGGGACCAGGACGGGCTTTCCGCCGGTCGTCAGCGCCACTTCAATATAGCGGATCATGTACTCGCCACGATCAATCCACACGTCGCTGACAGTCCCGGCCGCCACGCCGTCAGCGCCGACAACGGTCATCCCCATGGGATCGGGGTCTTTCGGATCCAGCGAAAATCCTGGCGCGGCGCGAAGTGGCGCAATCTTTACGCCATGATGGATAAGCATATCCGGCCGCTTGGCCCGACGCGCGAACGAGCCCGGTCCGATCCCAGCCAACAAGGGGTCACCGGTCGGCTCAATCGGCGAGCCGGGGGTTGGTGAGGTCCGTTTGGCCGCGAGGTGCTCGGTGTCGCGAGACGCGTTGGGCTTCATCACGTCGCCATGGGCGAGAATGAAGGTCTTGGGCTGGGCCGCGAACAGAAGTCCACCCCGCGGCTCGAGCGCGCCGGTCACATCATCCTCGAGGGGGTAACCCTCGCGGCGATCCTCGCGACGCAAATAAACGATTAGACCTGCGAAGAAGAGCACGAAGACCGTGAGAACGATCTCCGTGACATCAATATCTCCGGAAAAAAAGGCGTTGTACATCGCTACCTCCTGAGGGCGCCATGTCGAAAGGCCCCATGGCAAGGGCCGGAAAATTAAGGGGATTGAAGTCGGTGTTGGCGCCGCGCGGCCGCACGAGCGGACCGATGGCCACCATGGTGCCCAAGAGCAGCATGAGTTCGATCACATAGACGACGTCGTAACCGGTGGCCCGGCTCATGAGGGCGGGCCCAAGGCGGCCAGATGTGGCCAGGGCCGAGATAGCGTCGCTCACCAGGCCGCCCGTGGCGATGGCGACGCCTGCCGCCAAGGCCTGAACCGCGCCCCAGGCGCCAAGGGCCATGCCGGTGGCGTCGGCCTTGGCCATGTTCATGGATGCTGTAAGCGTGCCGTGGGCAAAGAGTCCGGCGCCGAAACCCACCAGGGCGACGCCCGCCGCGAAAAGGGGCGGCGCCGCCATGGGCGCGGCGAGGATGACGCAGGAAAACGCGCCGAGGCCCGCCAGGGCGCCGAAGCCGGCCACGCGATAAGGATCGGCGCCTTTGTTGAGCTGGCTCGCCGCCAGACCCAGGCCCGCCGCGCCCCCCACCGCCAGTAAAGCCGTGAGCGTTGTGGTGGCGCCGACCGTCAGGTGCAGGACCCTGCCGCCATAGGGCTCAAGCAGCACATCCTGCATGCTGAAGGCGACTGTGCCCATGCCGATGGCGATCAGGCGCCGCGCCGCGCGCCCCGTCTTGGCATAGGCGCTCCAGGCATCCTTGAATGATGGGGCGCTGACGGCTTCGCGAAACCGTTGGGGATTACGAGTCTCCTGCTTCCAGAGGGCCACGCCATTGAGAACGATCGTCAAGACGGCCGATCCCTGCACAACCTGGACAAGGTGCACTTCGGTGAAGGGGGACAATAGAAGGCCAAAGCCCACGGCGGCGACGACCGTGCCGACCAGAAGCATCATGCACAGCAGGGCCACCACCTTGGGGCGGGCGTGGTCAGGGGCGAGATCGGTGGCCAGGGCGAGACCGGCCGTCTGAGTGGTATGAAGCCCCGCGCCGGCCAGAAGGAAGGCGAGCGCCGCCCCGATTTGACCAATAATCGCCGGNNGGCACGCGACGCCATCCGAGAACCGAACGGTGCGTATCGGATCTGTGGCCGACCAGCATTCTCAAGGGCGCAAAGACCAGCGGGAGTGAGATCATCGCGGCCACCAGGGACGCGGGAATCCCCAGCTCGACGATCATGACGCGATTCAAGGTGCCGATCAGCAGCACCGCGGTCATGCCCACCGTGACCTGAAACAGCGACAGGCGCAGGAGCCGGCCAAGCGGCAATTCCGGCGTCGCCGAATCGGCGAACGGCAGCAGGCGCACGCCCACGTTGCGCCATGACCAAACCGGAATGGGGCGCGCTTCCGCTGTCACCGCCGAACGAGCTCCATCGCTTGGGACTTGTAGAAGCCACTGGAGATCCGCACCGTGCGGCCCACCCGCCACGCCGAAAGCCCCGGCGCGGCTGCTATGGCGCGACGAAGGCTCGTTTCCGTCACCGGCTCGATGGCCGGGGCGCGATTGGCGCGGGGAAACAGTAGGCCCACCCCGTGCAGAACCGTGAGGGCGGGGGTCCGTGGGGCGAAGGTAAAGACGATGGATTTTCCGGTGCGACTGGCGAGGCCCGTCAGAACCTTGATGATCTCGCGGGTGGGGTAGTGAATCAGCGAGTCCATGGCCACCACATGGTCAAAGGCGCCATGGCTTGGACTGAGCATGTCACCGACCTGAAAGTCGATCGCGCCCGGGGCCAGATCAGCAGGCGCCCGCTCCCGGGCGACATTGACGAGGTTCCCGGCAATATCGACGGCGGTGACCTTGGCGCCGCGCCGGGCCGCCACGACGGAAAGGGCGCCCGTGCCACAGCCCGCGTCGAGCAGAGCGGTATGGGCCATATCCAAGGGCAGCCAGGACAGCAGCACGTCACGCATGCTGTCGCGGCCCTCCCGCACGGTCTGGCGGATACGGCTTACGGGCGCATCGGACGTCAGACGCGCCCAGGCCTCCATGGCCGTGGCGTCAAAATAGGTCTCAAGCCGGCCGCGGCGTTCGTCGTAGGTGGTGGCGGACATCATTCAAACCCTAAGAAATCAAAGATATCGCGGTCCTTCATGGGGACCGTGTCGAAGGAGCGCCCCCCCGCCCAAAGGCTGGCGGCGAGGCGCATATATTCTTTGAGAACCGCATCGAGCTCCGGCGAGGATTCCATCTCGAACAGCGTGGATTTCTTCAGTCGGCTGCGGCGGATGACGTCGAGATCGGGGAAGTGGGCGACGCGCTCCAGGCCCACGGCGGCATTGAACCGGTCGATCTGATCGGTGTCCTTGCTGCGATTGGCGATCATCCCGCCCAGACGGACATTGTAATTCTTCGACTTGGC
>PLFA01000123.1:2660-14319 GCA_003136615.1 Caulobacteraceae bacterium | reverse complement strand
CGGTGGCGACGCGACATCATGGCTTGATCCGCTGCGAGAGCGCGCAGGGAGAGGGCACCATATTCACTCTCACCCTTCCCCTGAATGAAACAGCGGATGTCGAGCGCCTCGTGGAAGCCGAAGCCTGATACGGCGGTCAGGTGGCCTTCAAGAACGGCGCGGGAATTCGCGTGGAGCCTTGCCGGGCGAACATCCAGCCCGGATATTCCTCGGGCAAGGCGCTTACCTCATCAAGGCGGGCGACCTCCTCCGGCGTGAGCGCCAGGTCCGCCGCGGCCAGATTGTCGTCCAGCTGCGCGGTCGTCTTGGCGCCGATGATCACGCTCATCACGTGAGGCTTGGCGAGAAGCCAGGCGAGGGCAACCCGGGCCACCGAGACCCCTTTGGCGTCGCCGATCTCTCGCATCAGCGCGACGCACGGCCAGGCCCTCTCCTTATCCACGGGAGGAAAATCGAAGGTGGCGCGCCGTGCGTCATTGGGCGCGGAAGCCCCTGGGCCGAACTTTCCGGATAAAAGCCCCCCCGCCAGGGGAGACCAGACCATCAGGCCCAGGTTTTCCTCCATGATCAGGGGGGTGAGTTCACGTTCCAGATCCCGCCCGGCAATNNGCCTTGGCGATCTTCCAGGCCGACCAGTTCGAGACGCCCACGTAGCGGACCATCCCCTGGCGCACCAGGTCATCCAGGGCGCGCAGGGTCTCCTCGATGGGGGTGACCGTGTCATTTCCGTGGATCTGATAGAGATCGATGTGGTCAGTCTGCAGCCGCTCCAGACTCGCGGCGACGCTGTCCATGATGTGGCCGCGCGACGCGGATTGGTCATTGGGGCCAGGGCCCATGCGCCCGAAAACCTTTGTCGCGATCACGACGTCCTTGCGTTTGACGTCAAGATTCTTGANNGCTTGTTCGAGGGAGCCGATGGCGCGCCACATGCCCGCATCGGCATTGCCGCCGAAGGTCATGGTTCCGAGGCAGATCTCCGACACGAAAAGGCCGGTGCGACCGAGTTGCTTATATTTCATGGCGTGCCGTGATGCTCCCTAGGCGAGCGCCTCATATGGGAATGGGAGCAAGCCACGGCCACAGTCTGCACCGCGCCGATTCATCCCCTTCGAGCGTTTGCACCCCTCCGCGAACTGAGCGTTCCTGGCGCCTTGCAAACAATACAGTTGACAAGCCAATCTATACATGGACATAAATCAACAGGGCGAGTTTACGAAAGTGTAGACATGCGCTATTCCGCTTGTTGTTGCGGGGCAGTGCTGAATATATTTTCTGGTCTACTCAATCAAATGACCGCTCCAGCCGCGCGTCGTCGAGGTTTCTTAATCGAAGCCTTGGTCGATCTGATGGTAAAGTTTTCGAGATACGGCAAAGAATCCCGAGGGGATCTTTGGGCCAACTGGACTTATCGTCTTTAGATCAAGAACGGAGAACAATTATGTCGAATTCTAACTATCTGGGCCAAGTCGTCACCTTTGAACGCCGTGTCGCGGCAAAGCGGGATCTGGACCTGGAAATTGTGGAATCCATGAATGGCGCTTCCCGTATGCTTTGGGCCACGGGCAGCGCTCAGTCCAACTCGCGTATGCTTTGGGCCACGGGCAGCGCTCAGTCCAACCCGCGTATGCTTTGGGCCACGGGCAGCGCCGGTTCCGCGAAAGCCGTCGCCTCGGTCGCCGCCTAAGACTCACGGGTCGTCACGGACCTGTCGGCGGCGGGTGGTGCTTGCGCGTCAAGAGGTCCGAGAGCCTTCTGATATTGCTGGAAGACGACCGGTTCGTTTTCCATAATTATCTTCGCCAGAAGAGTTTTCTGGCTAATCAGACGGCTCTTGAGATCGTCAGGCAGCTCAACGCCTGGACAGAAGTCGACTCGCTGTTCGCGTCCTTCCCGGACTATTCTCAAGGCTCCATCGTCAAAGCCATCGGCCAGCTCGCTGATCTCGGCGCTGTGCTCATCGAAGAGTCCGAAGCCGCCGCGGGGGATGCGGCCTTCTCAAAGGAGTGGCTCTGGGGCCCGTTCGCGGCTGCCTATCATTTCAGCACGCGCGTCGGCGAGTTCATGACCGAGGAGGAAGGCGGCGAGCGCCTCCGCGAGCTGGTCAAGGTGATCCCCTCTCCTCCCCTCTATCAAACCAACGATAATGCAGAGACGGCCATCCCCTTGCCGGTCCGGCAAAACTTTGGCGAACCGTTCAAGACCATGGCCCGGCGACGCACCAACCGGGTGCTGCGAGATGCGCCCATCTCCGTCCATCAGGTCGCAGAGTGCCTGCTCTTCTCCATGGCCATAACCGCAGTCATCGAGGACGAAGACATCGTTGATCTTCCCCTCAAAATGACGCCCTCGGGCGGCGCGCGAAACCCCTATGAGGCCTATGTCTGCGCCCGCCGGGTCGATGGCCTCGCGCCCGGCGTCTATCATTATTCCGCCATGCAACAGTCTCTCCAACGCACGGGCGCGGACACCTTGCCGGCGTTTGGCGATCTGCTGGCGGGACAGCACTGGTCCTCCGACGCGGCAGCCCTGATTTTCCTGGTGGCCAATTTCGAGCGGCCCATGTGGAAATATCATGACGGCACCGCTTACAGGGTCACCGCGATTGAGGCGGGCCATATCGCCCAGAACATCATGCTCGTCGCCACCAGCCACGATCTTGTGGCCAATCCCACCGGGGCTATGGACTTTAAGCGGGTGGAGGAGACGCTGGGCGTCGGCGGCCCGACCCAGGCTGTGCTCTATTGCCTCATTCTCGGCGTACCAGGCGAAGCCGCCGCTCAGAGGCCTGCCTAGGGGCCGTTGGAGAGCGGCGCCGCGAGATAGAGGCCGAACTCCTTGACGAAGTCGACCGAAACCCGGGCGTGCACCCGGCCCTGACGATCAAGAAAGCGCGCCTCGTCCGCCAGCGGAATAAAGGGCCCGTGCCATACGCCAGGGTGAATGTAGATTCCTTGGCCTCCCTCGACCCTGAACGTCACGAAGCTTTCCGGCGTCACGTCGTCCCCGGGCGCCGCGAGGCTGACGAGAAAGTTTTCTCCCTCCAGAGGAAACACGAGTTGCCCGCCATCCGGGTGATAATTGGCCCGCCACATGAGCGCCTCTCGCCGCGCCGCTGGCGGCCCGGCTGGGCGGGCGGTCTCGGGCCACCGGCTCCAGCCAAAGAGGTAGGAATCGCCCACGGCGCTATTGTGGCCGAAGAGGGTGTCGCCTCGCCATACCAAGGCGAACTCACCCTCTGCGAGACCGCCCTGGTCTCCGCTATGGGGATCAATCGGCCGCCAACTCTGGGCGGGCCATTGAACGATTTCGATGGGAAAGTCCCGGGGCTCGGCCACCAGACGCCCGTAGCCCTGGAGGGTCGCCTCGGTCGCCAAGACCACGGGGGTTTGGTGTGTTCGGCGTACGCCGATGCTGGGGGCATAGGCAAGATTGGCGGTGTCGAACGACATCGCAGCCTAAACGTCTATCTCGGCGTCAAGGGCGTTGGCCTGAATGAATTCGCGCCGAGGCTCCACGAGATCGCCCATGAGGCGGGTGAANNCGCTGGATGGTGAGGCCCCGCCGGCCTGACTCGAAAATCACCGAGGCGAGGTCCAGGGGGCCCCTGACCTTGTGGCTACGGTCGCGCCGACGGAACGTCGCGGGACTTGAGAATGTGTCGGAGAGTTTGCTGGCGCGTTCTGCCAGGCGCCTAGCGTCGGCCGAGTGGAGCATCTGGTCATCCAGCACGATCCGCTCGGAGACGCCCCGCCGCGTGCGTTGGAACACATAGCCCCCTCCCACGGCCGCCTCGCCCGCCCAGGCGCCGTCACCCTCCTCGGCATAGAGATCCAGCCGCCGCGCCCCCTCGACGAGGTTGTCGCTGTTCCCTAGGAGCCCGGCGAGGGCCGCTTGTTCGATGGCGAAGGCGGGCGCGCGGGCGGATAGCCGCTCGATATTGGCCTTGGCCTGACGCGAGGTCTGTACGAGATCGGCGAGATCCCTCCCCGTCATGCGCTCGCCCGAGGCCAGATCCAGCTCAGCGCCGTCAAGGCCCTCCTCCACGAGAAACACCTCCAGCTCGCCGTCATCCTTGAGATAGCGCGATGAGCGCCCCTTGCTCGCCTTATAGAGAGGCGGCTGGGCGATATAGAGATAGCCGCGCTCAATCACCTGGGGCATCTGCCGATAGAAGAAGGTGAGAAGCAGGGTGCGAATATGGGCGCCGTCCACATCGGCGTCGGTCATCACCACGATGCGATGATAACGGATCTTTTCGATGTCGAAGTCGTCGCGGCCGATCCCCGCCCCCAGCGCCGTGATCAGGGTGCCGATCTGGTCCGAGCCCAGCATCTTGTCAAAGCGCGCGCGCTCGACGTTCAGGATTTTGCCGCGCAATGGCAGGACAGCCTGATTTTCACGGTTGCGCGCCTGCTTGGCCGAGCCACCGGCGGAGTCGCCTTCGACGATGAAGATCTCGGACTTGGCCGGGTCGCGTTCCTGACAATCCGCCAGCTTCCCAGGCAGGGACGAGATATCGAGGGCGGACTTGCGGCGGGTCAGCTCCCGAGCCTTGCGCGCCGCTTCCCGGGCGGCGGCGGCCTCGGCCACCTTTTGCACAATCAGCTTGGCCTCGGTGGGATGCTCTTCAAACCACTGGGCGATGCCTTCCCCGACCAGTCCCTCCACCGCAGGGCGCACCTCGGACGAGACCAGCTTGTCCTTCGTCTGGGATGAGAACTTCGGGTCGGGCACCTTCACCGACAGCACGCAGGTCAGCCCCTCGCGCGCGTCCTCGCCATTGACCTGGACCTTCTCGCGTTTGGCCGCGCCGGAGCTTTCGGCATAGGCGGTGACGACGCGGGTGAGGGCGCCGCGAAACGCCGACAGGTGAGTCCCGCCATCCTTCTGCGGGATGTTGTTGGTGAAGCAGAGCATGGTCTCGTGATAGCCGTCGTTCCACCAGAGGGAGAGATCGATCTCCACCTTGTCGCGTCGGCCGCGGATCACGAGAGGGGCTTTAAGAAGGGGCGTCTTGGCCTTGTCGAGGTGGCGCACAAAGGCTTCCACGCCGCCCTCATAGTGCAGGAATTCCTCAAAGGGCTCGGCGCCGCGCAGGTCGGCAAAGCGGATCACCACCCCCGAATTCAGGAAGGCCAGCTCGCGCAGTCGGTGCTCAAGCGTCTTCCGGTCAAAATCGATGAAGGCGAAAGTGCTGGTGGAGGGAAAAAAGGTGACCTCCGTGCCGGTCAGAAAATCGCCCGATTCCCGGTGTGGCGCGGGGCCGACGACCGTGAGCGACTTGACCGTATCGCCCCGTTCGAAGCGCATCTGGAAAGTCTGGCCGCCCCGATGAATTCGAAGCTCCAGCCAATCGGAAAGCGCGTTCACCACCGAGACGCCCACGCCATGCAGGCCGCCGGACACCTTGTAAGAATTCTGATCGAATTTCCCGCCCGCATGGAGCTGGGTCATGATCACCTCGGCGGCGGACACGCCTTCGCCCTCGTGGACGTCGGTGGGTATGCCGCGACCGTCATCGGTCACGGTGACAGAGCCATCGGCGTTGAGGATGACTTCCACNNTCGGTGTCGCCGATATACATGCCGGGGCGCTTGCGGACGGCGTCCAGACCCTTGAGGACCTTGATTGAGTCGGCGCCGTAGTCGGCAGCCGCGGCGTCGGCGCGCTGATCGGGGGTGGGATCGGCCGAGGATGGGGAGGTCGGGTCGGTCATCTGGTTAATCCCGTACGGTGAGGCGCGAGGCTTCGGCATGAACGCCCATCGCCCGCCCCTTAAGGGCTTCGAAAAGCTGCTCGTCCGTCCCGGTCAGAAAGGCCTGGAGGGCGAGCGCCTCGATCTCGTCAAAGAGCGCCGCCCGCCGAATCGGGTCGAGGTGCGCCGCAACTTCATCCAGCAATAATATAGGAGTTGGCGCGGATTCCGCACGGGAAAGTCGCGCCGCCTGGGCGAGAACCAGATTAAGAACCAGGGCCTTCTGTTCGCCGGTGGAACATTCCGCCGCCGGACGGTCCTTATCGATGTCAAACACCGCCAAATCGCCCCGATGGGGACCCTCCAGAGCCCGTCCGGCGGCCGCGTCCCGCGCGCGTCCTTGAGCCAGGGCGTCGGCCAGAGCTGACTCGATTTGCACCAGGTCGGCGCCTTCGCCGGCCATGCGCTCCCAGGCGCCCGTCAGCACCAGCCGGGCCCGTGGGAACGGACGACTCTCCCTGAGCGCGATCTCCGTGCGCAAGGCTTCCACCGTGTCCGCGCGGCCTGTCGCCAGGCGCGCCCCGGCCTTGGCCATGCGCGCCTCCAACGCCGACAACCAGGCGGGGTCCGGCTGTTCGGCGAGCAGCCGCCCCCGTTCGCGCAGGGCTTTTTCGTAGTCACTGGCCCAGGCGCCGTGTCCTGGCTCGGCGGCAAGAACGAGCCTGTCCAGGAAGCGGCGCCGCTCCGAGGGCGGGTCGAGGAACAAACGATCCTGGGCCGGGGTGAGCCACATGGGCCTCAGCAGCTCGGCCAGGTCGCTGGGGGCTGCCGTCTCCCCTTCGATGCGCACGCGACGGCGGAGATCGCCGGCGCCTTCCAGTCCGGTTCCGATCCGAGCCCGGTGGTCACCCAGGATCACATCCGCCGACACCGCCCAGGCCCGCCCGACGGGCTCACCTGGGGCCCGGCGGCCGACCTCCGCCAGGGCCGATCCCCGAAGCCCTCGGCCCGGCGAGAAGAAGCTTAAGGCCTCAAGGAGATTGGTCTTGCCGGCCCCATTGGGCCCAAAGAGAAAGACGCTGCGGCCCTCAGGGGCCAGCCGCGCCTGCGTGTAGGCACGGAATTCCGTCAGGCGGAGCTCGCTAATCGCTGAGCGCACCGGCGCGTCCGCCCCGGCCTTAAGACCCCACCCTTAAGCCCGAAGCGGCATGAGCACGAACTGCGCCGCCGCATCTGTGGGATCAAGCACCAGAACCGGATCGAGCATCGCCACGGACGGCGCGCGTTCGGCAAATCGCATCTCGATCAGTTCCGCCCCCACCTGGGCGCTGACGTCCAGAAGATAGCGGGCGTTGAAGCCAATCTCAAAGGGCGCCCCGTCATAGTCCACCTCAAGCTCTTCCTGGGCTTGGCCGGTCTCCATATTGCGCACGGTGAGCACGACCTTGCCGGGCTCCACGGCCAGCTTCACTGACCGGCTCTTTTCCGAGGAGATCGTCGCCACGCGATCCACAGCGGCCGCGAACAGCACATTGTCAGCCGTGAGGACCCGGGCGTTATCGCGCGGAATGACCCGCGTGTAGTCGGGGAAGGAGCCGTCGATCACCTTCGACGTCAGGCGCGCTCGACCGAAATCGAAGCGAACTTTCTGGGGACTTATCTGCAGCTGAATGGCCTCGCCCGCGTCCTCAAGCAGGCGGCGAACCTCCTGGACGGTCTTGCGCGGGACGATCACCCCCGGACCGCCCGCGGCCCCTTCCGGAGCGGGCATATCCGCCATGGCCAGACGATGACCGTCGGTCGCCACGGCGCGGAGGATCTCGCGGCCATCCTCCACCAGGGTATGAAGATAGATGCCGGTCAAATAATAGCGCGTCTCTTCCGTGGAGATGGCGAATCGGGTGCGATCAATCAGGCGAATGAGCGCCCCTGTATCCACCGTTATCGCCGAGGAGAGACCCTCCTGCGGCATGGCCGGGAAGTCCCCCGCTGGAAGCACGGGCAGATTCACCTTGTAGCGGCCGGCGCGCACCTGGAGGCGGGGGTCCTCGCCGGTATAGCTCAGCGAGACCTCGGCGCCCTCGGGCAGCTTGCGGACGATCTCATAGAGGGTGTGGGCGGGCGCGGTAATCTGGCCGGGGCTCTCCACATGGGCGGCCGTCTCATCAACGATTTCCATGTCCAGGTCGGTGGCGGACATGGCCAGCGCCCCGTCCCGGGCCGAGAGCAGAACATTGGACAGAATGGGTATCGTATTGCGCCGCTCCACGACGCTCTGCACGTGGCCAAGAGCCTTAAGCAAGGCCGCCCGCTCGATTGTTAGCTTCATATGCCGTCCCGTCTCGCCATCCCCAAGAACCCCAAAAGAGAAGGTCCTATTGTTCCAGGGCCGACCGGTTAAAAAGGACTTGTGAGACTAACCTAATTGGCGGAGTCGGAAAGTGCCTTTGCCGCGTCAATCCGCCACTTCCCCAGGCCCGTCGTCCCTCTCAGCGCCCGTAGAGTCCTTGGCGGCCACGATGACCATCGCGGCGCGCAGATTGCGGCCGAAAAGCTCATAGCCCGCCTGGAGCACCTGGATGATTCCGCCAGGGGCTACGGTGGCCGAGGTCTGCTCCATCACCGCCTGGTGCTGGTGGGGATCAAACCGCGCCCCGACCGCCGGCTCGATCTTGATGAGCCCATTGCGCGCGAAGGCGTCGAGGAGGGCCTTCTGGGTCATATCGAGACCCACGGCCAAGTTACGTGTGGCGGAATCGGGCGCGTCCTTGGGCGCGTGCTCCAGGGCCCGCGCGAGATTATCCGCGACGCCCATGAGATCCTTGGCGAATTTCGAGATGGCGAAAGCCCGGGCCTCGTTGGACTCCCGCTCCGCCCGGCGGCGGGTATTCTCGGCCTCAGCGGCATAGCGCAGAAGCTGATCCTTCAGCGCCGCCACTTCGTCGCGCGCGGCCTCAAGCTCCAGGTCCAGGGCCTCCGCGTTCGCGACGGCCACCTCTTCGTCCACATTCACATCCGTCATTGTTTCAGTCTCATCCGTTTATCATGCGTCCGAGCGCCTTGGCCGTATAGTCGACCAGAGGGATCACGCGGGCATAGTTCAGTCGCGTGGGCCCGATCACCGCGATCGCGCCCAGAAGCTTTCGTCTCCCGGACATATAGGGAGCGGCGATCATGGCGGAACCGGAGAGAGAAAAGAGCGGCGCCTCCGAGCCGATAAAAATGCGAACGCCTTCGGCGTCGCGGACATTATCCAGAAGGCCAATGAGCTGCTGTTTTTGCTCGAGATCGTCGAACAGCCGACGCACACGCTCCAGGTCGGCGGTCGCGCCCGGATCATTGAGCAGGTTAGCCCGGCCGCGAACGATTAGGGTGCGTTCCACGCCCTCCCCTCCGCCCCAGGCGGCGAGGCCATCTTCGATAAGCCCGGCGGCGGCGGCGTCCAGTTCCAGGCGCGCGCGCGCCAGCTCTCCCGACACATCCAGCCGCGCCTCGCTGAGCGTCTTGCCGCGCAGGCGGGAATTGAGAAAGTTGGAGGCCTCCTGCAACGCCGCCGCTGTTAAGCCGGGAGGCCGGCGCATAAGGCGGTTCTCCACGGACCCGTCTTCGAAAACCATCACGGCCAGGGACTGATCGGTTCCCAGGGCGACAAACTCAACGTGCTTGACCGCCGCCTCCCGCACGGGCGTGACCACGAGCCCAGCACCGCCCGCTAACCCTGAAAGGATCGCGCTGGCGGCCTGCAACGCGTCATCGACCGTGCCGTCCCGGGCGCATAGACCGGTTTCAATGGCCAGGCGGTCCTCCTCCGCCAAATCGCCGACCTCCAGCAATCCATCCACGAAGAGGCGCAGCCCGGCATTTGTGGGGCGTCGACCGGCGCTGATGTGGGGGGCGTCGAGAAGCCCTAGCTCCGCGAGATCCTGCATGGTGTTGCGCACCGAGGCCGGCGAGAGATGCACGCCGCCCCGGGAGATGGTGCGCGAACCGACGGGCTCGCCGGTTTCCAGATAGGTCTCGACAATGCGCCGGAAGATATCCCGCGCGCGGGAGTCCAGCTCGGCGAGAGAGGCCCCAGATCCGGTTATGGATGGTGGTTGGTAATTGGTCATGGACGCGTGTCGCACGTTCAAGGATAAGCGCGGCCTCCCGCCATGCAAGATGGCGCGCGTCTTCCCGCCTCTGGAACCCTTATGATGACCGCTACGCGACCTTCTCAACGGCCGGCTGACGCCCTCCGGGCGATCACCCTTGAAACCGGCGTCAACCGCTATGCCGAGGGCTCATGCCTGGTCAGCTTCGGCCATACGAAAGTCCTGGTTACCGCCAGCCTGGATGAAGGGGTGCCTCCGTTTCTTCGCGGCCGGGGCCAGGGATGGGTGACGGCGGAATACGGCATGCTGCCCCGGGCCACTCACACCCGCGGCCGCCGCGAGGCCGCTCAGGGCAAGCAATCGGGCCGGACCCAGGAAATCCAGAGGCTGGTGGGCCGATCTCTTCGCGCCATCATCGACCCCAAGGCGCTGGGCGAGCGGCAGATCACGATTGATTGCGACGTGGTGCAGGCCGACGGGGGCACCCGCACGGCGGCGATCACGGGCGGGTGGGTGGCCCTGAAGTTGGCGACGCGACATCTGCTTACCGAAAGCGTGATCAGCCGCGATCCCATTCGCGACCACGTCGCGGCCGTCTCCTGCGGTCTTTATGAAGGCCTGCCGGTTCTCGATCTCGACTATGACGAGGACAGTCAGGCGGAGGCCGACGCCAATTTCGTTCTCACCGGAGCGGGAGACATCGTGGAGATTCAGGCGACGGGCGAAAAGCGGGGTTTTAGCCGTGCTGAGTTTGAGACGCTGTTCAGTCTTGCCCGGGACGGAATTGCACAGCTTGTCCGTTTGCAGGCGGACGCCGTGGCTGAGGCCAAGATCTAGCCGTCCCCGTCCTGGTCCTCGCCATCATCGGCGGGCCCGGGCTCGAAGGTCATGAGATCGCCGGGCTGGCACTGGAGTTCACGGCAGAGCGCGGCGAGGGTGGAGAATCGAACGGCGCGGGCCTTTCCGGTCTTGAGAATCGACAGATTGGCGATGGTGACGCCCACGCGGTCCGCCAGCTCGGTGAGCGACATGCGCCGCTCAAGCAGAAGGCGATCCAATCGTACGTGGATCGGCATGGCCTATATCGTCAGCTCGGCTTCGCCCCGAAGGCGGGCGCCCTCGCGGAACACTTCCGACAGCACGGCGATGACAAGCACGGAAAACCACGCTGTCAGACTGACCGATCCGGTAAGGTGAAAATGTGAGTTCGCGTGGGTCGCCAAGCGGGCCACGGGGGCAAAGATATAGCGGCCGACTTCCTGGGCCGCGAGCGTGGCGGCGATCACCCGCAGGCGCGGCACATTGTCAGGATCAAAGGGGTCTCCCGCTATCAGGGTGAGGAAGATGCGGCGCAGGCGTCCCACAATCAGAATGGAGCCCGCCAGATAGAGGTCGGCGCCCAGAAGCGTCGTAGCGATGACAGGTCCGATCCATGGGCCATGAAGGTCAATATCGCCGATCACGACTTGGGATTGAAGAATCTCAGGCTTAAAGCTGAGCAGCAGGACCGCGATAATGGCCACCGCGACCGCTCCAGCGGCCACGCAGAGCACGGCGTAGAACACATCGAGCACCACCTTGAGGAAGCTCGAAACTGATCCAGGCCCCAAGGCGCGCATGACCAGACGTCCGCCCATTCGATGTCCTAGAGACCACGGAGCCGGGGGCCGCCCCGTCGTGCGGAGCGGCCTCGCGACACAATGGCGAAAGACGTTTGGGGACGAAAGCGTCTCAACCTTGGGCGACCAGGCTCAAGGCCACGAGGGAAACTCCGCCGAGCACGGCGACGTTGAAGAGGGGCGTCGCGATCTTTCCAAAAATGCTGGCAAAACGATGAGCAGTCATAACCTTGTCCTTTGGTCAGTGC
>PLFA01000123.1:0-2591 GCA_003136615.1 Caulobacteraceae bacterium | reverse complement strand
ACGTTTGACGATTCCGTCAAACCCCATCCTGCTTTAGGACATGGCCATGAGCCTGCGTCTCGAAAAGGGCGCCCGTCTGGTGGCGGCGACCCACAATCCCGGCAAGGCCCGCGAACTGGCCGCCCTGTTGGAGGATCGGTTCGAGGTCGTGTCGGCGGCCGAGCTCGGCCTCGCTGAACCTGATGAGCCGGAGACGACCTTTGTCGGAAACGCCCTCGTCAAGGCGCGCGCCGCGGCGGACGCCACCGGGCTTATCGCGCTGGCGGACGATTCGGGGCTTTGCGTGGCGGGCCTTGGCGGCGCGCCGGGCGTCCATTCCGCGAGGTGGGCTGGTCCAGACCGCGATTTCGCCCACGCCATGGATCTGGTGGCGCGGCGTCTCAGCGAGTCGACGAGCGAGGAGACGGACGCGTGGTTCATCTGCGCCCTGGCCGTGGCCTGGCCGGGGGGCCCGATGGTCGCGGTGGAGGGCCGCGTCGATGGGACTCTCAGCTTCCCGCCCCGGGGCTCGCGGGGCTTTGGCTATGATCCCATCTTCACCGCCGAGGGCGAGACATTGACCTTTGGCGAGATGGATCCCGCCGCCAAGCACGCCATGAGCCACCGGGCGCGGGCCTTCGCCGCCCTCAAAGCCGCACTGTTTTGACCTTGCCGGTGGGCGAGCTGCCCCAGGCGCGCCCGCCCCCCGCCGGCCCCGCCAGCGCCTTAGGTCTCTACGTTCATTGGCCTTATTGCGCGCGCATCTGTCCCTATTGCGATTTCAATGTCGTTCGTGATCGCGGTGAGCGCGCGATCAAGGCGCGTCTGGTTGACGCCATTCTGGCTGATCTCGCGGCCCAGGCGCTACTGATAGGACCGATGTCTCTTGTCTCCGTCTTTTTCGGCGGCGGCACCCCGTCTCTGATGGATCCGGAGGACGTGACGAGGATCCTGGAAACGGCGCAGACGCTCTGGACGCCAAGCGCCAATCTGGAAGTGACCTTGGAGGCCAATCCCACGGATGCCGAAGCCTCGCGCTTCGCCGCCCTGGCGCGGGCGGGCGTCAACCGTCTCTCCCTGGGGGTTCAGTCGCTCGACGACCGCGCCCTGGTGGCCCTGGGACGCAATCACGACGCGGCCACGGCCCGCCGCGCGGCGGTCGTAGCGGCGGATGCTTTCCCGCGCCTCTCCATCGACCTCATCCATGGCCTGCCCGGGCAGGACGCCGCCGCCTGGGCAGAGGATCTCGCCGCCGGCGTGGCCCTTCAGCCCGAACACATCTCCGCCTATGAACTCACCATCGAGCCTGGAACCGCCTTCGACCGGGCTGTTCGCCGGGGCGCCCTCAGCATGCCCGGCGAAGACGCCCGGGCCGACCTCTTCGCCTTGACGCAGGATTTGCTGAGCGCGGCCGGGTTCGAGGCCTATGAGGTCTCCAATCACGCGCGCGGTCCGCGGGCGCGGGCGCGGCACAATCTCGTCTATTGGCGGGGCGAAGATTATGTTGGCGTCGGTCCTGGCGCCCATGGCCGCCTGACCCTGGACGGCGCGCGCTGGGCCCTCGAAAGTCCCCGAGCCATTGGCGACTATATGCGCGCCGCTTTGGATGGGGGGGCAGGCATTGCCCGCCAGAGGCTTATGCCTCGCGACGTGGCGCTCGAAAGGCTCTTGATGGGGCTTCGGACGGTCGAGGGCGTCTGCCTGACCGACCTTGCGGCGCTGGGCATATCAGAAGGCAAAATTGCGGATTTTCGAGGTTTGCTCGTGATCCGCGAGGGCCGCCTCATCGCCACGTCACAGGGTCGCCCGGTTCTGGACTCGCTTATCGCCCACCTCGCCGACGAGGCGCCCAGCATGCGCGAAAGCTGAACGAATCCTGACTATTGTCGTTCAGAGGGCATTCAGCGCCAAACCTTCATGCTGACTCCATCGACAACCCGGGCCGCTGGAACCGGCCCGCCCAAGGATCAAGGAGTTCACATCATGCGTAAGCTGAAGTCGGTCATCGCCGGAGCCGCCGTGGCCATCGCCACGGTCACGGCCGGAGCCGCCTCCGCCTATCCTGTCATCGTCGCCGCGCCCGGCCCGGTGGTCGTCGCGCCGCCGGCCTATGTCGCCCCCTATTACCCGCATCCGGTCTGGGTCGGCGGCGTCTATTACCGTTATCCCTATTGGTACCATGGCGTCCGCTATTACGGGCCCCATCCCGGTTGGGGCTACCACTATCGCTGGGGCCGTCACTGGCGCTAGTCTGACGCCGGTTGTGGGGATCGCGGTGGGACCCCGAGGGTGGGTTCCACCGCGAGGTCTTCTTTGGGGGGTGGGATGAAACGACTATTGGCCGTGCTGGTCTGCGCCCTGAGCGTGGCGACCTGCGCATGGGCGGACTGCAAGGTCGGTCTCGAGGCCGTCCCTGTGACCATGGCGGGGACACAGCCCCTCATCTCAGGCAAGATAAATGGCCAATCGGTTCGCTTCCTTGCGGACAGCGGCGCCTTTTACAGTACGCTTTCGCCGGCCGTCGCCGCTCAACTGAAGCTTCCGCTCCGCCCCGCCCCGTTCGGGCTCATGATCATCGGCGTCGGCGGCGACGCCAGCGCCTCGGTGGCGAC
>PLFA01000108.1 GCA_003136615.1 Caulobacteraceae bacterium | reverse complement strand
AGCGACGAACCGGAGCAACTTCCGGTCTGAATGGGTCAGGCGGCGGCGTGGTCCTTCAGCACGCCGAGCGGCGTGATGGCCAGAACCTCTTCGTGGGTGGCGTCCAGAACCACGGGCGGGGCGGCCCCCGCCTCGAGAGCCTCCATCCAGCGGGGCGCGCAGAGGCACCAGCGGTCGCCGGGTTTCAGGCCCGCAAAGCGGAATTCCGGGCGGGGGGTGGAAAGGTCATTGCCCGCGGCCTTGGAGAAGACGAGGAAATCCGCCGTCATCACCGCGCAGACGGTATGCATGCCGGTGTCCTCGGGGCCCGTCTCGCAGCATCCGTTTCGGTAGAAGCCGGTGAGCGGATCCATGGAGCAGGGGCTCAGCTCGCCGCCCAGGACATTGCGCGCGCCGCTCTCGTGTCGGATGGTCATGACGATGACTTCTAGAGCCTGTCCCGTTTTGAGGGAATCCATTAAAACGGGAAGAACAGGCTCGTCACTTAAGTATGCGAGCACGATTCAACGTTTTATCGGTTCCGACAAAACGCATCGTGCTCTCGCGCCTCGCATCCCCTGACGGAGCCACGATGACTCCCCGCCCGCGCCGATCGGCCCTTTATATGCCCGCCTCCAACCCGCGCGCGGTGGACAAGGCGCGGTCCCTGGATTGCGACGTTGTGATCCTGGACCTTGAGGATGCGGTTCTTCCGGACATGAAGGCGGCCGCGCGCGAGGCCGCCGTGGCGGCGGTGAGAGCGGGAGGCTTTGGCCGGCGGGAGGTGGTGATCCGCGTCAACGCCCTGGATACGCCCTGGGGCGCGGGCGATCTCGCCGCCGTGGCCGCGGTGGGACCGGACGCCGTTCTGGCGCCGAAAATCCGAACCCCCGCCGATGTGGCGGCCTATGAGCGCCGTCTGCTGGGCGCGCCGGCCTCCACGGGCCTGTGGATCATGATCGAAACGCCCCAGGCGATCCTGGACCTCGCCGCCATCGCCGGCTGTGGCGGGCGGCTGGCGGCCCTGGTCATGGGGATCAATGATCTGGCCAAGGAGACCCTGGCTCGCCAGACCCCCGACCGCGCACCCTTCCATGCCGCCCTGACCCTGAGCGTCGCCGCGGCCCGGGCCCACGGCCTCGCCATACTGGACGGGGTGCATAACGAGATCGATGATCTGGAAGCCCTGGCCCGGGTCTGCCTCCAGGGGGCGGATTTCGGCTTCGACGGCAAGACCCTGATTCACCCCAGCCATCTGGCCATCTGTAATGACGCCTTCAGCCCGGAGCCGTCCCAGGTCGCTTGGTCCCGCGCCGTGATCGCCGCGTTCGCCGCGCCGGAAAACGCCGGCAAGGGCGCGCTGCGAGTCGAGGGGCGCCTGGCCGAGCGGCTGCACTGCGCTCAGGCGGAGCGGCTGGTGGCCATCGCCGAGGCCATAGAGGCGCCCGCGTGATCGGCATGCTCGTCGCCGGGCTGCTGGTCTGGGCCGCATCGCCCGATCAGGCCTCCGATACCGCCTTTGAGCGGCGCATGCGGGACTCGGCCGCGGCGGCCCAGGCGTTGCAAGGTCCCCTCGATGGGCGGTGGCTCCTGACCGATGCGAAGGGGCGGACGCTTTATGCGTTCCAGATCGCCGACCCGCCCCATGAGGCCGCCCCGCCCACAGCCGCCTGGACCGATCCCCATACGGGCGCCCTGGGCGGCGTGGATGCAATCAGCCGCGCGGGCGACTCGCTCAGCCTGACGTTCGCGCCCGACCCGTCCGGGCCCCCGGTGCGGTTGTCGCTTCGGCGGCTGAAGGGCGGCGCTTGGGCCGGGTGGGCGACCGCGGGCGCGGCGCGGCGAAAAGTGCGCCTGTCACTTCATTGAGCAGGCCGCGTCCAGAAGGACAGATCGAGGCCGGTGACCTCTTCGAGGCGGCGGGTGCTATCCTCCAGAAGGGCTGCGAGATAGGCCTGATCCGCCGCGGAGGGCGCGCTGTTGTCAGGTCGATAATAGGCTGACCTGGCGCGAAGTTTCAGGTCCTCAGGGGTGAGCAGCCCAACCACCTTCTTAATGCCCGTGAAATAGAGAAAGCTGTTCAGGGGCACGCTGAACGATGACTTGCCCGCATTCTGTTGTGAGAGCGTCAGCTTTATACCCGGCGGAAGGTCTAGGAATTCTGATAATGATAACATGACCGCGGTGATGTCTTTGTGCGGATTATCAATCACATCAATAAAGATATTCTTGGTCGGGAACTGATCAACATAGGCTTTAACCTGGGATCCATAGAGGCTTGCGCGAATATATCTCTGATAAGGATTTTTCTTTCCGGCCATCAACAGTTTGTGCTCCGCGGCCAGAGCATCGCGGAACGTGCTCACCTCGATGCCGATCGCGAGGTTCATCTTATATTCCGACCACGCCCGCATGACGGGATCGCGCAGCAGGATGATAATCTTCGCGTCCGGCTGAAACTGGGCGATGTTTCGCGCCGCCGTCGCTGAATAGAGATAGCTGGTGGACGCATCCACACGATAGCGCGCTGAAGGCGGCGCCGCCGCATAGAGCTCCAGATATCTGGCGCGCGCCCGGATCCGGCGAATGTTCGCGAAGCCATGACGCGTCCAGCGTATGAGCGGATCGGCGTCTTTGAACAGGTCGGTGCTGAAGTGATGCGGTTCCTTGACCGCGGGCACGAAAATCTCGGGGTGGTCCGAAAGGGATTCGAACAAGGAGGTCGTTGCGCCTTTCATGGCGCCGACGACGAAAAGATTAGCCCCCCGACCGATTGACCGATCGCCGGCGTCGGCTGGTCCGTTATCTGATAGCATCCGGTGCGCAACTGGGTTCACACCTACTCCCGTACTTACAGTCGCCGAGCTAAAGGATTTTGGCCGCGACCGCGTCAGCCCCCCGATGGCTTAAAGCATGCGCCGTGGTCCCACGGAAAGCCATGCCGGCTATCGCGCGCGCCAGCGATCAGCCGTTCAGGGCTCCGAGAGCCGCGCCGCGCATGGCCGCTTCGGTGGTCTCATCATAGGCCACAGCCTCTCCATGGCCCCAGACCGGGCCCGGCCAGGCGGGATCGTCGGCCCGACGGCCCACCACATGAGCGTGGAGCTGGGGCGTGATATTGCCCAGAAGGCCGATATTCAGCTTTTCGACGGGGCGCCCCATCGCCGCGCCCATGGCCCGCACCGCCGCCCCGGCCCGAACGATCTCGGCGGTAAAGGCGGCGCGATCCCCGTCCGTCAGGTCCTCCAGTTCGCGAAGGCCGGGGCGCCGGGGAATCAGCACCAGCCAGGGGAACCTCCGGTCCGATTGCAGCCACACCTCGCAGAGCGTCAGGTCGACAAGCCGCGAAGCGCCACGCGCGAAGGCGGGATCGCGGACGAACGGGCCTTCAGCCATCAAGCGCTGACGGCGTTCGGCGCTGGCGGGGTCGGCCGGGTGGTGACGCGCTCCAGGACGATATTCAGCACCACGACGATCACCGCCCCCATGAGGGTCGCCGCCAGTCGATCGGTGAGAAGCGCGGTCGCGACGGGTTTGCCGAGATCCATGACCAGCAGGATCACCGGCGTGGAGATCACCGAATAGACGAGATAGCTGCGCGATCTGGCCAGAGGCGCGGCGGCGCCCAGGACGCAGATGATCGCGGCCAGGCCTAGGGGCCAGGCGACGCTGGCCAAGATCGCCCAGGTCAGACCCACCCCCAAAAGAGAGCCCACGGCGCGCTGGGTGATTTTCACCGGCACATGTTCCAGGGGACGCTGGGTGAGCAGCGCCACGGTGAGCACGATCCAGAAGAAGTGGTGGCTCGGCCAAAGATGGCGCAGCAGGCTGGCGGCCCCAAGCCCCGCGAGAATCCGGATCGGGAACTGCCAACCGGGGAACTCTCGCATGGTGCGGCGCCAATGGGCGCGCAGCTGGGCCGGCGTGGGCTTGCGCGCGGGCGTCGGCGTCGCATTTTGGGGCGCGGGCCCCCGCAACAACATACGGATCGCCATGTTCCAGAGGGCGCCGAGACCAAACACCAGGGCGACCGCGGTGCGATGACCTCCCGCGCTGTCGAGCAGGCTCACGCTCAGCACCAGATAGACGATGAACCGGATCGCCGTGACGGCGACGGGCCGGCTATAGCCACTGATCGTCGCCGCGACCGCCGCCAGCAGAATCATCGCCGGATCGGTCCAGGGCCCGCCAGCGATCAGGGTCGCGAGGGTGACCGCGAGGGCGGCGGGGAGGAGGGCGGCGAAGGCCGAGGGCCGATCCTGGCTCGCGGCGGCCCCGGCGCTGCTCTGGTCGGCCAGCAACATGGCGCCAAGGCCGATGGTGAAGCCCAGATGCGGCTTGCCGAGGGCCAGACCCACAATGACCGGCGCCGCCATGCCGAGCGCCGCGATGGCGATGGTCCGCGCATTCAGAGGCGCGGCCGGGGTCCAGCCGAGGACCTCGCGAAGATGGCCGCTCGCCAGCGATCGAAAGGCCATGGTTTCCTCCCGCGATCCGAGGCGGTCGAGCTTAGGCATTCCGACGCCCCCCGCCAAGGCGTGTGACCGACACGTGACCAGCCTTGCGGCCCCTCGCCGCCGGGTCTAGACCGCCGCCGCGAAACTTATCCCTTCATTGACATTCGAGGACTGTATGGCCCGCGCCAAGATCGCCCTGGTGGGCGCCGGTATGATCGGCGGAACCCTTGCTCATATCGCCGCCCGGGAGGCCCTGGGCGATGTGGTCCTGTTCGACATCGTCGACGGCGTACCTCAGGGCAAGGCGCTCGATCTGGATGAGGCCACGCCGGTCTTCGAATCGAGCGTCAGCCTGAAGGGCGCCAGCGATTATGCGCAGATCGCCGGGGCCGATGTGGTGATCGTCACCGCCGGGGTGCCGCGCAAGCCCGGCATGAGCCGCGANNAATCTCAAGGTGATGAAGGCCGTGGGCGAGGGGATCAAGACCCATGCGCCGGGCGCCTTCGTGATCTGCATCACCAACCCCCTGGACGCCATGGTCTGGGCGTTGCGGGAATTTTCCGGCCTGCCAGCGGCCAAGGTGGTGGGCATGGCGGGCGTGCTGGACTCGGCGCGCTTCCGTTATTTCCTCTCGGAGGCCCTGGGGGTTTCGGTGCGCGATATCCATGCCTGGACCCTGGGCGGTCATGGCGATGACATGGTGCCCATGGTGCGCCACTCCACGGTGGGGGGCCTCCCCCTGCCCGAACTGGTGCGACAGGGCCTGATCAGCCAGGATCAATTGGACGCCATCGTCAAGCGCACGCGCGGCGGCGGCGGTGAGATCGTCGCGCTTCTCAAGACCGGTTCGGCCTTCTATGCCCCCGCCGAAAGCGCCATCGCCATGGCCCGCTCCTATCTTCAGGATGAGAAGCGGGTGCTGCCCTGCGCGACGCTCCTCTCGGGGCAATACGGCCTGAGGGATATCTATGTGGGCGTGCCCACCGTGATCGGAGCCGGCGGCGCCGAGCGGATCCTGGAATTCCCGATGGATGAGAGCGAGACCGCCATGTTCGCCAAATCGGTGGACTCGGTGCGCGGCCTGATCGCCGCCTGCAAGGATATTGAGCCGTCCCTCGCCTGAGCGGCCGGAAAGACCCCGGCGCTTTATCCCCGTGACGTGTCAGGTCCAGGGATCGCTTTGAATCGCGAGGTCCTTGCGCCATTGTCCTTGACGCGCGCGACGGGGGCTGGCGCGCGCCGACGGGACGACGATTCACGGCATGGATGAGTTCATCTTTCACGACCCCACGGGTCGGCGCGCCAAACGCGCCAATCTCGGCGTGGGACTGATCATTTCGGCCGCGGCCCTGGTGGTGGCGGCGTTCTTCGCCACCCTGGCCTTCGCTCCACGCCTGCCGGGCCTCACCTTGAAGGACCCGCGGGTTCTGCAGGCGCTCCAACCCGAGACCAGCCACAGATTCAGTCGCCCCGTGGCCTGGCGCCATGTGCCGAGACCCTCCAAGGCGGAGGCCGGGGCCCCGGCCCGGCCCCTCTCGGTGGGCTTCTATGTAAGCTGGGACGAAAGCTCCCGCGTCTCGCTGCGCCGCCACGTGGATAAGCTGGATGTGGTCTCGCCCCAGTGGGTGCTGCTGAACGGCACAGCCGGGGCGGTGAGCGTCACCTCCGACCCCGTGGCCGAAGGCTTGATCGCCGGCGCCAAGACCCCGCCGTCGGTGCTGCCCATGGTGCATAATGGGATCAACGGCGCCTCGCACGAGGAACTGGCCAGCGGCCTCCTGCTCAATCCCGCCGGCGAGAAACTCCTGATCGCCAATCTT
>PLFA01000189.1:6569-6754 GCA_003136615.1 Caulobacteraceae bacterium | reverse complement strand
TGGCGCCGCGAGCGGGGCGGTCCAGCCCCGTCCCAAGCCGCGATGTCGTCGGGGCTATCGGCAGGCGGGTGTGGCATGTGACCCTCGCGGAAAACAAAAGGGCCGCCCCTTGCGGAGCGGCCCCTGTTTCGAGGGCCTTGACGCCCTCTAGCTCGGTGAGGAGCGGTCTATTTAGCGTCCGCTGA
>PLFA01000189.1:676-6529 GCA_003136615.1 Caulobacteraceae bacterium | reverse complement strand
AGGGCGGCGATGGCGGCGCCAGCCACCAGAAGGTTGCGAAGGACTGAATTCATCTGTCTTTCCCTAAAGGCGCCTTAAGCCGCGATCACCCTCTCCCAGGCCCGAGAGCCCGGGGGACGGATAATCAGGCGAATGCCTTACATCGAGGCCGAGGCGGCGGCGTCCATGGCCGAAGAGTCGGACATGGCCGGAGCGGAAGAGGAATCGGCGGTGCTGGCGGCAGGCTTGGAGCACGCGGCGGCGGACAGGGCGGCGATGGCGGCGCCAGCCACCAGAAGGTTGCGAAGGACTGCGGTCATTTGGTCTTTCCCTTGGGTGTGGAGGACGCCCCCATGACCCCCTGACAAGCCAGAGTGTCCCGGACGAACGATAACGATTATGCCGGGTTTGTGATCCGACGCAAGACAAGAGTTCACGAATACGTGATCGCGAGCGCTTTCAGGCGCGCCACCATGTCCGGCGAGAGGTAGCCGTCGGCGGGGAGACCCTGGGCTTTCTGCCAAGCCCGCAGCGCCGCGCGCGCCTTGGCGCCGATGATTCCGTCCAGGGACCCGGGATTATAGCCGAGATGAGCCAGGGCGGCCTGGGCGGCCAGGCGATCATCCAGGGAAAGCGCCGCCTCCTTCGGCCAAGGGGTGACAAGATTTCCGCCGCCCGAGAACCCGTCGGCGAGGCGTCCCACGGCCAGGGCATAGGCCATGGAGTTGTTGTATTTGCGGATCGCGAAATGGTTGGGAAGCGCCAGGAAGGCGGGTCCCTGCGCGCCGCTGGGCAGGAGAAGAATGCCGGGCGCCTGGGCGTCCAGCGCCGTCCAGGGAAGGCCGTCGGCTCGCTGGGCGCCCTGTTTCGCCCACCAGTCCGCCGGCTCGGCCGGGCCCTCGGCGAGGCTGTAGTCAAAGCCGGGGCTTAACGTGACCTCCTTGGCCCAGCCCTCGCCCGCCCGCCAGCCGCCTTTCTTCAGAAGATTGGCCGCAGAGGCCAGGGCGTCGGGCGCGGAGTTCCAGATGTCGCAGATCCCATCGCCGTCGCCGTCTACGCCATCAGCCAGATAGGTGCTGGGGATCATCTGCACCTGGCCCATGGCCCCCGCCCAGGAACCCCTCAGGCGAGGGCCCGGCGCCATACCGCGCTCCAGAATGCTGAACGCGGCCAGGAGCTGATCCTCCGCCCAGGGTCGCCGACGGCCGAGGGCCGCCAGGGTCGCCAGGGACCGCACCACATCCATCTGCCCCTGGATCGCGCCAAAGTTGGACTCCATGGCCCACACACCGATCAGGATGTCGCGCGGCGCGCCATAGGTCTCCTCTATGGCGGCCAGCTGAGGAATCTGATCGCGTTTGGCCGCGCCGATGGCGATGCGGCCAGGCGTCACGGCGGCGCGCATATAGTCGCTGATGGGCCTGGCGAATTCCGGTTGGCTGGCGTCATGCACGCTCACCCGGGGGTCGGGGGAGAGCCCCGACAGGGCCTGGTCGAGGAGGACGCGGGGAACCCCTTGCTGAAGGGCCTTGGCGTAGAAATCATTAAGCCAGTCGGTGAAATAGCCTTCGCCCGTGGCGCCCAGGAGATCCGACGGCGTGGGCCCGCCAGGCGCCGGCGGCGGCGGCGCGATAGCCGGGTCGCCCGCCAGGGCCGCCACGGGGGCGATCACGGCGGCTAGGCCCGCGCGAAGAAGGAATCGACGCTGCATGGGGAGAGGTTTAAGCGGGCCGGCTCTCTCTCACCATTCAAATCGCCGTGCGCGGGCGCAATTGACTTGAGGGAGCCCCGTCTCTATACGACCGCGCTCCGTTGAACACCGCCCCCGGCAAATCCCCTGAAGGCCCGCCATGAAGGTCAGAAGCTCGCTGAAGACGCTCAAGACGCGCCACCGCGATTGCAAACTCGTGCGCCGCAAGGGCCGGCTCTATGTGATCAACAAGACCAATCCGCGCTATAAGGCCCGCCAGGGCTGAGGCGCGGCCTGAGAGCGTAGGCGACTCGCCCACGCTCCTGCATTGATCATCCCTACTTAGTCATAGCCAGGCGCAGGAACTCCGTGCGCGTGCGCATGTCGTCGCGGATGACGCCGGTGAGGTGACTGGTCATCAGCCGCGCGCCGGGCGTGCCGACGCCGCGCAGGGTCATGCAGCTGTGCTCGGCCTCAATGACCACGCCGACGCCCTTGGGCTCGAGAATCCGGTCAATGGATGAGGCGATCTCCGCGGTCAGCTTTTCCTGGATCTGCAGACGGCGCGCGAAGCCCTGCACGACCCGCGCCAGCTTGGAAATTCCCACCACGCGATTGGTGGGCAGATAGCCCACATGGGCGCGGCCCACGACGGGCAGCATGTGATGCTCGCAAAAGCTGATCACCGGAATGTCGCGCAGCAGGACCAGTTCGTCATAGCCCGCCACCTCGGAGAAGGTGCGCTCCAGATATTCATGCGGATCGGTCTCATAACCGGCAAAGAGTTCGCGATAGGAACGTGTCACCCGGCCGGGTGTGTCGCGCAGGCCCTCGCGGTCGGGATCATCCCCAGCCCACCGGATGAGGGTCCGGACGGCTTCCTCGGCCTGATGTTGAGTCACGGGCCCGTTCGCGGTCGGACGGTCGGCGGCGGGCTTAATCTGCGGAAGGGACAGAGCTGAGTCTCCTGTGGACAACATGTGGGCCCGCAATGACTCGCGCCCCGGGCGCACTTAAGATCGCGGCTTTAGTGTTTCAATTCGCGAGGGAGCGATTCATGGCCGATGGCGCCGCCGGGCTTGAGGGCCCTCAAACCGAGGCCCAGGGCAGACTGAAGAGCCTGATCGAGCGCATTGAGCGGCTCGAAGAGGATAAGGCCGCCGTCATGGGCGATCTCAAGGAGGTCTATGGCGAGGCCAAGGGCGAGGGCTTTGACGTGAAGATCCTGCGCAAGGTCGTGCGGTTGCGCAAGCAGGACGTGGCCAAGCGCCAGGAAGAGGAGGCCCTGCTGGACCTCTATATCTCGGCGATCGGCGGTCTCTAAGGCCGGACCTGGCGGCCAAGGCGCCGGGGCGGATGGTGGTGGCGGCTCTGGGTCCCGTCTTCCTCCTCAATGCGGCGGTTCTGACCTTGAGACTATCGGTGGAGGCCAAGGCCCCGGCGAGGGCGCGTGCCTGAGACGTCCATCTCCTTCGAGACTTTCAGTGAGGCCGCAGCCCGGGGCCGCCTTTCGGATTGCCACGCCTTCATGGCCGGGGTGGACGCGCATTGGGGCGTCCAGAGCCTGGAATCCCTCGTGGTCCACGCCCAGTTCAGCCATCGGATCAGCGATTTCCCCGCCGCCCTGGCGCTCTGCGAGGAGATCACGCAGCGCTATCCGCGCTATCCCAATCATCGCTACATCCTGGCCGACGTCTGCGCCCATTTGGGAAACTTGGGGCCCGCGCGGAAGGCTCTAGACGCGCTCGCCGAGGATCGTGACCCGGCGGAAGCGCTCCTTCAGAGGGTCGAGGTGTTGCATGTTCTGGGCCTAGACGACGAGGTGATCGGGCAGGCTTTCGACTCGCCGCTTGCGCCTATCGACAGCCAGTTGACGCGGATGATCCTCGGNNGCCCTGCCGGAGGAGATTCGGGTGTTTCGTCGGGGGGGCGTGGGCGACACCCTGCAGTGGATGCGATACCTGCCTCACCTGAGCGCCGCCGGGGTTCGCGCGTTTCTCGCGGAGAATGATGATCCCGTCCCTGGCCTCACGGCGGTGGATCTTGGTGATAAAGGGCAGGCGGAAGAGGCCAGGAGGCGTCTCGCGGCGGGGACGCGCCCGCCCGCCCACCAGCCCATCCAGATCGCCGAGCCCTTCATGCTCTTCACCGGCCTTTTTCCCGTTCTGGGCTATGCGGCGCGGGCCGAAGCCTATCTGCGCCCGAGCCATGACCCGGAGGTCGACACCCTGCTCGCCGAAATTACCGCCCGCGCCGCAGGGCGCCCGCGCATCGCCGTCTTCTGGTCGGCCAATGAGAGCCACCACATCTTCGCAGGTAGAAGTCTCGTCGCCGTCCAGATCGCGCCGCTTTTGGCGCGGGAGGATATCCATTGGGTGGTCCTGCAGCGGGGCGCGGAGTGCGCGGCATGGCTGAAGACGCCGGAGTCCGCCCTGACTTCCAATCCCCCCGCGACCTTGAGCTTCAACCAGACCGCCGGTCTCCTGGCCGGGCTCGACGCCGTGGTCACGATCGATAGCGCCCTGGCCCACCTCGCCGGCGGCCTCGGGCGCCCCACCTTCCTGCTGGCGAGCGCAGCCGCCGACTGGCGCTGGGGCCGGGATAGCCGGGCGACCCCTTGGTATCCGACCATGGACATCGTCCGCCAACCCGCCCTGGGCGACTGGCCGGGCGCGGTGACGGCTCTCGGCGCGCGGCTCAATGCGTGGATGAGCGGTTTCAGGAAGGCCTGATTATCGCTAGACCCTTGTGACTATGAACGCCCCCGTCACGCTGCCCGATCTGACCGACCTGCCCGTCTGGAATCTGGACGATCTTTATCTTAGCCGCGACGACCCCAAGATCGGCGCCGATCTCGCGGCGGCCGGGGCGCTGGCCGCCGGCTTGAACGCGCGGGCCGGGACGTTGAAGGCAAGCCGGGCGGAGCCCGCGGTCCTTGGTGAGCGCCTAAGCCAGATGATCGGCGACTATGAAAAGCTCACCGACCTGATCGGCGGCCTCAGCGCCTATGCCAGCCTCGCCACATCCGTCGGGCGCGAGGACGCGGCCTGGCCCAGGTTCGAGGCCGATATGCGCGGGAAAATCTCCGCCATCCTTGCCGACACCCTGTTCCTCAGCCTTGAGATAAACGCTCTCGACGAGCCTGAGATCGCCGCCGCCCTGGACGCCGTTCCCGCCGCCGGCGCCTGGACCCCCTGGCTGCGCCGGGTGCGGGCTTTTCGCGACCATGAGCTGAGCCCCGACCTTGAGCGCCTGTTCAATGACCGGGCTCCCGCCATCGCCAATTGGGTGCGGCTCTATGACGACACCTTAGGCGCCCTGGTCGCCAAGGTCGGGCCTGAGCGCCTGACCCTTCCCGAGGTGCTGAACCGCCTCTCCGATCCCCTGCCGGGCCGCCGCAAGGCCGCCGCTCAGGCCCTCGCCAAGGCGCTCGGCGAAAAGCAGGACATCTTCGTCCTTTGCCTCAATACCCTCGCCGCCGAGAAGGCCACGGAGGATGGCTGGCGCCGCTATCCCAATCCCGCCGCCGCCCGGCATCTGGCGAATGAGACGGACCCCGAAGCCGTGGCGGCCATGGAGACCGCCGTCGTCGAATCCTATGGCGCCATCAGCCACCGCTATTACAGCCTCAAGGCCAAGGTCATGGGCCTGAAGCGTCTCGAATACTGGGACCGCAACGCCCCCCTCGATCAGGCCGCGCCCCGACTCTATGGCTGGTCCGAGGCCAAGGAGCTGGTGCTGGAGTCCTTCTCCGCCCTGGCGCCGGGCCTGGCGGGCCGGGCCGCCGGGTTCTTCGCGGAGCCCTGGATCGACGCGCGGCCCCGGGCCGGAAAGCAATCCGGCGCCTATTCCCATCCCGTCACCGCCCCGCGCCACCCTTATGTGTTTCTGAACTATCTGGGCGAGCGGCGGGATGTCCTGACCCTGGCCCATGAACTGGGTCACGCGGTGCATCAGACCCTGGCGGCGCCGCAGGGCACGCTTCTGGCTGACACGCCCCTCACCCTGGCCGAGACCGCGTCCATCTTCGCCGAGGGCCTGGTCTTCGAGCGCCTGCTGGCCGAGGCTGACCCGAAGGACCGCAAGGCCCTCCTGGCCGGCAAGATCGAGGACGCCCTCAATACCGTGGTGCGCCAGATCGCCTTTCACCGCTTCGAGACCCGGTTTCACGCGGCGCGCGCTGG
>PLFA01000189.1:0-666 GCA_003136615.1 Caulobacteraceae bacterium | reverse complement strand
AACCTCCTGGTGGAAGCCCTGATGGAGGCCCGGGGCCGGGACCCGGCGGCCTTCGCCCCCCTCTATGAGCAATTGCTGGCCGGGGGCGGGGCGCGCACCTATGTGGAGGCCCTGGCGCCTTTTGGCCTGGATCCGCGCGAGCCGGCCTTCTGGCGCGCGGGGCTTAGCCGTATTGAGGCTCTTGTGGACGCTTTCGAGGCTTTGATCTGACCCATATGGATAAGGATCCCGAACGGGACCGCCTAAGCGGCCGCGTGGCCAGGTTCGCGCGGGTCGGAGCGGGGCTTTCGGGGGCGGCCGCCGCCATTGGCGCCAATAGCCTCTTTTCCGGCGGCAATCTGGATGCGCGCAACGCGCGGGCGCTGAAAGAGGCGCTGGGACGGCTCAAGGGCCCCCTGATGAAGGTGGCACAGATCATGGCCACCATTCCCGATCTCCTGCCGGCGGAATTCGCCGCCGAGTTCGCCGAGCTCCAGACCAATGCGCCCGCCATGGGCCCGGCCTTTGTGCGCCGCCGCATGGCCGCCGAGCTGGGGCCTGACTGGGCGGCGCGTTTTGGGTCCTTTGATCTTGCGCCTGCCCATGCCGCCTCGCTCGGCCAGGTACACCGCGCAACGGACCTTGATGGCGCACCCTTGGCTGTGAAGCTGCAATATCCGGACATGC
>PLFA01000127.1 GCA_003136615.1 Caulobacteraceae bacterium | reverse complement strand
GTCCGCCGCGCGCCCATCGACGCCATGCAATGGATGAGCTTGGGCCTTGTGGTGGTCTTCGGCGCCGCGTCGCTCTTCACCCATGATCCCCGCTTCATCATGTTCAAGCCGACCCTGATCTATGCGGCCATCGGCGCGGTCATGCTGAAGCGCGGTTGGCTCGCGCGTTACATGTCGGGTGTGGTCCTGACCTGGGGGCGCGATGTCTCCACCGCCTTCGGCTATGTCTGGGCCGGGATGATGTTTCTGACCGGCGCACTGAACGTCGTCCTGGTCATGAACGGCGATCCCAAGCTCTGGGCCATCTTTATCGGCGTTTTCCCCATCGCCTCGAAGTTTGGCCTGTTTGGCGTCCAGTACCTGATCACGCGGACCATCGTCGTGCGCCGGATCAGGGCGAGCATGGCGACGGCCTGACCGTGCGTGACATCCGCGGGCGGCCTCGCCCGCGGAGCTGCCTCTTTCGTCAATACTTCACGTGGACGCCGATCTTGAACGCCCGGCCAATGGCGTCGGTTTGGGCGTAGGTGGGATTATAGTTGGAGCCAAGGCCGTAGGGTCCGCCCGAATAGTCAGCCGGATCAAGCGGGGGCTTGGTGTCCAACAGGTCATAGATATTGGCATAGACCGCAATCCGGTCAGTGATCTGATAGCGCAAGGTCACGTCGAAATCCCAATAGGGGGAGACGTTGCATCCGCCCGGAAGACCTGGATAGAGGCAAACCGCTGGGTAGCCTGTGGCGTCGACTCCGGTCTCCTTGATGGAGCTCACATAATAGACCGTGCCGGTGACGTTAAACTTGGCATAGGTGAAGCTGTTCGACCAGTTGGCGCGATATTTGGGCGTGCCACCGCCCGAAGAGAGCTCGTAAGGCGCCTGGGTGCCGACATATTCATAGGTCGTGCCGCCGTTGTCATAGAGGAAGTGGAAAATGTCGGTGAAGTTGAAGTCGCTGGCCCACCGGACATCATAGGGCAGCGTGAACTTCAGCCGCATGTCGACGTCGATGCCGTCGGTCACTTCTGAGTTGGTGTTCACGTAGGGCTCGTTGATCACCAGGGGGCGCGGCAGGGCATTGGGATAAAGGGGGTCAGGCGCGTCCGGCGTGATGGTGACACCCGCGGGGAGGGGCAGGCCCTGGTAATAGTCCGCCAGGATCACGCCCTGGTTTTGACCACCGATGACATTGCTCTTGCTGATATGGTAGTAATCGACCGAGACATTGAACCAATGCGTGGGCTCAATGATCCCGCCCACTGTATAGCTTCGTGACGTCTCCGGTTTGATGTTTGGGTTGCCGACGCTCGAGCCGTTCAACTCGTAGACCGCCTGGGTATAGGAGTCGCCGCCGTGCGCCGCGACGAAGGCGTTCGAATAGGGCGCGGATTCTGTGGTGCTGTAGGGCACGTAGCCTATCACGCCGCTGTTTCCGGACTCCGCGAAGCTCGGCGCCCGGAAGCCCTCGGAATAGGTGCCGCGCAGGGCGAACTGTTTGATCGGCGTATATTTGACCCCGACCTTGGGCGAGAAGTTGCCCCCGACGTCAGAGTAGTGATCGTAGCGGCCCGAGACATTGATCACGAGCGGCTTAATCACCGGTAGCTCAAGCTCCGCGAAAACGCTTTCGACGTTTCTGTGACCGTGGGCGTAGGCTGGCTGGACCGTGCCCTCGTCGGCGGAAACCTCGTTGTTGGTGTTGATGTCGGGGTTGTCGACGGCTTCGTAACGGAACTGGGCGCCCACGGCGAGGGACATGGGACCGCCAGGCAGGGTCCAGAGCTTGCGCGTCCCGTTCACGTCGAAGGAGTCCAGGTCGGTGGTCGAGACCTTGGTGAGGGTCGGCGACAGGGCCTCGCGCACGGCCGCCGAATTGGACGATGGATTGATGAAACTGTAGGCCCCATCCTCCACGTCGGTGATTAGCTGCGGCTCATAGATGAAGCCGTTGGCGACAGTGGTGAGGGACCCGCGATTGAAGTTCAACGACGCCTGCCAATCCCAGCCGCCGTTCGATCCCTTGAACCCCGCCACCGCACGGTAGAGGTGGTTGGTCAGGCGGATCGACGAGGGAAGGTCGCCAAAGGCGTAGTTGATCAGGGCCGCCTCGCCCAAGGCGGCGAAGGGGTCATTGGGGTTGAGCTGGCCATTGGTCAGGACCGCCGGGAGGGCGATGGTTTCGGTGTTGATGGGCGTGCCGGCCTGGATCTGGTTCGGCGGCTCATCAACGGTGGTCTGGTTCACGGCGTAGCTGGCGGTCAGCCAGAACTGGGTGGTGGCGTCAAGCTGATAGGTGAACCGGCCCAAGACGTCGAACCGCGTCTCCTTGGGCTGGATGTCGGTATAGTTGGAAAAGTTCTGCGCGCAGTAGACATCGCCGAAAGCGTCGGTCGACTGGACGGT
Source organism: Caulobacteraceae bacterium (assembly GCA_003136615.1). Classification (GTDB taxonomy): domain Bacteria; phylum Pseudomonadota; class Alphaproteobacteria; order Caulobacterales; family Caulobacteraceae; genus Acaudatibacter. Next base: position 12,343 of record PLFA01000127.1, on the reverse strand, counting down.
CGGCGCGCCGCAGGCGCGAAGGGGCTGGGTCGGACCGCCGAGGGCCGTTCCGAGGAGCACATTGCCGCCGGCCAACGCCGCCGGCGCCACCGTACCGTAGATCGAGCCAGGCCCCGTACCGCCCGTCGGCTGGCCGCCGCTCAGATTGAGTCCGCCGATGGAGGAGAGGTCGTTGGTGTTGTAAGGAAAGCCGCGCTGGCTGTTCAGGATGCGCGCGTCGCTCTGATATTCCACGTCGACATAGGCGTTGTAACGGTCCTTATCCAGATCTCCATAGCCGACCGTGGCTGTGTAACGCTGGCTGAAGCCGCCGCTATGCTGCGTTCCCCCAAGCTCGGCATCGCCCTCCTCGCCGGTGAAGGTCGGCTTCATGATGATATTGACCACACCGCCCACGGCGTCGGCGCCATAGATGGAAGAGGCGCCGTCCTTGAGGACTTCCACCTGCTGCACGGCGCTGAAGGGGATCGTGTTCAGATCGACGAAGCCGCGCACGCCGTCGTCCGGCAACGGATAGTTGGCGGTTCTCAGGCCGTCGATGAGCACAAGGGTGGAGTTCACGGTCAGGCCGCGCAACGCGATGCCGGACGAGCCGGCGGCGAAGCCGTCGCTGAAGGCGTTGGGGATGGTGCCGCTGTTGTCAGCCGAGATCGACCGAAGGGCGTCCGAGATGGTGCTGATCCCAGCCTTTGTCATCGACTCTTGGGTCAGGACGGTCACAGGCGAAGGCGTCTCGACGCCGGTGCGCCGGATCAGGCTGCCGGTGACGACGATCTCCTCCACCGTCGAGGCGCCCGGCGCCGCCTGAGAGGGCGGCGGGCTCGTCTGGGCCGTTGCGGCTGGAGCGGCCAAGCAGATCAAGGTCGCGGCGGCGACGCTTGTGGTTCCCAGCAGCCATGAACGGGGCTTGCAGTTCGGCATGTCGCGACCTCCACCCGGCGCGAGGCCGCCTCGGTCGGCGACGCCAATGCGCCTCAACGACGAGGTTCCATCAACCTCTGGGGGCGAAGGTGAATTGCGGGTGTGACGCGCGTCAAGAAAGCGTCACTGTAAAGGGGCGGAATTCGGCCATGCGTGGCGAAATTGCGTCAGCGACCACGCGCACTTCAGTCGATGAGATCGGCTCTGCGCCTAGACCTGCATCGTCCAGCCCTCCACCCCCATGGCCGCCTGGCGCAGGGCCTCCGAGCGTGTGGGGTGGGGGTGGCAGGTGCGGGCCACGTCTTCGGAAGAGGCGCCAAACTCCATGGCCACGCAATATTCGCCGATCATCTCACTCACATCGGGCCCGATCATGTGAACGCCCAGGATCTTGTCGGTGTTCGCGTCGGCCAGGACCTTAACGAAGCCCTCCGCCTCGTGATTGACCTTGGCGCGGGAATTGGCGCTGAAAGGAAACTTCCCGACCTTATAGGCGACGCCGTCCGCCTTCAGCTCCTCCTCCGTGGCCCCGACCGCAGCCACCTCGGGGAAGGTGTAGATAACATTGGGAATGACCGCATAGTTCACGTGGCCAGCTTTGCCGGAGATGACCTCGATGCAGGCCACGGCTTCGTCTTCGGCCTTGTGAGCGAGCATGGGGCCCTGGGTCACATCGCCAATGGCGTAAATCCCCGGAACATTGGTGGCGAAGTGATGCGTTTCGATGAAGCCCCGACGATCGACGGTCACGCCCGCTGTCTCCAGACCCAGATCCTGGGTGAACGGCCGTCGACCAATGGCGAGCAGCACATAGTCCGCCTCCAGGGTCTCCGCCGGGCCGCCGGCCGCGGGTTCGATGTTGAGGGTGACGCCCTTATTGGTGAGCGTGGCGCCGGTGACCTTAGCCCCCAATTTGAAGACCATGCCCTGTTTGGTCAGGGTGCGTTGCAGTGTCTTGGCGGTGTCGCCGTCGAGCGTCGGCGTGATGCGGTCCAAAAACTCCACCACAGTCACCGCCGCCCCGAGCCGGCGCCAGACGGAGCCCAGTTCCAGGCCAATCACCCCGGCGCCGATCACCACCAGATGCTTGGGGACCTCCGGCAAGTCCAGGGCCCCCGTGGAGTCGACGATTCGCCCTTGGTCCACGCTCACCCCAGGCAGCGGCGCGGGCTCTGAGCCGGTGGCGATGACGATCGCCTTGGTTTCAAGGATTAAGACGGTTCCGTCGGGGGCGGTGACCTCCACTTTGCCTGGCCCCGCCAGCCGACCCGCGCCCTTGATCCAGTCCACCTTGTTCTTCTTGAAGAGGAATTCGATGCCCTTGGTGAGTTGCCCCACGGACTCGGCCTTCTGCTTCATCATGGCGGGCAGATTGAGCTTGGCCTCCACATCAATGCCCAGGCCCGCGAAGTCCTTTACCGCGAGCTCATAGAGCTCCGAGGCGTGGAGCAGTGACTTAGACGGAATGCAGCCCACGTTGAGGCATGTGCCGCCGAGGGTCCCCCGCAGCTCCACACAGGCGGCCCTCAGGCCTAGTTGCCCGGCGCGGATCGCCGCATTGTAGCCGCCAGGGCCGCCACCGATGATGACGACATCATATTCGGCCATGTGAACGGCCCCTTTTCCTTGTGGATGTGAGAGGCTCAGACGTCCAGCAATAGGCGCTGGGGATCCTCGATGTGTTCCTTGACCTTGACCAGGAAGGTCACGGCGCCCTGGCCGTCCACAACCCGGTGATCATAGGACAGCGCCAGATACATCATGGGCCGCACGACGATCTGGCCGCCGACGACCACCGGCCGATCCTGGATCTTGTGCATTCCCAGAACGCCGGACTGCGGGGCGTTGAGGATCGGCGTGGACATCAGGGAGCCATAAACCCCGCCATTGGAAATGGTGAAGGTGCCCCCCTGCAGGTCCTCCAAAGCGAGATGCCCATCCCTGGCCTTCTTGCCGAGGGCGGCGATGCCGCTTTCCACGCCGGCCAGGGTGAGTTCGTCCGCATCCCGAAGAACCGGGACCACCAGACCCTTCTCGGTCCCCACCGCGACCCCGATATCATAGTGGTTCTTATAAACGAGGTCGGTCCCGTCGATCTCTGCGTTCACCGCCGGGACATCCTTCAGCGCGAAGATACAGGCCTTCACGAAGAACCCCATGAAGCCGAGCTTCACCCCGTGGCGCTTTTCGAAAACGTCCTTGTACTGATTGCGAAGCGCCATGACCGCGCTCATATCGACCTCGTTGAAGGTCGTCAGCATGGCCGCCGTCTGTTGCGCCTCCTTGAGGCGCCGCGCGATGGTCTGACGCAAGCGGGTCATTGGAACCCGCTCCTCGCGTTCATGGATCTCCCGGACCGGCCGAGCGACGGGCGCGGCGGCCGGGGGGGCGGCGCGCGCGGCCAAGGCGGCCAGGGCGTCGCCCTTGGTCAGTCGCCCGTCCTTTCCCGTCCCGGAGACGCCGGCGGGGTCCAGTCCGCTCTCCTCGACGATACGACGCACGGAGGGGGGAAGCGTCGCGGCCGCGGCGGTGACCGGCGCGGGGTCCGCCGTGGCGGCGGGCGCGGCTTCGGCCTTGGGCGCGGGCGGAGGCGGCTCAGCCTTGGACGCAGCGGGCGGGGCCGACTTGGCCGCGGCCGTCCCAGCGCCCACGACACCCAGCTTCTGGCCGGGAACCACCGTGGCGCCTTCCTCAGCGTTGATTTCGCTTAAGACCCCGTCCTCGGGCGCGGACACTTCGAGGCTCACCTTGTCGGTCTCAAGTTCGACGATCACCTCATCGCGCTTGACCGCCTCTCCGGCCTTCTTGGCCCAACGCGCGACTGTCGCCTCGGTGACGGATTCGCCGAGCGCGGGGGTCATGATGTCGGTCATGGTAGACGCGGTCTCCGGATTGTCAGGCCCGCCGCTCTTGAGCGCGGCGCCGACCTCTTAAGCGCGAAAGGGATTGGGGCAGCCGTGATATCAGCCCAGCGCCTGGGCCAGGAAGGTTTGCAGCTCTTTCATGTGCCGGCTCATCTGACCCGCGGCGGTTGAGGCGGAAGCCGGTCGGCCAGCATAACGCGCGCGCTTGGCGGCGATATTGAGCTTGGCGAGGGTAAGCTCCAGCCAGGGATCGACGAAGGTCCAGCCGCCCATGTTCTTAGGCTCTTCCTGGCACCAGACGAGTTCCGCATCCTTGAAGCGCGCCAATTCACTACTCAGCGACTTCATCGGCCACGGATAAAACTGCTCCAGACGCATCAGATAGATGTCGTCCGCCCCGCGCTTTTCGCGTTCTTCCAACAGGTCATAATAAACCTTGCCGGAACAGAGAACGACCCGACGGATCTTTGCGTCAGCCTTGAGTTTGAGGCTCGTGTGGCGGCCCGCCTCGGCGTCGTCGCGCAGGACGCGGTGGAAGGAGGATCCTTCGGCCATGTCCGCCAGGCTTGAGACGGCTTTCTTGTGCCGCAGGAGCGACTTGGGCGTCATCAGAATCAGGGGCTTGCGGAATTCGCGCAGCATCTGGCGACGCAGGATGTGGAAATAGTTGGCCGGGGTGGTGCAGTTGGCCACCTGCATATTGTCCTCGGCGCAGAGCTGCAGATAGCGCTCAAGCCGCGCGGAGGAGTGTTCCGGCCCTTGGCCTTCATAGCCGTGAGGCAGCAGCATCACGAGACCTGACATCCTGAGCCACTTGCGCTCGGCGGAGGACACGAACTGGTCGATCACGACCTGGGCCCCATTGGCGAAGTCACCGAACTGGGCCTCCCAAAGGGTCAAGGTCTTGGGATCGGTGAGGGAGAAGCCGTATTCAAAGCCCAGGACCGCCACTTCCGAGAGCGCGGAATCCAGAGCCTCGAAATGGGCTTGGCCCGGGCGCAGGTGCTGTAGAGGCGTGTAGTGAACCTCGGTGGTCTGGTCGATCAGGTCGCAGTGCCGCTGGACGAAGGTGCCACGGACGCTGTCCTGGCCGGACAAGCGCACGGGAAAGCCCTGATCGAGCAGGCTCGCGAAGGCCAGATGTTCACCGGTCGCCCAGTCGAGGTCCTCGCCAGTGGCGATGGCCTGGCGACGTGACTCGATGACCCGGGCCACCGTCTTATGGACATCCAGGCCTTCGGGGATCGCCGTGAATTTAGCGCCCAGATCCTTGAGCTTCTGGCGCGGGACGGCGGTATCGCCGCGCCGCTCTTCGGTCTTGGGGAGGGCCAAACCCGCCCACTTGCCGTCAAGCCAATCGGCCCGGTCCGCGTGCCAGGTCTTGCCCGCTTCAAACTCCTGATCGAGGAAGGCGGCGAACTCAGCCACCCATGTCTCGACCTCCTCCGCCGTGGCCACGCCTTCGGCCACCAAGCGCTGCGAATAGATTTCACGGGTGGAGGGATGAGCCCTGATGGACCGGTACATAAGGGGCTGGGTCATGGTGGGATCGTCGCCTTCGTTATGGCCGAAGCGGCGATAGCAGAACATGTCGATGACCACGTCCTTGGCGAATTCCTGGCGATATTCCACCGCGACGCGGGTGGCGAAGGTCACCGCCTCGGGATCATCGCCATTGACGTGGAAGATGGGCGCCTCAACCATCAAGGCGCTGTCCGAGGGATAAGGGCTTGTTCGGCTGTATCGAGGGTTGGTGGTGAAGCCGATCTGGTTATTGACAATGAAATGGACGGCCCCGCCCGTCCGATAGCCGCGAATGCCCATGAGATTGAAGCATTCCGCGACCACGCCCTGGCCGGCGAAAGCGGCGTCGCCATGCATGAGAAGAGGCAGGACATGACCCCGTCCGGCGTCGCGATTTTCCCTTAAGGTGAAGGCCTGCTTGGCGCGAGCCTTGCCCAGGACCACCGGGTTCACGATTTCCAGGTGGCTCGGATTGGCCGTGAGCGAGAGGTGCACGGTGTTGCCGTCGAACTCCCGGTCCGAGGAGGCGCCCAGGTGGTATTTCACATCGCCCGAGCCTTCGATGTCCTCAGGCAGAGACGTTCCGCCCTGGAACTCGTGGAAGATGGCCCGGTAGGGCTTACCCATCACCGCGGCCAGAACATTCAAGCGCCCGCGATGGGGCATGCCGAGAATGATGTCTCTGACGCCCAGGGCGCCCCCGCGCTTGATGATCTGCTCCAGGGCCGGCACGGCGGCCTCGGCGCCATCCAGACCGAAGCGCTTGGCGCCGGGATAGCGACGGGCCAGAAATCGCTCGAAGCCTTCCGCCTCGATCAGCTTCTTGAGGATGGCGATCTTGCCTTCCTTGGTGAAAATGATTTCGTTGTCGCGGCCCTCGATGCGCCTCTGCATCCACGCCTTCTCGGCCGGATCGCTGATGTGCATGTATTGCACGCCGACATTGCCGCAGTAGGTGCGCCGCAGGATCGCCAGGATATCGCGCAGGCACGCGGTCTCCAGGCCCAGCACGAAGTCCAGGAAGATGGGCCGGTCGAAATCGGACTCGGAAAATCCATAGGTGGCTGGGTCGAGTTCGGACGCGTCGCCGTCGGTCACCGCGATGCCCAAGGGATCGAGGTGAGCCTTGAGATGGCCGCGCATGCGATAGGCCCGGATCATCATGATGGCGCGCAGGGAATCGAGAGTCCTGGCGCGGATCTCATCCTGACTGGCGCCCGGCGACTGGGACGCGATCTTCTGGCCAAGCTTGGCCTCCACCACCGGCCACAGGCCATCGATGGCGCTCAGCCAATCGGGCCGCGCCGCGGCAGGGGCGTCAGGCGTCCAGGTTGGCGGTGTCTCCGCATGGCGCACGGCGTCCGGCGAATCGGCCAGGGTGGCGAAGAATTCCCGCCAGGAGGGCGCCACTGATGTTGGGTCAGCCGCCCACTTGGCCTGTAGATCCTCCACGAACGCCGCATTGGCCCCATAGAGGAAGGCGGTTTCCGCCAGAATATCGTTCAATCGTCCGGAGTCGTCGGCCATTGTCTCTCGTCCCGCGTCGCCCACAAATCCTCGGGGAGCGACGGCGCGTGCTTACTTAACTACCCTAAGGTGTATCTTCGATGAACCCTTAGCGGTCCGCCTTAAGAAAAATCGCGGCGGCCGGATGACAATTGATCAGTTTGCGCGCCTTCAAACCTCATGCACCCAGCTCAGGTATCGAAAGAACCGCCGTCATCTCCGCCACCGCCGCCCCAGTCGGCGCCGGGATCGCCGCCGCCCTGGTCGCCGTAATAGTTGTTCTCGACCACCTCCGCGGGTTGGCCGCCGAAACCGCCGCCAAATCCACCAAAACCCCCGCCATGGCCTCCGAAGAGGCTGCTGACGCCCTCGAAGAGCAGGGCGCCGCCGGCGACTCCCGCGGCGGTGGTTCCGGCGCTACGCAGGAAACTCCCGAGACCGCCGCTATTGTTGAACGGCCCCGCCCCGAAGAATCCGGGCGCGGGCGGCGGCGGCGCGGCCTGATACTGATCGGGCGCCGGCGCGGCGGCCTGAGCCCAGGGGCTGCGCCCGCCAAGGAAGGTCGTTGGCGCCGCCTGAGCCGGAGCGCCGCGCAACTGGCCCTGAAGCTGAGCGATCTGGTCCTGGGCGGCATGCAGCGCCTGGTCCGAGAGAATCGCGTGCTGAACCAGCACATAGGCCGCGTCCGGGGATGATCGCAGCGCCTGGCTGATCATGGCGTCGGCGTCCGGATCCTTCGGGCCGGGCCGCGTCTGGGTGAGATCCTGGAGAAAACGCTGCAGAAGATCTTGTTCGTCGGGAGTCATGAGTCCTAATCCGGGGTAGAGAATGTGAGGCGCCTCGCGCCCCATCGATATGTGGGGACCCGGCTGCCGCGCGTCCAGGCGTACCGCCTCAGGCGGCTTTAAGCACTTCCAGAAGCGTCTGGCCGAGGGCCGCGGGCGATGGCGAGACACGGATGCCGGCCGCTTCCATGGCCGAGATCTTGTCTTCAGCCCCGCCTTTGCCGCCAGAGATAATCGCCCCGGCATGGCCCATCCGCCGGCCCGGCGGCGCGGTGCGGCCGGCGATGAAGCCAACCATGGGCTTGCGGATCTTCGACGCCTTGATGAAGGCCGCCGCATCTTCTTCGGCGGAGCCGCCGATCTCGCCGATCATGATGATCGACTCCGTGGCCGGATCGGCCAGGAACATCTCCAGGATGTCGATGAATTCGGTGCCTTTCACCGGATCGCCGCCAATGCCCACCGCAGTGGTTTGGCCGAGGCCCACCTGGCTCGTCTGGAACACGGCCTCGTAGGTGAGCGTGCCCGAGCGGGAAACCACGCCCACCGAGCCGTTGCGAAAGATATTGCCGGGCATGATGCCGATCTTGCAGGCGCCAGGCGTCAGGACACCCGGGCAATTGGGGCCAATCAGGCGCGAGGCGGAGCCGGAGAGCGCGCGCTTGACCGCCACCATATCCGCCACCGGAATGCCCTCGGTGATGCAGACGATAAGCGGGATCTCGGCGTCAATGGCCTCCAGAATGGCGTCGGCGGCGAAGGGCGGCGGGACATAGATCACCGAGGCGTCCGGCTGGGTGGCGGCGGCCGCTTCGCTGACGGTGTCGAAGACGGGCAGGCCCAGATGAGTCGATCCGCCCTTGCCGGGCGATACGCCGCCCACCATCGCGGTGCCGTAGGCAATGGCCTGCTCGGTGTGGAAGGTGCCCTGCGCGCCGGTCACGCCCTGGCAGATGACGCGGGTTTCGGAGCCAATCAGAATGGACATGGAGTGGTTCTCTAAGGTCGCGGGGAAGGTACGAGATGGGGTCGGGGCGCGCCCCTATTTGTGGATCTTGAGCAGTTCCAGGAAGGCGCCCTTGCCTGCCCCCGATAAGGTCAGGATGTAAAGTCCACCGCCGCCGGCCGCGGCGTCAAATTGGCTCTTGTCCGAAATCGGGTGCGGGGCGCTGGCGGGCCCGGCGTACTGAAACACGATCTTGGCCGGCGTGTTGTCGCTGGGAGCGAAGCCGAGGACCGCCGCAGCGTCTCTCTGAAGACCTGCGAGGTTCGCCTCGCTGACCTGCATCTGGCACTCGGACGCCATCACAGGGCCTTTGGCGCCCTTCCAGGAAAAGAGGGTAAGGTTCGCCTCGCCGATCTTCTTGGTCTCCGTGACCTTGTCGGTGACCGCGAATCCGGGGATCGGCTGACCGGGCACGCCGCCAGCGGTCCAGCCCTGGGCCCCGGCGGCTGTCGTCACCCCCGCGGGATCGGTGTCGGCGGCCATGCACACATCGTGAAAGGCGGCGAAGATCGGATCGGTCGCCTGGGCGCGGGTGCCCGTGGCTAGCCCCGCGAGGGCGAGCACGGCGAGCGTGGCGGAGAGGTGTGAAGCCAAGGCGTTATCCTCTTTCAAGTCTCGTGGGCGTCGCCGCCCTCTCGTCCTAAGCCGCCCGAACCGCCTTGACGATCTTGGCCGCGCCGTCCGCGAGATCATTGGCGGCGATCACATTGAGCCCGCTCTCGGTGATGATCTTTTTGCCCAGCTCCACATTGGTGCCTTCCAGTCGCACCACCAGGGGGACGGCGAGGCCCATTTCCCGAACCGCGGCCACCACGCCCTCGGCGATGATGTCGCAACGCATGATGCCGCCGAAGATGTTCACCAGAATGCCCTTCACGTTCGGGTCAGCTGTGATGATCTTGAAGGCCGCCGTGACCTTTTCCTTGGAGGCGCCGCCGCCCACATCGAGGAAGTTCGCGGGCTCGGCGCCATAGAGCTTGATGATNNGATGATGTCCATGGTCGCCATGGCGAGGCCCGCGCCGTTCACCATGCAGCCGATCTCGCCATCCAGGGCTATATAGGAGAGTTCGTACTTGGAGGCTTCGATTTCCTTGGGGTCTTCCTCGGCGGTGTCCCGCAGGGCGACGATTTCCGGGTGGCGATAGAGGGCGTTGTCGTCGAAGGAGACCTTGGCGTCGAGCACCACGAGTTTGCCGGCGCCTGTGACGATCAGGGGATTGATCTCCAACAGGCTCATGTCCTCGCCCTTGAACGCGGCATAGAGCGCCGGCAACAAGGTGCGCACCTGTTTGGCCTGATCGCCGGTGAGGTTCAGGGCCTTGGCGAGGAGAGCGGCGTGATGGGGCCAGGGGCCCGTGGCCGGATCGATGGAGAAGGTGATGATCTTTTCCGGCGTGGAATGGGCCACCTCTTCGATATCCATGCCCCCCTCGGTGGAGGCGACCACGGCCACCCGGCTGGTCTCGCGATCCACCAGAAGCGAGAGATAGAGCTCGCGGGCGATGTCGGCGCCCTCCTCGATATAGAGCCGGCTCACCAGGCGCCCATGCGGCCCGGTCTGATGGGTGATCAGGGTCATGCCCAGCATGCGCTCGGCCTCGGCGCGAACATCCGCGATGGACCTGGCCAGCTTGACCCCCCCGCCCTTGCCCCGGCCGCCGGCATGGATCTGCGCCTTCACCACCCAGACGGGCCCGCCCAGGGTCTCGGCCGCCGAGACCGCCTCGTCCACCGTATAGGCGGCATGGCCCTGGGGCGTGGGCGCGCCATATTTGGCGAGGATCGCCTTGGCCTGGTGCTCGTGGATATTCATGTGGCGTGACCCTGGCGGCAGACCGAACCGAACGGCGGCTCGCTTATAGGAAGGCGCCCTAGGGCAAGGCAACCGAAACCGGGGACTATCTCCGCCCTCAGGCCGCCTTCCCCATCACCGCCGTGGCCCGCCGCTCAAGCTTGCCCCAGCCCACGCGATAGCCGCGCACGGCGGTGAGCACCGATTTCACCACCACATAATACATGAGCTGGCGGTAACCGAAGCGCTGGGCGGGCAGCCAGACGAGNNTCCGGCGACCACTCGACCGGGTGAAAGAAGCGCCCGTAGATCGCCCAGGCCAGCGACGAGACGATGGCCAGGTCCACCAGGGGGGCGGCGACGGTCAGGAAGATCTGAAACAGCCAGATCTGCGGCAAGGCGACGAAGCCCAGCACCGGGCGCTTGATGTTGAAGAGCCCCGCGCGGTGCTTCCACAAGCATTGCAGAGTGCCGAAGGACCAGCGGAACCTCTGATTGAGCAGGCCCCGCACGGTGTCGGGCGCCTCGGTATAGGCCCGGGCGGAGGAGTCGAACTCCACCTGCCAGCCAGCGCGTTGAACGGCCAGGGTAAGATCCTGATCCTCCGCCAGGGTGTCGGCGGGATAGCCACCCAGTGAGGTCAGCACCGCGCGACGCCAGGCGCCCACGGCCCCGGGCACCACGGTCACCGCGCCCAGCGCCGCCAGGGCGCGTCGCTCCAGGTTCTGGGCGGTGACATATTCCAGGGCCTGCCAGCGGGTGATCAGGTTCAACCGGTTGCCCACCAGGGCGTTGCCGGCCACGGCGCCCACCTTGGCGTCGGCGAACCACCGCGCCAAGCGTCCCAGGGTGTCGGGCGGAAACAGCGTGTCGGCGTCAAGGGCGACGATGATCTCGCCCCGGGTCGCGGCCAAGCCCCGATTGAGGGCGCGGGCCTTGCCGCCGTTTTCGAAGGACAGGAGGGCCACGCGGGGCTCATTCCCGAAGGCTTCGCGGACCACCTTGGCCGTGGCGTCGCCGGAGCCGTCGTCCAGCACCAACACCTCCAGATGTCTCCAATCCGAGGCCAGGATGCGGCTTACCGACTGAACGATCACCTTCTCTTCGTTAAAACAGGGAATGAGCACGCTGATCATGGGCCCGGTCTCGGGATCCAGCAGAGGCGGATCGCGCGAGGGCTCGCGGAAACGATGCCAGAGGGAGAGGATCGCCAGGAAGGCGAGACGCAGAAGCCCCAGCACGATCGCGACGATGAAGAGGTCCTGCATGGCGTCGTTCACGTAACGAAAGAAGCCAAACCCGATTCTATCCAGAAAGAGGGAAATGCTGGACCGGGAGGTGGGCGGCAGGGCGTCGGCGCGGCTCATTCCCGCGAGCTGGTCGATGGTGACCAGGTGATAGCCCTGGGCGCGGAGCTCGTCGATGAGGGTGGGGAGGGCCTCCACGGTGCGGCTGCGATCGCCTCCGGCATCATGCAGCAGCACGACCTGACCGGCATGTTCGCCTGTGATCTGAAGATCATCCAGGGTGCGCTGAACGATCAGGGCGGGATCCGGCTTCTTCCAGTCATCGGGATCGATGCGCAGGCCGACGATCAGATAGCCCAGGCGTTGGGCCAGAATCAGAGGATCGACTTCTCCCGGCGTCGAAGGCTCCGCATCCCCAAAGTAAGGTGGCCGAAAGAGGCGCATGGACCGCCCGGTCAGAACCTGGAACAGGCGCTGGGTGGTGTTGATCTCCAGGTCGGTCTGGGCGAGCGGGGTCAGGCCGATATTGGGATGGGTCCAGGTGTGGTTGCCCACCATGTCGCCGTCGCGCACCTCCCGCTGAACGATGTCGGGCCGCTCCTGCATATTCTGGCCGATGACGAAGAAGGTCGCGTGGGCGTTTTTCTGTTCGAGGATACTGAGGATTTTGGGCGTCCAACGCCCGTCCGGACCATC
>PLFA01000037.1:182-6777 GCA_003136615.1 Caulobacteraceae bacterium | reverse complement strand
GAGGTGATGGCCGCCTGGGCGGGCCTTGGCTACTACGCCCGCGCCCGCAATCTCCTGGCCTGCGCCCGGGCCGTGACCCATGACCACGGCGGGCGTTTTCCGGATACGGAAGCCGGCCTTCGCGCCCTACCGGGCGTGGGCCCCTACACCGCCGCCGCCGTCGCCGCCATCGCCTTCGACCGCCCCGCCAATGTGGTGGATGGCAATGTCGAACGGGTCATGGCGCGCCTTTTCGCGGTGGAGACGCCGCTTCCTGACGCCAAACCCGAACTCAAGCGCCTCGCCCAGAACCTGGTAAACGACAGGCGCCCCGGCGACTGGGCCCAGGCCCTGATGGATCTGGGCGCGACCATCTGCCGACCTCGCTCGCCTGATTGCCCCGTCTGCCCCCTGCGTTCCGATTGTCGGGGTCTGGCCGACGGCGTGGCCGCGAGCCTACCTCGGCGCCTTGAGAAAGCCGCGTCACCGCACCGCTATGGGGTTGTCTTCGCCATCATGCGTGACTCGCATGTCGGCCTGGTCAGGCGTCCGCCGCGCGGCCTTCTGGGCGGCATGCTCGGTCTGCCGACGACAGCGTGGCGCGCCGCGCCTTGGCCCCGCGACGAGGGCTTGGGCCATGCGCCGGGCCCCGGATCCTGGCGATCCGTGGGTGAGGTGAGCCACGCCTTCACCCATTTCAGTCTCGACCTCACGGTCCTGGCCGCGTCCGATGTCCAAGGCGACGGCGATTTCATCTGGACGCCGTTGGACGCTGCTGTCGTGGAAACACCGAGCCTTTTCGCCAAGGCCCTGCGTCTGCTGGCGCGTCCGTCCCTGGATCTTTAGGCCAGCCGCGCCCTCACCTGGGCGCGCAGAACATCTATGGGCTGCAGCCCCCGGTCGGTCTGGATATGCCAATAGGTCCACCCATTGCAGGCGGGCTGCGACTCCATCATGGCGCCCATCTTGTGGATCGATCCGCTCAAGGGTCCCGCCGAAAGGCTGCCGTCGGGGCGCACCTTGGCCTGATGACGGCCCTTGGGGCACCACAGCACATCGCCGGGGCTCAAGAGGCCCTCCTCAACGATCTGGCCGAAGGGAATGCGGGGCTCCGACTTCCGCGAGCCTGTGACCTCCAGATCCTTGAGGGCCGCCGGGACAATCTTGTCGATGCGCGCCCTGGCCAGGGCGGCATAGCCTTCGTCCCGCTCGATGCCGATAAATCGCCGGCCTAGCCTTTTGGCCGCGGCGCCCGTCGTGCCCACGCCGAAAAAGGGATCGAGGATGATGTCCCCGGGCTGGCTGGCGGCCAGAATGACGCGGTGAAGAAGCGCCTCTGGCTTCTGGGTCGGATGGGCCTTGGCGCCAGACGCGTCCTTGACCCGCTCCTCCCCGGAGCAAACCGGCAGGGACCAATCCGAGCGCATCTGCACTTCGTCATTGGCCATCTTCATGGCGTCATAATTGAAGGCGTAACGCCGCGCGCCGCGCGACTTGGCGGCCCAGATCAGGGTCTCATGAGCGTTGGTGAACCTTGTGCCCTTGAAGTTCGGCATGGGGTTGGCCTTGCGCCAGATCACGTCGTTCAGAACCCAGAAGCCCGCGTCCTGCACCGCGCGACCGACGCGGAAGATATTGTGATAGCTGCCGATGACCCAGAGCGAGCCGTCATCTTTCAGCAGCCGGCGCGCCGCGGTCAGCCAGGCCGTGGTGAAGGCGTCATAGGCCTCGAAGGAGGCGAACTGGTCCCAGTCGTTGGTGACGGCGTCAACAACGGAGTTGTCGGGACGCAGCAGTTCGCCCCCCAGCTGCAGATTATAGGGCGGGTCGGCGAAGATCATGTCCACCGACTTCTCTGGCAGATCGGCCATGGCCGCGATGCAGTCGGCGACGATGATCTGGTCGGCGGAACTGTCCATGGCCTATCCCTTAGGAGTCAAACGGCAAGCCATGCCGAGTCCGGGTGAAGCTCAAGTTAATCCAGGGCGATCTGTTCTTAGACGCGCCAGACTCCCGCGGCCAGGGCGCAGAACAAGATGACGCCCGCCACGGTGTTCGATTTGAAAAGGATCAGGGCTTCGGCGGGATCATTGGGGTCTAGCCGACGGACCTGCCATTCAAGATGGGCGGCGAGCGGGATGAGCCCCAGGAAGAACAGTGGCCCCAGGTGGGCGAGACCGCCGGCCGCGAGGGCGAGCAGTAAGCTGATCGCATAAAAGAGTCGTATCGCCGCGGGGGCGTGGGTCCCAAGCCTTAGGGCGGAGGATTTCACGCCTGCGGCCACATCGTCGGCCATGTCCTGGATGGCGTAGATCGTGTCATAGCCAAGCGTCCAGAACACGCCCCCGGCATAGAGGGCGAGAGGCGCGGGCCAGATCAGCCAGGCGAAAACCGCGCTGGGCGTCGTCAGCGCGGCCGCCAGTCCGCCCGTGATGATTGTGTGTCCCAGCGTGGGGCCTCCCAGGGCCGCGCCGAAGCCCAGCAAGACTCCCCAGTTGAAGGTGAGGCCGAGCCAGGCCTGGGGCCACCAGGTGATCCGCTTCATGAACGGGTAGATGACGACCAGGGGAAGCGCGGCGGCGGCGATCCACAAACTCGCCAGATTGAGTGACAGGAGCACCGCGAGGCTCCCCAGGACGCAGGCCAGAGCGAAGAGGGCGGCGCCGGTCATGCTGATTTGACCGCTGGCCAGAGGCCGCCCCGCCGTGCGCGCCACCCGCGCATCCATGCGGCGATCGGCCATGTCGTTAACCGCGCAACCCGCCGCCCGCATCAGCACCGCCCCGATCGCGAAGAGACCCAGAAGTTTCAGGCTGGGAAGCGCATGGTTCATCGCCGCCGCCAGGGCCGCGCCTTGCCAGGTGGGAAGCATCAAGAGCCAGATCCCCACGGGGCGGTCCAGCCGCGCGAGTTTGAGCCAGGGCCGCAGGGCAGCCGGCGCATGACGGTCCACCCAATTGGCGGCCGCCGCGTCGGGGAGCGGGGAAGTGATGCGCGGCGCCCCCCCAATNNCTGGCTTCATGGTTCTGGCTTCACGTTTTTGGGGCCTTCATCCGCCTGTGGCTTTCATGTTCATATGGCCAACAATCGTCACCGGCGCCTGCACGCAAGAAGGCGAGGCGTCTATGTGAACGATCAGGGGTTTTCGCGCCATGGAGCAGTATGAGGACGACGAGAGCGCGCGCCGGCGCCAGCTCTCGAACGGTCAGGTCATCGCCTTCATCGGCGGTTATTGGCGCCGGCGTCCTGGTCTCATGACTCTCACGGTGGGCCTGACCCTCGCGGCCATCGCCTGTGAACTTCTCGTGCCCCAGGCCTCCCAGGCCCTTGTGGATGCGGCGGTGCGGGGGCCCGCCCATGCGGGAACGGCCTGGGCGGCCTGGCTGTTCTTCGTCGCGGTCTATTTCGGCTTCGCGCTCCTGCGCAACGGCGCCATGCGGTTCTGGAGCCCCCTCGCGGCGTCCACGATGAAGGAGATGACCGACGAGGGTTTCGCCCGGGTCCAGAGCTTTTCCGCGGACTGGCATGGCGACACCTTTGCCGGCGCCACCGTCCGGCGTCTCTCCCGCGCCATGTGGGGTTATGACGTGGTGGCCGATTCCCTTGTGATCTGGATCGGTCCGGCCCTGCTCATTCTCGTCGGCCTGTCGGTACAGATGATCCTGCGCTGGCCCTGGGTCGGCGGCTTCTCTCTGGTTCTGGTGATCCTCTATATCGGCGCCAATATGATCTTGACCGAGGTCTATGTGCGCCAGGCCAATCTGCGCTCCGTGGCCATGGACTCACGGATCGGCGGCGCCCTGGCCGATGCGATCTCCTCAAATCCCGCCGTGAAAAGCTTCGGGGCCGAGGGTCGCGAGGAAGCGCGGATCGCCCGCGTCACCGAGGATTGGCGCCGCGCCACGGTCAAGACATGGATCCGCTATACCGACGTTTGGTTGGTGCAGAATATTCTGCTGGGCCTCTTGCAGGCGGGTCTGACGGGCCTTGTGATCCGCAGCTGGGCCCGGGGGGAAGCCAGCGCCGGCGGCGTCGCCTTCGTGATCACCTCGTTTCTGGTCATGAGCGGCTATCTGCGCAACATCGGCGAGAATATCCGCATGGCGCAGCGGGGTCTGGCCGATGTGGAGGATGTGGCCCGCTATGCCCTCACGGCGCCCCAGGTCGCGGACGCCCCGAACGCGGGCCCTTTCGCCGGACAGCGGGGCGAGATCGTCTTCGAGCAGGTGTCGTTCCGCTACAAAAGCGCCGCGGGGCCGCTTTATGATGGCTTCGATCTGGTCATCCGCCCAGGCGAACGCGTCGCGCTGGTGGGTCCTACGGGCTCGGGGAAGTCCACCTTCGTCAAGCTGGTGCAGCGCCTCTATGACGTGACGGGCGGGCGCATTCTCATCGACGGCCAGGATATCGCGCGGGTCACTCAAGCCAGCCTCAGGCGGGCGGTGGCCGTCGTGCCGCAAGATCCCGCCCTCTTCCATCGAACCATCGCCGAGAACATCGCCTATGCGAGGCCTGGCGCCACGGAGGCCGAGATCACCCTGGCCGCGCGGCGGGCCCGCGCCCACGATTTCATCACCGCCCTGCCGAAGGCCTATCAGACCCTCGTGGGCGAGCGCGGCGTGAAGCTCTCGGGGGGCGAGCGGCAGAGGGTCGCCATGGCCCGCGCCTTTCTGGCCGACGCGCCGATCCTGGTTCTGGATGAGGCGACATCGTCGCTCGACGTTGAAACCGAGGCCCAGGTTCAGGCGGCGAGCGAGGAACTGATGTCTGGGCGGACGACCATCATCATCGCCCACAGGCTGTCGACCATCAGTGGCGCGGATCGCATTCTTGTCTTTCAGGACGGCCAGATCATCGAAGAGGGACGCCATCACGATCTCGTCGCCCTGGGCGGCGCCTATGCCCGTCTTAATAGTGTCGCCCAAGGACTCTAATCTGACCGCGCGGCCTCAATTGTGGCGAAGCTTTGGGGCGCTCCCCGGCCCGCTGTGGTCGCCTTCGCGACGATCAAAAATGCGGCATAGGGCTTTGAAATCAGCGGTTTCGGCCCCCTGGCACGCCGGACCAAATCGTCCGGGGGGCGCGCCGACTGTGGCATTTGTGACACTTCTGTCGCGCGAGTGGCGTCGCCGTGAAGGGCGCCCTTGCCGAAGCCTCGCATTTAATAAAAAAAGGCCCGGCGAGATAGCACTCTGCCGGGCCAGTCTGGCCGCGAGAACGGGGGGGATACCCGCGGCGACACTGTATGTGTTGTCCGCGGGCCTTCGCGTCAATATGCTTCAGAAAAAAAATGCGGCGGTTGCGAAGCTCCGCACGTTTTTGGTCACGCGCGAAAACCTGTGACCTATGATCTCGCAATCATCGGCGGCGGAATTCTGGGCCTTGCCCATGCCATGGCCGCGGCCCGGCTCGGCAAGCGGGTCATCGTGATCGAGCGTGACGCCGCCGCCAATGGCGCGTCGATCCGAAACTTCGGCTTCATCACCATCACCGGTCAGGCCCGGGGCGAAACCTGGCGTCGCGCGGGGCGCTCGCGCGAAATCTGGGACGCCATCGCGCCCAGGGCGGGAATTGACATCACGCAACGCGGGCTCGTCGTCTCTCTCCGCTTCGATGAGTCCCTGGCGGTGGCGAGGGCCTTTCTGGAGACCGAGATGGGCGAGGGATGCGCGCTGCTCGCCCCTGATGAGGCGCATCGCCGGGTCCCGGGCCTTGGTGGCGCCAGTCTGAAGGGCGCGCTTTGGAGTCCGCATGAGATTCGCGTGGAATCCCGCCAAGCCATTCCGCGTCTGGCCGCCTGGCTCACCGCCGAATATGGCGTCACCTTCCAGACCAAGACCGCGGTTCTGTCGGTGGCCCCGCCCCGCATCGAAACCTCTCGTGGACCGATCAGCGCCGCCGCCGCGGTGGTCTGCCCGGGCGATGATTTCGTCTCGCTCTTTCCCGAGGCCATCGCCGCCCGGGGCGTCGACAAATCCACCCTCACCATGTTGCGCCTCGCCGATCCTGGGTTTCGTCTCCCCGCGACCTTGATGTCCGATCTCAGCCTCGTGCGGTACCTCGGTTATTCAGAGCTTCCCGCGGCCGCGCCCCTTCGCGCGCGCCTCGAAAAGACCCATGCCGAGGCTTTGGAACACGGCGTCCACCTGATCGTCGCGCAGGGAACAGACGGCCAGCTCATTGTCGGCGACAGCCACCATTATGGCGATAGGCCCGATCCCTTCATGAACGCCCGCGTGGAGGACCTCATCCTGGCGGAATTCGCCGTCGCCACGGGTCTCGTCCCGCCGCCCGTGGTGAGCCGCTGGATCGGCTCCTATGCCCACGCCGCCGCTCATCCGATGTTCGTCGACGCCCCGCGCGAGGGCGTTCGTTTGGTCATGGTCACGAGTGGAACGGGAGCGTCCACATCCTTCGCCATCGCCGAGGAGGTGATCGGCGAGCTCTTTGGCGAGAGCCTGGCGCACGTCCCCATCACAGCGCGGTCAGGTCTTGGCCGATAGGGCCCGCACGAGGTTTTCGCTGAAGCGTTGAAAGGCCGGATTGACGAAGCCGGGCTTTCCCAGCCCCCAGGCCCAGCGGATGACCGCGGCGTTGAACACCTGGGCGCCGGCGG
>PLFA01000037.1:0-125 GCA_003136615.1 Caulobacteraceae bacterium | reverse complement strand
GCGTCGCCCGCCTTCCAGCCCGTGCCTTCGAAAAAGGGCAGGTCGGCGCGGGCCACATACAAGGTGGGGCGTTGCGGTCCCGCCGGCTCGAACCAGTTCTGGTAGGCGCTGCCCATCAGCATGCT
>PLFA01000100.1 GCA_003136615.1 Caulobacteraceae bacterium | reverse complement strand
GTCTGAAAATCCGACCCGACCGGGTATTCCGCCGAGATGCCTTCCGCATCGAGGTTCTCGAGGCTTTCCTGGATCAGCACATCCCAGTTATCATTCACTTGGTAGAGCGCCGAAATGCGCGCGCCTGTATAGGTGGTGGGGTTCTGGGCGTTGGCCGCGATGGCGGCGTTGTTTCCCTGGGGCGCGTTGGGGAGGGTGCAATAGCCGCTGGCGCCGGCGGGAAGACCATTAGGGCACTTTCCCGCCGTCGGCTTGATGTTCAGATAGTAGTTGCCAAGGTCGTTGTTCGACCGGGTCAGGGTGCTGGGCACATTGTCGATATAACCGCCCTGCTTGTCGTCATAGATGACCAGGCGGACAGCCAGCTTATCCTGGATGACCGGAATGTTCAGGGTTGCGTTGGCGCTGGCGTTCGGATCGCCGTGGGCGGTGAAGCCGTAGCTGGCTTCCGCGTTTCCCGAGAACACGTTCAGCTTGGGCTTATTGGTGATGTAGCGGAGCGCCCCCGCCTCGGCTCCGCCGCCGAACAGGGTGCCCTGCGGACCTTCAAGGACCTCAATGTGGTCCATGTCGACCAGATAGATGTCCACGTTCCGCGCCGGGAACTGCATGGACTGGTCATCGAGATAGAGCGCGACATTGGGAAAATTCCCGATAGTGGCGCTGGACTGGTTGCCCGCGAAGCCAGCGCTAAGGCCCCGCATGAAGATGTTGCCCTGGCCGGGACCATTATTGGCGAAGGTGACATTGGGCGTGTAGCGCAAAATACCCGCGAGGTCGGTCACGTCGAGTTTGTCGAGCGTGTCGCCGGTGAAGGCCTGGACGGTGCTCGGGACGTTTTCGATATTCTCGCTGCGNNGTCGTATCCGCCGCATTCGCCACGCTAACACCCGCACAGCCAGCAAGAATCGCGGCCATTGCGCAGGACACCATATACTTATGTCGCATGAGATAACCCCCCGGGTCGCCACAGATTTTACTTAACAGACGCTTCAACGGGAGCTTCGCACTCCGTTGCGAACGCAGTTAAGTTAGGTCACGTCAATCAGAAGCCCGCGAATTCTGGCTTCCGTCGTGACTTCGTAGCGGCACTCGATGATATTTCCGTGACAATGCATCTCATGGACGCGGAAAAAGATTTCCAGACGGCCAAATACGACCTTTTGTTACTATGAGTACTGATGAATTGGCGCCGTTAAAGATCAGAATATGCAGCGTAAAATGGGCGCCTGGCGGGGATTCGCGGCAAGCTTGGTCGGCCGCATGATCGCCCAAGAGGGGTCGCGATCCCGCCTTGAAAAGGACTGTGCTAGACTTTGTTTATGACGGCGCTGCGCGGCGGCCGGGTCCTGACCCATGATCTCTGGGGACCGCGCGAGCGCGTTGAGACGCAGACTGGAGCCTGGGCAATGCGGGACATCTTGAAGGAAATCCGCGAGCTTTTCGCCCGGCATGGGGCCGATCATTATGGCGAGGGTGTCTCGCTTCAGAGCCACATGGTGCAGACGGCGCTTTTGGCTGAGGCGGAGGAGGCGCCGCCCCATCTTATCGCCGCCGCGTTTCTCCATGATGTGGGTCATTTTCTCCATCCGGACTCAAAGAGTGCCCCCGGGGATGGTCGGGACCTCGCGCATGAGGCCCTGGGCGCCATGTGGCTATCGCGCGGCTTTGGTCCTGAGGTCACTGCCCCGATCGCCCTGCACGTCCAGGCCAAACGTTATCTCTGTGCCATTGAACCGACCTATTTTGATCGCCTGAGCGCCGCGTCGCGCCTCAGTCTTTCCCTTCAAGGGGGGACCATGCCCCCCGATGAGGCCGAGGCTTTCGCCCTCAGGCCCGGCGCTGCGGACGCCGTGCGCCTGCGCCGCTGGGACGACGAGGGAAAGGATGTCCTGCATAGGGATGCGGAGGTTGGGCGATTTCTGGAACGACTGGCAGCCGCCAGGATCAAAGAGCCGCTATCCACCTCCGGGTAACGCCATGTTCGATTATGCCCCTGCGCCACGATCCGTTAGCGACCCACCCAGCACCTTATAGAGGGTGACGATATTGTCCTGGGCGATAAGCTGAACAGCGATCAGGGACTGCTGGGCGGTGTAGAATGTCCGCTCAGCCGTCAGGACATCGAGATAGCTGTCGGACCCGCGAGCATAGAGGGCCCTGGCGAGTTTCAGGCTCTCCGCCGCCGCGGCGACCTGGGCATTCTGGGCGCGCAGGCGCTCCGCTATCGTTCCATGCTGGGCCAGGGCGTCGGCGACCTCCCGGAAAGCGGTCTGGATCGCCTGCTCATAGAGGGCGAGATCGACCCGATCCTCGGCCCTGGCGTAGTCCAGATTACCTTTGTTCACCCCGCCATCGAAGATCGGAACAGTTATGGTGGGCCCAAAGCTCCATACGCCCGACCCCGGCGCGAACAGGCTGGCGAGTGACGCGGTTTCCGAGCCTCCTGACCCGGTGAGGGTGATCTTTGGAAAGAAGGCTGCACGGGCCGCGCCGATATTGGCGTTGGCGCTTCTCAAGGTGTGTTCGGCTTCCCTAACATCCGGTCGCTGCAGGAGGATCTCCGATCCAAGGGCGGATGCCGCCGTCCCCAAGTGGACTGCCGGATCGTCGACGCCGGTGGGCAGATCCTCCGGCGCCACGGGCGCGCCAACTGCCAGGGTGAGGGCGTTGAGGTCCTGGGCGACCTGGGTGACATACCGTGCGACATCGTCGTTCGCCTGTTCGACGATCGTTTCGGCGGCGCTGACATCGAGTTGCGAATAGACGCCGCTGGCCAGCCGCTTCCGGGCCAGGTCCACGGTGGATTGCGCGCTCTTCACCGTGCTGCGGGAGACCGCGAGCAGGGAACTGTCGGCGGCATAGGTCAGGTAGTCGGTCCCGACCTCAGCAATAAGGCTGATCTGTGTGCTTTGCCGCGCCGCGTCGGTGGCCAGGTAGCTTTCCAGAGCCGCCTTGGTCAGGCTGCGCACCCTGCCGAACAGGTCCAGCTCGTAGGACGTGGTTCCGACGCTGGCAGAGTAGTCGCTGTAGGTTTCATAGGCCGCGCCGAGCGCCGGCGGGAGGCCCGAATATGAGCGTCCAAAGCTTGGCGTCGCCGAGCCGTTGATCGTGGGCAGAAGCGCCGCGCGCTGGACGTGATATTGGGCGCGAGACGCTTGGATCTGGGCGATTGCGACCTTCAGGTTACGACTATTGGCTAGGGCTTGCGCGATCACCCGGCGCAGCTTCGGATCGGGGAACAGCTCCCGCCAGTTCGTGATCGAAGTCGCGGCGGGTGGGCCATAGGCCGGCCCGGTGGGCCACGCTGTGGGAACCGGTTCCGAGGGGCGGTGATATTTCGGCTCCAGAGCGGCGCAGCCCAGGAGGAGCATGCCCATCGCCAGTATGGCGGGCGCGGCGCGACTCATGGCTGGACCTCCGCGGGCGGCGACGCGGGGGCCGGCTGACCCTCCCCCTTCCGCTGGCGAAGACCGCCTTGGACCGCCACGAAAAAGAAGGGGACCAGGAATATCGCCAGCACGGTGGCCGTGAACATCCCGCCGATAACGCCGGTGCCGATGTCGTTCTGGCCGCCGGCGCCGGCTCCCGTGGATATGGCGAGCGGTGTCACGCCCGCGATGAAGGCGATGGATGTCATGAGGATCGGCCGGAGCCTCTGACGAGAGGCAATGATCGCCGCCTCCAGCGGCGTCTTCCCGGCCTTTTCCGCGTCTCTCGCGAATTCGACGATCAAGATCGCATTCTTGGCCGACAGGCCGATGGTGGTGAGGAGGCCAACCTGGAAATAGACATCGTTGTAGTAACCGCGAAGCGTCGCCGCGGCGACCGCCCCAATCACCCCCAGCGGGATCACCAGCAGGATAGAGACGGGGATCGTCAGGCTCTCGTAAAGGGCCGCCAGGCACATGAAGACCACGAGAATCGAGAGGCCGTAGAGCATCGGCGCCTCGCCGCCCGACAATTTCTCCTGGAACGACAGGCCGGTCCATTCAGACCCAATCCCCTTGGGCAGCTTGGCGATCAGCTTCTGCACCTCGTCCATGGCCGCGCCCGAGCTCTGGCCCGGCGCCGACTCACCCTGAATCTCCAGCGAGGGCATGCCATTATAGTGTTGCAGCTGGGACGGCCCGATTTCCCAATGGCGTGTGGAGAAAGCTTCCAGCGGCGCCATCGTCCCGCCCGATCCGCGCACATAGAAGCGTCCGAGGTCGGCGGGCGTCATGCGGAACGGAACGTCAGCCTGCATATAGACGTGCTTCACCCGGCCCCGGTCATTGAAGTCATTGATATAGCTCGCGCCGGCGGCGGCGCTGACCGTGGCGCTGATGTCGGCGAGCGATAGCCCCAGCGCGCCGGCCTTGGCCTGATCGATGTCGAGGTCGAGCTGGGGCGTGTCGGCCTGAGCATTGGGGCGGACTCCGGCGAGGAGGGGGTCATGCGCGGCCATACCCAGAAGTTGGCCTTCCGCCTGCACTAACGTGTTGTGCCCAAGGCCGGCTTGATCCTCAAGCTCAAGGTCGAATCCCGAGGCGTTACCGAGGTCGCGGATAGCCGGGGGTATGATTGCGAAGACCTGGCCGTCAGGGACCGTCTGGAACGCCTTTGTGGCGCGACCGACGATGGCCGGAGCGCGGTTCTTTGCGGCGCCGCGAACCTTCCAGTCCTTCAGCTTGACGAAAGCGATGCCGAGATTCTGGCCAGACCCTGCGAAGCTGAACCCTGTGGCGGTGAAGATGTAGTCGACATTGGCCTTCTCCGCCTCCAGGTAATGATCCTCTACCAGAGCGGTTGTGGCCTGGGTGCGGGTCTGGACCGCGCCCGGCGGCAGGTTGATGAGGTTGATGATTTCGCCTTGGTCCTCATCGGGCAGGAAACCCGAGGGCAGGCGCACAAACAGCACGCCCATGATCAGAACGATGGCCAGATAGACCAGAGCCGCGGCGAAAGGGGCCTTAATGATTCGGCGGAGCGCGCCATCGTAGCGCTCGACATTTCGGTCGAAGGTCTTGTTGAACCAGGCAAAAAATCTGGCGAGCGGGCCGGGGCCGTGAGTCCCGGCTTCCGGCGCCGCCTTTACGGTGTCATCCTTTGTCTTCACCGGTCTTAGGAGTGTCGCGCAGAGCGCCGGGGTGAGCACCAGGGCGACGGTCACGCTCAAGAGCACCGCCGCGACGATGGTGATCGAGAACTGTCTATAGATCGCGCCTGTCGACCCACCGAAGAAGGCCATGGGCAGCAGCACGGCGGCAAGCACGGTGCCGATCCCGACCAGGGCGCCGGTGATCTCGTCCATCGATTTGACGGTGGCGTCGTGAGGCGAAAGGCCTTCGGTCTCCATGAGCCGCTGCACATTTTCCACGACCACGATGGCGTCGTCGACGAGGAGTCCGATGGCCAGGACCATGGCGAAGAGGGTGAGCACATTGATCGAATAGCCGGCCACCGCCAGAACGGCGAAGGTCCCCAGGAGCACCACTGGAACGGCGATGGCGGGAATGAGGGTGGCGCGCCAGTTTTGCAGGAAAAGGAACATCACGGCCACGACCAGGGCGATGGCGATAAGCAGGGTTTTGACGACGTCCGAGATCGAGAGCTTGATGAACGTGCTGTTGTCGACCGGATAGGCCACGGCGATTCCTGGCGGGAACTGCGCCGCCAGGGCGCTGACCCGCGCCTTGACCAGCGCGACGGTCTTCAGCGCATTGGCGCCGGAGGCCAGCTTGACCGCGACTCCGGCCGCGGGGCGTCCATTGAGCCGAGAGACCACGGTATAGGTGTCCCCGCCGACCTCGACGCGGGCGACGTCGCCAAGCCTGACAATGGAGCCGTCGGTGGCGGTCTTTAGGACGATTGCCTTGAATTGATCAGCGGTCTTCAGTCGCGACTGGCCGTTGACCGTAGCGTCGAGTTCCTGGCCGGCGCCGAATGGTCGCGCGCCCAACTCTCCGGCCGGCACCTGGACATTCTGGGCGAGCACCGCGGCGCTCACGTCAGATGGCATTAGTTTGTAATTGTTGAGTTTATACGGGTCTAGCCAGATCCGCATTGCGTATTGTGCGCCGAATACCTGAGTGTCGCCCACCCCACTCAAGCGAGAGATGGGATCGACGATTTTGCTGCTCACATAGTCGCCCAGGTCCACCGTGTCGTGGCGCCCATCGGTGTCGTAGAGGGCCATGACCAGGATGAAATCAGACTCGGCCTTGGCGACGACGAGGCCCTGCGCCTGGACCTCCGCGGGTAGGGTGGGGGTGGCCTGGGTCAGCTTATTCTGGACCTGAACTTGGGCGATGTCGGGATTGGTTCCCGGCTCGAAGGTCACGGTAATCGTCACCACCCCGTTCGAGGCGCCGGTCGAGGAGAAATAGAGCAGGTGGTCGATGCCCTTGAGCTGCTGTTCGATGACTTCGGTCACCGCACTCTCCAACGTCTCCGCTGAGGCCCCTGGATAGGTCGCGGTGATTGAGACGGCCGGGGGAGCTATGGTGGGATACTGGGCGATGGGCAGGGTGAGAATCGCCAGGACGCCCGCCACCATGACCCCGAGGGCCAGCATCCAGGCGAAGATCGGGCGCTCGATGAAGAAGCGGGACATAAGGCTAGGATCGCCTCAGGACGCTTTTGCGCGAGGCTGAGGTTGATCGGCGACGACCTTCACCGGCGAGCCTGGCTTGGCGTTCTCCCCGCCCCCGACAATCAGGCGATCCCCCGCCTTCAGGCCATCGGTGACCCGCCACTGATTGCCCACGACGCCGGCGACGGTGAGGATACGCGCCTGGGCACGGCCTTGGCTGTCCACCACCGTGGCGGTCGCCTGGCCCTTTTCATCGCGGGTCACCGCCTGCTGCGGCGCGAGGATCCCCACTGGGTCGACGCCCTCGACCACCTCGGCGCGGACATACATTCCCGGCAGGAGCACGGCGTTCGGATTGGGGAAGATGGCCCTCAAGGTCACCGAGCCGGTGGTCTGGTCCACCGTCACATCCGTGAACTGGAGGCGCCCGCCCAGAGGATAGGTCCGGCCATCCCCGAGTTGCAGGCGGACCGCGACGCTGGGGGTGACCGGCCGCTTACCTGAGGTTCGCGCCATGTCATCCTTTAAGGCGAGGAGCTCCGCGGCGGTCTGGGCCACATCCACATAAATGGGATCCAGCCGCTGGATCGTCGTCAGCGCGCTCGTCTGGCCATTGGTGACCAAAGCTCCCCGGGTGACGGTGGAGGTCCCGACGCGGCCGCTGATCGGGGCGGTCACTCGCGTATAGGCCAGATTGATCCGCGCGCTCTCCACCGCCGCCGCCTCCTGCTGAACAGTGGCGGCGTCTTCATCGGCCACGGCTCGCGCGTCGTCGGCGTCCTGATGGCTGACGGCGTTGATCTTGACCATGTCGGCGTAGCGTTCGGACTTCAGCCGGGCGGTGATCAGAGCGGCCTTGGCGTTGGCCAACTGCGCCACGGCCTGGTCATAGGTCGCGCGGTAAGGGGCCGGGTCGATCTGATAGAGCAGTTGACCCGCGCGGACGTTCGATCCCTCCGTGAACGGACGCGATTTGATAATGCCGTTAACCTGCGGTCGGACGTCGGAGGTCTCATAGGGGCTGGTGCGCCCGGGAAGGTCGGATTCCAGGGTTACCGGCTGCGCCTCGATCGTGAGCACGCTCACCGGCGGCGGCGGGGGTGGTGGCTGTTTTGGTTTTCCGCCACAGGCGGAGAGCGTGAGCATGGCCACTCCCACAGTGATGGCGCGCCACCCTGGACGCGCGAACCCGGCGATTGGGTGTAGCGGCCCCAAGGGCTCTGCGGGGGTCAAATTGCGGCCTCTGTCATCTTGTCGCCCGACGTTGGACGGCTCGCCCGCCACGTCCACGGCGGCGTGTCAGTCAGGCCGCATTGCGAGGCCGCGGCATGCGAGACCTGGCGCGCCGCGAGCGTCAGTATCGACCTCGCTATCTCTAGGATTGAGGCGCCGGTAGCCTCGGAAACTACCTAGTGGGAATCCGCAGCTCCGGAAGGCGTGGTGGATGCGACAGGGATTGAACCTGTGACCCCCTCGGTGTGAACGAGGTGCTCTCCCGCTGAGCTACGCATCCATGTCGCGTGAGGGAGCGGCCTATACCGGTTGGGCGCCGCAGGGACAAGGGCGCGGGGCGTGCGCCGTCAGGCGGCGAGAAGGCGGGCGCAGGCGGCGGGAAGCTCGTCGAAATGGTCGATCAGAATGTCCGGGTCGAGTTCGCGCGCCGGGGTTTCCGTGTAACCGAAACTCACCAGCACAAGCGGCACGCCGGCGTTGCGCGCGGCCATGGCGTCGGAAATCGAATCCCCGATCATCACCGCCTTGGCCGGGTCGCCGCCGGCGCGGTCGATGGTGGTGAGAAGGTGCCGGGCGTCGGGCTTCGGGGCGGGCGCAGCGTCGCCCCCGACGATGGCGGCGAACCTGCCCGTAAGGCCGAGGGCGTCCAGCAGGGCCAGGCTCAGATCCGTGCGCTTGTTGGTGCAGACGGCCAGGCGCGCGCCCTGGGCCTCCAGGACATCCATGGCGGCGATGACGCCCGCGAAGGGGAGGCTCTCATCGGCGATGTGGGCGAGATAGTAGACGATGAACTCCTGGAACAGGCGTTCGAGCCGCGCCTCCTCAAGCGGCTCTCCCGCTGCGGCGAAACCGCGTGACAGGAGGACCTTGGCCCCTTGACCGATCAGCGAGCGGCCCTTCGCAAGGGTCAGTGGGGCGACGCCTTCGCGCTCCAGAAGGTGATTGAGCGTGCCCAGAAGGTCCGGCGCGGTCTCCACCAGCGTGCCGTCGAGGTCGAAAACGATGGTGGCGCCCGCCAATGGTCTTGGCGTCTTGGCGCCGGGAGCGTGAGGCACGGCTGACTCGCGGCTGTGTATGAAAGGTCCGGTTCCATTTGCCCAGGGGCGCGGGCGCGTGGCAAGGTCGCGCCCGTTTCCGCTCCTGGCTCAGCCGCGCCGCTTATAAGAGGATTTCGCGCGTCTCATGACTTCCGCATCAAAGACAGCCCGGGCGGCGGTGATCCTGGCCGCTGGGCGGGGCGAGCGGATGAAATCTCCTCTGCCCAAGGTGCTGCACCCCGTGGGCGGACGGCCGATGATCGATCACGCCATCGACGCCGCCCTGGCTCTCGGCTGCGAAAAGGTCGTGGTGGTTGTCGGCGCCCATTCCCCAACCGTTCGCGCCCACGTGATCGCTCGGATAGGCGAGGGTTCCGTGGCGGTCCAGGAACCGCCCTTGGGCACGGGCCACGCTGTTCTTGCGGCGACTGAGGCTCTGTCGGGGTTCGAGGGCGATGTCGTGGTCACCTATGCCGACGCGCCGCTTATCACACCGGGCTCAGTTGAGGGGCTCTTCGCGCTACGCGCGATGGGGGCTGACATGGCTGTTCTGGGCTTTGAGGCCGCCGATCCCGCCGCCTATGGCCGGCTGGTGATGACCGGCCCGGCAGGCCTAGCCAAGATTGTCGAGGCCAAGGACGCCAGCCCCGAGGAACTTGCCATCCGCGCCTGTAATTCCGGCGTGCTGGCGGCGGACGCGCATCTTCTCTTCGACCTCCTTGGTCGGGTGGGGAACGCCAACGCCAAGGGCGAATATTATCTGACCGATGTGGTGGGGCTCGCCGTGGGCAAGGGGTGCAAGGTGGAGGTCGCCTTCGCGAGCGAGGGCGAGGTCCTCGGCGTCAATTCCCAGGCTGAGCTGGCGGGAGCCGAGGCGGCCTTCCAGGCGGGGCGCCGCGCCGAACTGATGGCGGCGGGGGTGACGATGACCGCGCCGGAGACCGTGCATCTGGCCTGGGACACCACGATTGGTCCGGGCGCGCGACTCGAGCCAAACTTGGTCTTCGGTCCCGGCGTTACGGTGGAGGGCGGCGCGGTGATCCGCGCGTTCAGTCATCTGGAGGGTGCGAAGGTCGCCGCCGGAGCCATAATCGGGCCGTTCGCGCGCCTGCGGCCAGGGGCGGAGATCGGGGCTGGCGCCCATATTGGCAATTTCGTTGAGGTCAAGAACGTCAGCATTGGCCCTGGCGCCAAGGCCAATCACCTCAGCTATCTGGGCGACGGCGCGGTCGGGGCGGGGGTGAATATCGGGGCCGGGACG
>PLFA01000060.1 GCA_003136615.1 Caulobacteraceae bacterium | reverse complement strand
GTTCGCGGAGTGGATCGTCAAGGGCCATCCCTCGATGCTCGGTGTGATTTCGGGCGCGGTGGCGGGTCTCGTGGCGATCACCCCGGCCTCCGGTTTCGTCAACGCGGAGGGCGCCCTGATTATCGGCCTTATCGCGGGGGGCGTCTGCTATGTCTCGGCGGTACATCTCAAGCACATCTTCGGCTATGACGACGCCCTGGACTGCTGGGGCGTGCACGGGGTGGGCGGCGCCGTGGGCGCGCTCCTCACCGGCGTTTTCGCGATGAAGGCGATTAATCCCGCCGGCGCGCCCAAGGGCGGCTGGCTGGAGGGCAATGGCCACCAGATGATCCTGCAACTGGAGGATATTGGCGCCACCTTCTTCTATTGCGCGATCGTCACCTTCCTCATCCTACTGGTTCTTAAATACACCATCGGCATCCGCGTCAGCGAAGACGTGGAGCGCGAGGGCCTCGACATCAATCTTCACGGCGAGGTGGTTCACGGGTGAGGGGCTTTGACGCCAAATGACCAAGGGCGTTGGCGGCTCGAATCGCGCCGCTGAACTCGCGGCTTTGTCGCCCTGGCCCAACCCCGCGGCGGCCATCACGCCCGCGGAGCGACGGGCGCGTCTGGAGATGGCGCACCGGCTGATGGCCGAGCAGGGCGTCGAGGCTCTGCTGATCGGGGCGGGAGCCAGCCTCAACTATTTCGCGGGCGTTCCCTGGGGCGCCAGCGAACGTCTTGTGGCCATGATCATCTTTCGCGGTGGCGACATGGCGCTGATCGCCCCGATGTTCGAACTGGGATCGCTCCAGGCGGATCTGGCGCTGGAGGCCCGGATGCTGACCTGGGAGGAGGACGAAGACCCCTTTGCCCTGGTGGCCGCGGCGCTGCGGGAAGGCCAGGCCGGGCGCCTCGCCATTGATCCCGCAATGTCATTCCATTTTGTCCGCCGGCTGAAGGCGGTCTCGCCCATGCTGGAGGTGAGCGACGCCAGCCCCATCATCGACGGGTGCCGACGGCGCAAGTCGGCCGCGGAGCTGGCGATCATGAGCCAGGCCAAGGCCATGACCCTTGAGGTCCATCGGCGGGCCGCCCGCATGCTCACCCCGGGGATCACGACCACCGCCGTGCGCCGGTTCATCGAGGCCGCTCATCAGGCGCTGGGGGCGGAGGGCAGCAGTTTCTGTATCGTCCTGTTCGGCCGCGCCACAGCCTTTCCCCACGGCCTGCCCGGCGATCAGATCCTTGAAGACGGCGATGTCGTGCTCATCGATACGGGCTGCTGGGTGAAGGGCTATAGCTCGGACATCACCCGCACCTATGTGTTCGGCGAACCCTCCGCTGATCAACGCCGCATCTGGGAGATCGAGCGGGAGGCCCAACTGGCGGCGTTTGAGGCTGTCCGGCCCGGCGTGCCTTGCGAGGCTGTTGACCTCGCGGCGCGCAGGGTGTTGGAGCGCGCCGGGCTTGGGCCTGATTACCGTCTGCCGGGTCTGCCGCACAGGACCGGCCATGGCATCGGCATGGCGATCCACGAGGCGCCCTATCTGGTCCGTGGCGATAAGACCCCGCTCATGCCCGGCATGTGCTTTTCCAATGAACCCATGATCGTCGTGCCCGGGGCGTTCGGCGTGCGGCTGGAGGATCATTTCCACGTCACCGAGACCGGCGCGGCGTGGTTTACAGAGCCTTCGCCGTCCGTCGATGCGCCGTTCGGGTGAGGACAAAGGCGGCGATCGGTGAAGCCTGGAGCCAGGCGAGGACCGCCATGAGGGGCAGGAGCCAGGAGATGCGCATCTGATAGCGGGCATAGACGCCCGACAGAGCGCCGCAGATGACAGCGTTGGCGATAAGTAGCCCGAATACCGCGCAGACCACGGCCAGGAGACGGGGCGGCAGGGGACTGAGTAGCAAGACCGCGCGGACCCTCGCCAGGCTGCTGGCGAGGCGGCAGGCGAGGTAGACCGCCGCGGTTATGAGGGTCCAGCGCAGCACATCCTCCGCGCCGCGCTGAAAGGCCGTGGAGGTGCAATAGTTCGGCTTGCGCACGCAGATTTGGATGCCAGGGACGTGAACTGAAACCCGCGGCCCATTGGCGATCAGAGCGCGGTCCGAATAGCCCAGGGTATCCAGCACAGACACATCCACCAGCTCGAAATAGGAGTCACGGGCGAGCAGCCATGCGGTGCGCAGGGGCTCGGCGGCGATGACGGCGGCGACGAACCTTGGCTCTTCGTGGGTGATAGCCAGGCGCGATGAAAGGTCCGAGGGCTCGAAGACACCGCGCGTCTTGTCCACCGCCCAGAGGATCGTATTGGCGTCCACCATCTTCTGGTCGCGAAACCGACATAGGGTGAAAGGTTGGCGGGTGATGGATGAATCCTTCCCGCAGTGGGCGTGCAGATAGTCCCGCCCTGGGCCATCGGCCAAAAGGCGCGCGCTCATGAAAGGCGGGCGGGAGAGCTCGTGGTGAGAAAGCGACCGCACCGAGACGGGATAGACAAAGCCGCCGATAACGGCCGCCACAATAGCGAGGGTGACAAGAACCATCCCGCCCCGCACCGTCCGCCCCGCCAGCAGCTTGGCCCAGATCGCCACGGCGGCCGCCACGACCAGAACGAAGATCACGGGGGGATTGGTGGCGTGGGTGAGCAGGGTGAAGAGGAGGCTCGCGCTGAGCAGCCATCGCTCAAGGGCGCGAAGATGGTCAAAATGGAAGAGGAGCAGGATCGCCGTCAGGGCGCCAAGCCCCATGAATAGATCAGGCATGATGAAGCTGACGAAGTAGGGCAGGGTGGAGGCCAGAGCCAGGACAGCCATCACCGCGGCGAAGGCGACAAGACGAAACCCGCCCAATGTCGCACGCACCATCAGGGCCACGAGCGCGCTGGCGGCCAGGGCCTGCACGCCCGCCATGGCCCAGGCCGACCCCCGATCTGTGATCAGATAGAGGACCACGCCGTAATAGGGCGAACGCGCGCCAGCCACGGTGAAGAACATGGAGAGGTCCGCAAGGTGGTGCAGATAGCCATATCCCCCCTCCGTGGGGAAGCCGGCCTGCTCGAGGAACCATTGACCCATGAGTTCATAGGCCGAGGTGTCGGGGAAGACATTGGGGTGGCCGACAAGAACGGCGGGGATCAGCAGACTGGCCGCGCCCAGCGTGACGGCCAGGAGCACCGAAAGCCGGCGAAGGATCATGCGCGTCAGGTGCGAGAGCGTTTTAGGTCGGCGAGGTTCAGGCCGCGTCCCGCAGGTCCTCGGGCGATCCGGACGACGGGACGACACGCAGGCGCGCCTGGGCGGCGGGGGCCAGGAATCCGGCCTGATTGCCGCTCAGGATCGCCAGGAGGAAGCCGCCCAGAACCGACTGGGCGCCGAGCGTCATGAACAGCACGCCGACCACTGCGGGCAACACCGTGGCCGCTCTGGTGAAATCCCGCGCCGACCAAGCATAGACCACGCCCAGAAGGTCGGCGAAGCCCAGCACCGTCAAGAGGCCCCCGACGATCAGCATGGACTCCAGATTGATGAAGGGTGCGAGCCGCGCCACCCAACTCGCCGCGCGCCGATAGCCGGCCTTCACCTGATGGAGATGGGTCGCCATGCCCATGATCGCCGCCAGATGCCCCAGGCCCACCAGGGCGCCCGCCAGGACCACCCAGTAGTCTCCGAAGAAGAAGGGCGCGCCGGGACGCAGGAGCGCGAAGGCGCCCGCGGCGCCAAGAATGAGGACTCCGCCGCCCGCCAGGATCATGGCCGGCAGGCTGAAAACCCACCATGGGCTGAGCATGAACAGATAGCGCAGATGGCGCCATCCGTCGCGCCAGGGACGCAGGTGAGGGGGTCTGTCGCGCAGATCAGGTGAGAGGGTGGCGGGACGCTCGGCGATCACCTCGCCCTTGAGAACCGCCTTGATGACCATCTCGCTGGCGAACTCCATGCCGTCCCCTTCCAGGGCGAGGCGGTCGAAACAGTCGCGGGTCAGGGCGCGAAGGCCGCAATGGGCGTCGTCGATCTTCGATCCGAAGAGGATATTGAGAAGTCCGGTGAGCAGGGGGTTTCCGATATAGCGGTTCTTCCAAGGCATGGCGCCCGGTTTGATCCCGCCCTTGAACCGTGAGCCCATGCAAAGGTCAGCGCCGTCGATGAGCGCGCCCACCATGTCCACAGCTTCGCGGAAGTCATAGGAGCCGTCGGCGTCGCCCATGACCAGATAGCGGCCCCAGGCCCCTTGGAAGCCGCCGCGCAGGGCCGCGCCATAGCCCTTTTCGGGCACCGAGATCACCCGGGCGCCCAGGCTTTCCGCCAGGGCCTGGCTACCGTCCGTGCTGCCATTGTCAGCCACCACCACCTCTCCGGTGAGGCCATAGCGCGCGGCGATAAGGCCCAGGGCGTCTTGGCAGGCCGCGATGCAGACGCTCAGGGACAGCACCTCATTGAGGCAGGGAATGACAAAGGTGACGCCTAAACGCGGATGACCTGATGTGCCGTCCAATGTCACGCTCCTCGTGGTGGTGGAAGCCGCCCGCGCATCCAAGGTCCTGTTCACGAACTCGTGAAGATTGACAAGCGAATCGCAGATTTCCGTCCACGCGTAAAGGCCGGCGGCCCCCTCATTCGCGAGGGAACCGCCGGTGGTCATTTGTGTGGCCTGAATCGTCAGGCCCCTGGAGGGCCTTAATAGTGGTGGCGATCCTCACGCCAGTCGTGGCCGTTCCAGCCATGATGGCGCCAGTACCACTCGCGATAGGGCACATAGGTGTAGCGCCCATCCACGAAGATCCAGGGATTATAGCCCGGGGGCGCATAGACCACCGGGCCGCGCCAATAGAAGGCTGGCGCGCCGGCGCGGATGACGTAGCCGGGGGGGCAACCTCCGCCCGGGCCGGAGTCGGACGCGATCGCCGCGCCTGTGGTGGCGCCCAGGGCGCCGCCGACAATCGTGCCACCAGCGTGCCCATGGGAAAGGCCGGCGCCCAGGATCGCGCCGAGAGCTCCCCCGATCACCGCGCCCGCCGCCACGTTATTGCGTTCGCGTTGAACGCAGTATTGGGCCGACCAGGCCTCATAGCGCTGGGCGTAGGCCGCGTCCGCCTGGGCGGTGCGGTCGTCATAGACGGGCGCGCCGGGGGGCGGTCCATATTCGCCGGGGGGCGGGCCGTAGCCGGGAGCCCCGGGAGGGGGACCGTAGCCTGGCGGCGGGGGCGGCGGATAAGGCTGCGCCGAGGCCGCGGCGGCGTTGAAGATCAGGGCCGAGGCTGTGAGGGCCGCGGCGGCGAACTTCGCCTTTCGCGAGATCGTCATGGTGATTAAGTCTCCTTGTCGTCGAACCAACTGATCGCTGTTCTAGCGATTGGGCCTGAACCGCTCCTGAACGCGTGATGACGGCGGGCGTTCATACCCGCGCACCGATATGGGGTCGCGCGCGCGCGGCGCGGATCGCGAAACGGTCAGTCGCCACAAGCTCCGCAAGGGATCGTGGCAGGGGCGACGGCGCTCCCATGACCTGCGCCGCCACATGCTCGGCGAGGAGGGGTGCGAGGGTAAAGCCGCGCGAGCCGAGGCCCGTCAGAACAAAGAGCCCCTCGGACCAGGCCCCGGCCAGGGGCAGGTAATCGGTGGTGGTCGCCCGTGTCGCCGCCCAGCCCTGGGTCTTCGCCGTCGAAAGCCGCGCCGCGAGTCGCGGCAGGGCGGCCGCGACGCCGGCGAGATTTCGGGCGCTGTCCGCCGCGCGGATCTCCACGCCCATGTCTCCCCGATCATGCGTGGCGCCGAAGAGGACGCCGCCCGGCGTGGGGAGGACATAAGCCCCAAAACTGATCGCGCCCACGAGATCTGGGGCCGTGGCGCCTGGCGCCCAATTCGCCTGGCCCCGCACGGGAAGGATCGGCAATCCGGGGCAGAGCTCACCACAGCCCGCCCCCGCCGCGATACAGACGACGTCCGCATCGCCCACCGCGACGCCGTGAGCGTCGAAAAGTCGCCAGACGCCGCCCGTCCTTTCCAGGCGCGCAATCCGAGTGGCGCGCACCTCACCCAGCCAGGCGGCGAGAAGGGCCTTGGGGTCCAGGGTTACGGCGTCGGCAATGGCCAGGCCGGGACCGCAGGCCTCGCCAACCCGCGCGCGGGCTTTTGTCGCGTCCAGGAAGGCCATGTGGCCCGGCGCGAAGAGGTCGGACCTGGCGATGGTCTGGAAGCGGGATGCATCCTTGGGGCCAGCAACGAGTTGCACCGCGCCCCCGCCCGTGACCGCGCCTGGAACCTGATTGTAGAGGCTGGCGGCCCGCCGCGCGGCCTGGGCGAACAGCGCGGCGATGTCTCCGAGGCCCGCATCCAGCCGGGGCGCGGCCAGGGCGGCGGGCCCGCCCGAGGCTCCGGCCCCGGGCCCATCGGACTCAAAAATCACCGGATTCGCGCCCAAGGCGCGAAAGGCGCGGGCCAAGGCGGCGCCGGCGATCCCCGCGCCGATGATCGCCACCCGCGGAACCGGGGTTTCAGGCGTGGGAGCGCCCGACAAAGAGGCTTCCAGGCGTTGGCGCTTGCGGCCATGGCCGGCGCGGCGCTCCACTTCGAACCCCGCCGCCGCCAGGCCCCGCCGGACAGCCCCCGCCACGGTGTAGGTTGCGGCCCGCGCGCCGGGCGCCGACCGCGCGGCGAGAAGCTTAAGAAGTTCGGCATCCCAGAGACCGGGGTCCAGGGCGGGGGAAAAGCCGTGNNCGGCCTGGCCCGGCCAGGCCGCGAGCCCCTCGCGCCCATCCATGACAGCCACATCAAGGGTTGCGGAAAGTTGGGGCAGATCCACGCGGTGAAAGCCCCGGGCGCGGGACGGCCAGCGAGAGGTCAGCAACGAGGCCACCCCGGCGATCTCCGGCCAGGGGGCGAGGGCGCGGGCGACCTCGCTGGAGCCCAGGAGATCATTCTCCACGCTGAAGATCTGGAGATGGGCGCCCGCCGGGCGGGTCTCCGACCAGAGATGGAGCAGGGCGGCGATATTCAGCCCGGCTCCGAGACCAAGCTCGCCGACCGTGAATTGCCGGCGCCCCGCCCACGCCGCCGGCAGTTCGCAGCCGACGAGGAAAACTGAGCGGGCTTCGCCGAGGCCATCGTCGGCAGAGAAATAGATATCGCCATGGCGCCGCGAGCGGGGCGGTCCAGCCCCGTCCCAAGCCGCGATGTCGTCGGGGCTATCGGCAGGCGGGTGTGGCATGTGACCCTCGCGGAAAACAAAAG
>PLFA01000052.1 GCA_003136615.1 Caulobacteraceae bacterium | reverse complement strand
CCGGCCGTCGGGAAACGTCACGTCAATCATTGTCTTCTCTTTTGGTCTCACGCGCCCCTGTTAGGCGCGGGGGGCGGCGGGTCATAGCCCTGACCGCCCCAGGGATGGCAACGACACAGGCGCTGGACGGTGAGGGCTCCGCCGCGCCAGGGTCCGTGAAGGATGAGCGCCTCCGCCGCATAGTCCGAACACGTCGGGGTGAAGCGGCACTGACGCCCGATCCAGGGCGAGAGCGTCACCTTGTAGAGGCCGTGCAGGCTCCGGATGACGCGCTCATAGCGTTTCATGCCGGCGGGGAAAGTCTTAGCCGACGCGCCGTCGCGCGCGTCGGCTCAGGCCGCGCCGGCGCGGCGAGTTCGGAGGGTTTCACCATCGGCCTCGGCGGCGATCCGGCACGCCTCCATCGTCGCCTCGAACGCCAGAAGCGTGGAGGCATGGCGCGGCGGATAATCCTTGACCGGTTCAAGCATGGCGAGGTCCGAGAAGCGTCCCGTGGGCGCGGGCCCACCGTCTTTCAGCATAGCACGAAAGGCGTCGCGCGCCATTTCGATCTCCTCCGGCGCCGCGCCGATCACCGCCGCCCCCAACACGGCCGCCGCGGCCTGGCCCAGGGCGCAGGCCTTCACCTCCTGGGCGAAGTCCGCCACCTTGCCGTCAGCGAGCCTCACATCCACGATGATCCGGCTACCACACAACTTCGCCACCTTCTCCGCCGTGCCGTCCGGCGCGGGAAGGCGTCCCGCACGGGGCATGTTGGCCGCCAGCTTTAGGATTTTGGCGGAGTAGAGGTCATCGATCATGGGTGGCATATCGTATTTCCGCCGGCCAATTTCCATGGCTCAAGCGCCGGTTCGTCATAAGCCCACACGCTTGGGCGGTCGCGATCAGCCACCCACCCTCTCCGCGCGCGCCTTCACCGCTTCCCCCATCGCCGTGAATCCCTGCCGGATCGCCCCCCGCATGCGCTTTGCCACCGTCGGCCCGAGGTACCCGCTGAACACCTCGCCATTGGAGAAGATACATCCCGTCTCAGTCAGGATTTCGATCTCGATATAGCGGATGGTTCGCACAAGGCCGCCCAGCATGGAGAGGCGCCAGTGGATTTGGTCATTGGGCACCCAGTCGAGGATGACCGGCTTGATCGCGCGGGGTGGCTGGCCGGGGAGGGCCAAGTCGAGGTCCAGCTGGGCGCCGATGCGTAAGGCGCCCTCGGCGCGGGGATAGAGGGGGTTCCAGTCCTTCCAGCCGGCGATGTCGGAGATCACGGCCCAGATGGCTTCGGCGGGCGCCTGCACCCCAATGCGGTGCTCGATCCTCACATCCACGGTCAGGCGCGCTCCTTCAAACGCCAGGTGGCCCCGTCGGCGCTGTCCATGACCTCCACGTCCAGGGCGGTAAGCTCGGCGCGGATCTCGTCGGCCCGGGGCCAGTTCTTGGCGCTGCGGGCGGCGATGCGCTCGGCGATCAGGGCGTCGATCCGGGCGGTGAGGGCCGGGTCGGCGGCGCCGTGGAACCAGGCTTGCGGATCGGCGGTCAAGAACCCGGCGAGGGCCCCGCTGGCCAGAAGGGCGCCCTTGATCGCCGGGCGGTCGGCATCGCTGGCCGCGTCGAGTTGGCGGGCGAGGCTAAAGAGTTCGGCCATGGCCCGGGGTGTGTTGAGGTCGTCGTAAAGGGCTTCGAGAAGGGCGTCGGAAGGCGGCGCGTTCGCCGCCTCCACATCGCGAGCCCGGTCCAGGGCGC
This sequence comes from Caulobacteraceae bacterium, assembly GCA_003136615.1. Taxonomy (GTDB): domain Bacteria; phylum Pseudomonadota; class Alphaproteobacteria; order Caulobacterales; family Caulobacteraceae; genus Acaudatibacter. The sequence continues at coordinate 2,847 of PLFA01000052.1, read as the reverse complement.
CGTAGAGCGTATCCAGCGCCCGTTTGGCCTGGCTCGCCACGTCCTCGCCCCAGGCGAGCGGCTGGCGATAATGCGAGGCCAGGAGGGCGTAGCGCAGGGCCTCGCCCGGCCATTTGGCCACCAGATCGTGGACCAGTTCCACATTGCCAAGGCTCTTGGACATCTTGTCCACGCCCATATTCAGAAAGCCGTTATGCACCCAATAGGCGGCGTAGCCGGCGTGGTTCGCGCAGACCCCTTGCGCGATCTCATTCTCGTGGTGGGGGAAGATCAGGTCGTGGCCGCCACCATGGATATCGATGGGAAGGCCGAGCGCCTCCTCGATCATGGCCGTGCATTCCACATGCCAGCCGGGACGGCCTGAGCCAAAGGGGCTCTCCCACGCCGGCTCGCCGGGCTTGGACGGCTTCCAGAGCACAAAGTCGGCGGGATGGCGCTTATAGGGCGCGACCTCGACCCGGGCGCCGGCGATCATGTCCTCCAGGGTCCGCCCGGAGAGCTTGCCATAGTCACTGAAGGCCTGGGTGTCGAAGAGCACATGGCCCTCCGCCTCATAGGCGGCGTTGGAGCGGATCAGGCGGCCGATCACGCCGATGATGGCGTCCATGGTCTGGGTGGCGCGGGGCTCAAAGCTGGGCGGCAATGCGCCCAGGCGCGCCATGTCGGCGTGATAGATGTCCAGATACCGGTTCGTGATCACGTCGATGGCGACGCCCTCATCGGCCGCCTTGGCGTTGATCTTGTCATCGACGTCCGTGACATTGGCCGCATAAAGCACATGGGCCTCGCCATAGAGATGGCGCAGGACGCGGAACAACAGGTCGAACACCACCACCGGCCGCGCATTGCCGATATGGGCATAATTATAAACCGTGGGGCCACAGACATACATCGTCACCCGCTCCGGATTGGCGGGAACAAAGGGCCGCTTGCCGCGGGCCATGGTGTCGTAAAGGCGAAGGGTCATGGGCGGCCTCCTATATAGAGACCGCGCGGGTTAGGAAAATCTCCACCGCCTTCGTTAAGAATAAGCCCATGAGCGAACCGGCCTTTCCCACCCTTGACGACACGGACGCCCTTGAGCGGGGGGAGATCCTCGCGCCCCGATTCAACGCCGAGGGCCTGATCGCCGCCGTGGCCACCGACGCGATGAGCGGCGAGGTGCTGATGCTGGCCTGGATGAACGCCGAGGCCCTGGCGCTCACCTTGGAGACCGGCGAGGTTCATTATTACAGCCGCTCGCGCGGGGCCTTGTGGAAGAAGGGCGAGACGAGCGGCCAGATTCAGACCGTGCGGGAAATTCGCGTCGACTGCGATCAGGATGCGGTCTGGCTGAAGGTCAGCGTGGGCGGCGACGGCGGGGCCTGTCACGTGGGGTATCGCTCCTGCTTCTATCGCGTGGTCGCGGCGGGGAAGCTGGTCGTTCGTGAGTGAGGAAGACGGCGCGATCGTCGAGGCCCTGATCGCCGAGGCTGGGCCCCGGCTGGACCGGACCCTGGCGGACGCGCTGCCCCAATTCTCCCGCGCCCGCCTTCAGACCTTGATCGCCCAGGGGGCGGTGAGTCGCGACGGCGAGGTCTTGAGCGACGCCTCCGCCAAGGCGCCGCCGGGTCTCTATCGGGTCTTCGTCCCGCCCACTCTTCCGGCCGTCCCTCAAGGCGAGGATTTCGATCTCGCCGTGCTCTTCGAAGACGCCCACCTGATCGTCATCGACAAGCCGGCCGGCATGTCCGCCCACCCGGCGCCGGGAAGCGAGAGCGGCACCCTGGTCAACGCCCTGATCCATCATTGTGGGGAGAGCCTCTCCGGCATCGGCGGCGTCGCCCGGCCGGGGATCGTGCATCGGCTGGATAAGGGCACATCGGGCGTCATGGTGGCAGCTAAGACCGACGCCGCCCATCGCGGGCTCTCCGTGCTTTTCGCGGCGCATGATCTGGAGCGTGTCTATATCGCCCTCACGCGCGGCGCGCCAAACCCGCCCCAGGGCACGGTGACCACGCGCCTGGGCCGCTCCACGACTGACCGCAAGAAGATGGCCGTCCTGGCCTCTGGCGGCCGCGAAGCCATCACCCATTATCAAACCACGGCGCGGTTTGGCCCCGCCGCCAAGCCCATGGCCGCGCAGGTCGCCTGCCGTCTAGAGACGGGTCGCACCCATCAGATACGCGTGCACTTGGCCCATAAGGGCGCGCCGTGCCTGGGCGATCCCACCTATGGCTCCGGCGCCGCCGCGCCGGCGGTGCGCGCGGCCATCGCGTGGGCCGGCCTCCGCCGTCAGGCCCTGCACGCCGCGGTTCTGGGTTTTCGCCATCCGATCACGGGGCAGACCTTGCGGTTCGAGACGGCCCCGCCGCCCGACATGGCGACCCTGACAGATATTCTGCAGGGCCTGTGACGAAGCTTATTCAAGCGGCGCCTTAAACCGGGCGCCAAGACATAATATATAATTCGACGAAATCCGGGGCCCTATGCGTTGCGTATGGGTAAGGTCTTAACGATCAGGGGAAGTTCAGCCATGGCTGGAGTGAGCGCACTTTCGGTGATGTCGCCTGATGGCGGCCTGTCGCGGTATCTAACCGAGATCCGCAAATTCCCCATGCTCGCCAAGGACGAGGAATTCATGCTCGCCAAACGCTGGCGCGAGCATGAAGACCCGGCCGCCGCACACCGCCTGGTCACCTCTCACCTGCGCCTCGTGGCCAAGATCGCCATGGGCTACCGCGGCTATGGCCTGCCCATCGGGGAAGTGATCTCCGAGGGCAATGTGGGCCTCATGCAGGCGGTGAAAAAGTTCGAACCCGATAAGGGCTTCCGCTTGGCCACCTATGCCATGTGGTGGATCCGCGC
>PLFA01000117.1:566-9017 GCA_003136615.1 Caulobacteraceae bacterium | reverse complement strand
CGCCTGCCCAGCGCTCCGGCGTGGTGGTGCGCACGATCATACCGATGGTGATCCACAGGAGGACGCCCTCGGCCGCGCCGGCTCCGCACCGGGCGGCGATCAGGCCCGCGCCGCTAAGATGGGTGCAGATCAGATCCGCCGTGGCCAGGGCCACGCTCGCGCCGCCCCCGATCCATCTTAAGCCCCGGGGCCGGCGCATCAGGCCCACGATCCCCGTGGAGACTCCCATGGTGAGAATCTCCGCCATGGCGGCGAGGCCGATTTGGGCGTTCGACAGGCGATGGGCGTCGGCCAAGGCGCCGAGCAGAATCGGCAGGACACCCAGAACCATGAGGGAATTGCTCCCCACGGCGATAATCGCGCTCGCCTCACGGCGGCCGAAAGTCTGACCCGAAGCCTCATGAATGAGATGATCCTCGAGGTGCGGACGATCAGACGCGGTCATCGGGCCTCTATTCTCTCTTTCGCTCTATGCTCAACAGCGCGATTAACATCATAGCCCGCGACCGATAGACAGGGCGGCATGGATCAGACGGCTCACCACCCTGCTGATGACACCGATGACCGGTTCGCTCGTCGCCTTGAGCGCGAGGGACTGATCGTTCTGCCGGGGGCGTCCTTCGCGCTCCGGGCTGAGGAACAGTCTCTGCTTGATCCCGCGCTTGGGGATGGTCGCGCCAAGAATGTCAGCCTTGGGCCCGGTGGTCTGCGCGGCGCCCAGGCGGACGCGGCGGCGACCGCGCGGCTTGAGGCCCTGCTCGCCCGCTATGGCGCCTGGGCGCGGCAGACCCTTTTAGATCTTGCGCCTCGCTATGGGCCTTACCTGGAGATGGGCCGGACGAGTTTTCGGCCGCGCGCGGTGGATGGGGCGGCTGTCAGTCCGCGCAAGGATGACCGCCGGCTGCATGTGGACGCCTTCGCCTCGCAACCCACGGGTGGGCGACGGATCCTAAGGGTCTTCACCAATATCAACCCGGACGGCGAGGCTCGCCATTGGCGGGTGGGGGAGCGATTCGAGGATCATGCCAGGCGATGGGCGACGCGCCAGCGTGGACCCCTGCCATTCGAGGCGGAGCTCCTTCAGGCCCTGGGAATCACGCGAAGTCGCAGAACGCCCTATGACTTTCTGATGCTGGCCATTCATGACGGGGCGAAGCTCGATCCCGCCTATCAGTCCGCCGCCCGGGCGCGGGACATCTTGTTCCCGGCGGGCGCAAGCTGGATTGTCTATACCGACAGCGTCGTTCACGCGGCGATGGCGGGCCGGCATGCCCTGGAACAGACCTTCTATCTGCCTCTGGAGGCCATGGCCGAGCCCGCCGCCGCCCCGGCGCGAATTCTGGAGCGCATCACGGGCCGGGCGCTGGTCTAGGGCGACGATGACGCGCGCCCAGGATAATTCGCGTCTTTCCACCCTGGCGCTTCTCACCTTCACGGCCGCCAACCTACCCTATGCCGCCCTGTCCATCGCGGTTTTCGTGTTCCTGCCGCCCTATTTCGCCGGTCACCTTGGCGTGAGCATGGGGATCATCGGCGGGGTGTGGATGGGGGTGCGCCTTTTCGACATCCCGGTGGACATCCTTCTGGCCCTGGCGATGGATCGCACCCGCACGCCCATCGGGCGATATCGATTCTGGCTGGTCATCGGCGCGCCGGTTCTGATGCTGGGTCTCTACAAGCTGTTCATGGCGCCCCACGGCTTCGACGCGACCTATCTCGCGATCTGGCTTCTGGTTCTCTATCTTGGGATGTCGATCACCGTCCTGTCGGTCTCAGCCTGGGGCGCGACACTCGCTACGCAGTATCATGAGCGATCACGCCTCTTTGGGGTGATGACCGCGCTGGGCGTGGGCGGCGCGATGACGGTGCTGCTGATCCCTATTCTCGGACAGAGCTTTGGGCGCACCAATGCCCAGAGCGTCCAGACCATGGGCTGGTTCATCATCATTCTGACGCCGCTGACCATGGGACTGGCGGCGCTGCGGACGCCGGAAGTTTTGGCGCCAGCCCTGAAAGGGCCGAAGTCGCCAGAGCTGCGCGAAGTCTGGGCGGTGATCGCCAAGCCCGATCTGTTACGTCTGTTCTTCGCTCAGGTGGCCCTCACCCTCGGCCCAGGCTGGATGAGCGCGATCTATCTGTTCTTTTTCACCGAGGCCTGGCGCTACAGCCTCCAGCAAGCCTCTCTGCTCCTCGCGCTGTTTATTCTGTCGGGCGTGCCTGGGGCGCTGGGCGGGGCGGCGCTTTCCAGGCGCATTGGCAAGCACCGCGCGCTCATGGTTTCGGCGGTCGGCTTTTCCGTGGGTCTGACCGCGATCCTCGTGGTTCCCAAAGGCAATGTCCTGGCGGCGGCGCCCCTGATGATTTGGTCCGGCGCCATGGCGGCAAGCTTCAACCTGACGATCCAAGCCATGCTTGCCGATGTCGGCGACGAAGTGAGACTGGATCAGGGCCGGGAGCGCCTGAGCCTTCTGTATGCGGTCAATGGTCTGGCCCAGAAGATAGCGGCGGCCTTCTCCATCGGCCTGACGTTCCCCCTGCTCGCCCGCCTGGGTTTCAATCCCGCCGACGGCGCGCACAATACGCCCCAGGCCCTGAACAACCTGAGCTGGGCCTTCATCGCGGGCCCCACCGCCTTCGTGATGATGGGCGCCGCATGCGTCATTGGCTGGCGCCTGGACGCCCATCGGCAGGGTGAAATTCGCCAGGCCCTCGCGCTGCGCGACGCAAGCGCCTAAACGGTGGCCGGCCTATCCGCGGCGAAAAAACAGAAAGCTCGGGCCGCCGGCCAAGCCAAAATAGAAGCCGAGGTCGTAAAGGGCGCTGGAGGCGCCTGTTTCGTACATATGCCAACGGACCGGGACGAGCCCCGGTGCGAAGCGATTCAGGATTTCGACGATCAAGGTTATCGGGGCGATGATTCCGTGCCAGATGCCTAAGGCGAGGAGCGCGATGGGGCCGCCTCCCGTGGCCTGAACCGATTGCGGGCTGCCCGCGGCGCAGGCGGCAAGAGCTAGCGTGACGACGAGGACAAAGGTGACACGAGTGGCTTGTTTCATGATTTCACCGATTGCCCTTGGCGCTAGCTCTGCCTGCCGAACGCCGGCCCGACAGCCAAGGTTCCCATCGACCCTATGACCGATCAGATCAGTGTCGTCATACCCGCCTATGAATCGGACCATCTCTTCCGTCAGGCCCTGGACTCGGTGATCGCCCAGGAGGGCGTTCAGGCGGATATCATCGTCACGGACGATTCCGTAAGCGCGCGAATTGCTGATCTGACGGCGGCGGCGAGTCGCCGCCATGGCGCGGTCCGATGGCTCCAGGGGCCGCGGTCGGGTGTGGCAGCTGAAAACTGGAACCATGGGCTAAGCCATGCGCTTTTTCCCGCCAAGGTCGTCCTCCACCAGGACGAGCGCTATGTGGACCCGCAGTTTCTCCGGCGCGCCCTCGAAGCCTTGGCCAAGCCCGGGGTGGCGGCGGCGGCCGGCGGGGTGCAGGTGACCGGCGTCACACGGGCCTCGCGTTTTGGCCTGATCGCCGCGCTTCGCCGGTTCCCGGGCGCCAAGGTCGTGCTGCCGATGATCAACTGGCTCGGCCCCACCGGCGCCTTTGTCTTCACGGGCGATCACCGGTTCGACACCGCCCTCATCCAACTCGTTGATGTGGAATTCTATGGCCGCGTGCTGCGCCGCGGGCGGCTCGCGGCCCTGGCCGGCGTCAGCGTCGCCTCTCTAGGCCACCATCCGGAGTCAATCACCGCCAGGATCGACGGCGACGCCCTGGCCCTGACCGAACTGGAGATGCTGGCGCGGGGGCCGGCGCCCGCGATCTCGCCGTTTCAACGCGCCGTTTTCCGCGCCGCGCTCAAGGCCCGCATGCGGTTGCGGCGTGGCGCGCCATGAAGATCGTCCGCGTTCAGGGCGGGTTAGGCAATCAGCTCTTCTGCCTCGCCTTCGCGCGCTCCGTTGCGCTTCTGACAGGGGCGCCCGTGGCTCTGGATGTCGCCTCATATGGCGCGGATCCCCATGGTCGTCGTTTCACACTGGCCGCGCTGGCTCAGGATATTGGGTTGTTCGAGGTCGTGCGACATCCGTGGCGCAGCTCGAGGCCGCGCCGGCTCCTGGGACGACTGATCAGAACCAGAAGCTATGTGGTGGAAAGGGCCGCGCCAGCGAGCCCCTCGGGTCTCGACGCCTTGATACGACGCGGCGTCTATTTCGACGGCTATTGGCAGAGCCAAGCCTTTATCGTGGATCTGGAGGGCTTCCGCGCCGCCTTTCGCCGCGAGATCGCCCGCCGCGCCACGCAGGCGGCCGCGCTTTCCACCATCATTCACTATCGCACCTACAAGGAGGAGCGCCTGCCCTGGGCTCGCAGCGTGCCGGGTCCTGACTTCTTCCGCGAGGCGCTGGGCCGCATCGCCTCTGGCGCCCCGTCAGGGGAAGTCTTTTTAGTCTCCGATGATCCAGATCTTGCTCTCGTACGCCTCGGCGATATTGGGGCGCCGGTTCGGGCGCTCACGGGCGGAAGCCCCTGGGATGATATGGCCCGGATGGTCGCGGCAGAAAACCTGATCCTGACCAATTCCTCCTTTTCCTGGTGGGGCGGGATCTGCTCCGACGCCGCGAGAGTTTTTTATCCTCGAAATCAGAAATTTGCCCATTATCCGTGGCCCGCCCGCCGCTTCATCGAAATCTAGCCCGTTTCTTCACGCTGCAGCCAGAATCGGCTAGCGTGGCTCACGGATTCGCGAGGGGCGTTCCGGCGGCGGCCACGATAAGATGAACCCGACCCCATTCACCCCCGGCGTCGTACGTTTAGATGTCGGGAGGCCCTCAGCCGTGACTCTTGAAGGCGCGCTGCTGCTGGCCAATATTCTGTTCGTCGCCCTCGGCGCCTTGACACTGGTGGCGGGTCTGGCGGTCCTACTGCTCAACCGCGCCATGGATCGCGCAAAGGATCGCGAGATCGCTCATCTGCGGATCGAGGCCGCCACCGCCAAGGCCACGGCCGCGGGCCAGTTATCCGTAATGGAATCACGTCTCGTCGACTGGCTCGGCTTCCGCGCGCCGGCGGATGCCTCGTCGGGACCGCCCCGGCTTGCGGCCCCAACAGCCCCCCTCGCCGTTCCGCAGGGCCCCCCTTCGCTCGCGAGCGTGGCGCCCGGGCGCGCGGGCAATGAGATTTTTTCTCCGGCGCCGGATGTCGGCTCGGTCAACGAGGCCGCCGTCACGCCGCGGCGCCTTACTGGAGCGCAGAAGCAGAGAATGGAGGCCATCCTCAAGCTCGCTCCGGCCGTCGTCATGCTCACAACCGACGGCCACGCCGAGCCGGAGGCTTTTGCCGATGAGCTTCAGTCGGTCTTCACCGCCGCCGGCTGGCATGTGGACCGCGCCCTCTATGCCAGCTTGGACCGGCCGCTCGCGCCCCTGTCAGCCAATCTCAAGTCCTCGCCGATCGATGTGGCCGTCAAGGGTGCTTTCGCAGCCGCTGGCCTGCCCTTAAGTCCCCGCGATCCCGTCGACGCCAAGGCGGACAGGGAGATTTTCATCGGCTCCCAAGCGCCTCACGCCTAGGGTCGGAGGGGAAGCCCTCGAACGTCCTTACCCGCCACATCCCGCCAGCATCTCACATCCGTCCCTGGCCAGGGGCGAGCTTCGTAGACGCCGCGCGCGATCGCCCGGGCGAGGCAATCCGCCGCGAGAGCCCCTAGTCTCGTGAGCGAAAAGGCCGCGGGCTCCGGGAGAGGACGACGCCCTGTGGCGAGCGCGAAAACGACATCGCCATCGAAGGGCGTATGCACCGGCCGGATGGCGCGGGCCAGGCCATCCTGGGCCATGACCGCCAGGCGTCGGGCCTGGGCGGGATCCAGTATGGCGTCTACCGCGATGCAGGCGATGGTGGTGTTGGCGCCGAGCCTGGGATCGCGTTTTGCCAGTCCCCACTCGTCAGCTCCGGCGCGGAACAGACTGGGCGCCATGCCGCCGAACTCACCTTCAATCTCGAAGGGCTGAGCCCAGAATGCCGCGCCGCCCGGCGCCACCACAGACCCGAAGCTGTTGACCGCCACAAGAGCACCCACGGTGAAGCCGTCGGCTGTGAGGGCGGAGGCCGAGCCAAGCCCACCCTTCAGGGCCCCCGCCATCGCCCCCGCGCCCGCGCCGGCCGTGCCAAGGTCAAACGCGCGCCCCGCGGCCTGCGCCGCCGCGACGCCGAGGGCGCGGTAAGGCGGGTCAAGGCCCCAATCCTTCACGCCGCCATTGGCCAGATCATAGAGGATCGCCGAGGGCACCACGGGCGCCGGGGGAATGCCGGGGCCGCGCGCCAGGCCATAGCCCCGGCCCTGGGCGCCCAGCCAAACGGCCACGCCGTCGGCGGCGGCGAGGCCATAGACCGATCCGCCGGAAAGGACGATGGCGTCCACCGCCTCGACGAGGGTGTCCGCCCCCAGGGCGTCGGTTTCGCGGGTGCCAGGCGCGCCGCCGCGCACATCCACGGCGCATACCGCGCGATCATCCGGCAGGATCACCGTCACGCCGGTGCGGGCGCGCCCGTCCACAGCGCCGCCAACGTTCAGGCCCGGCACATCGGTAATCAGGTTGCTGTGTCCGGCGCCCTTATTCACGGCGCGTTAGGTGCGCCAGGGCGCTCGCCATGTCCATGAAAAGCGCGCGTGTTCTCAAGCGGCTCCCGGCTGACTAAGGTCTCTTTTCGCGCCATTTCTTAGAGGATTTCCCATGCGTTTGGTCCTGCCGCTCGCCTTGAGTCTGCTCCTCTTCGCCGCCGCCGGGTCGGCCGCGCCCTTGAAGGGGCCCCAGGCCATGGTGGCGGCGGCCAATCCCCAGGCGGTGGAGGCCGGACTGGCGGTTCTGCGCCGCGGCGGGAACGCCATGGACGCTGCGGTGGCGATCCAGGCCACCCTGGGTCTTGTGGAGCCGCAAAGCTCCGGCGTCGGCGGCGGCGCTTTCATGGTCTGGTATGATCCTAGGACCCATGCAGTCACATCTTATGACGGGCGCGAGATCGCCCCGGCGGGCGCCACCCCCGACATGTTTCTTAATGGTGGCAAGCCCATGACCTTTTCCCAGGCGGTTCTGTCCGGCCGGTCCGCCGGGGTCCCAGGCGCCATCGCCATGCTGTTCATGGCGCAGAAGGAGCATGGCCATCTGGCGTGGAAGAGCCTCTTTGGCGACGCCGAAGCGCTTGCGGAGAGCGGATTTCTGGTCGGCCCAAGACTGGCGGACGAACGGGCATTTCCCGTGCCGCAGAACAGCGCGCCCGATGTCATCGCCTACTTCAAGGATGAGAGCGGCGCGCCCATCAAGGCTGGCGAGCGCCTTAAGAACCCCGCCTATGCCGCCACGCTTCGCCTGATCGCCGCGGAGGGACCGGACGCCATTCTCAAGGGAAAGATCGCCCGGGATATTGTCGCCCGCCTTGCCCAGGACCCCATTCCAAGCTCCATGACCTTGGCTGACTTGGCGTCTTATTCGCCGCACAAGGCCGAGGCGCTCTGCGCGCCCTATCGCCAGTGGGAGGTCTGCGCGCCCAATCCGCCCTCCGGCGGCGTGGCCGTGCTGGAGGGCCTGGGCATCCTCCAGCGCACGGACATCTCCACCCGGGGCCCGACCGATCCGCAGGCCTGGTTCGAGCTCGCCCAGGCTGAGCGGCTGATGTATGCGGACGATCTGCGCTACAACGGCGATCCCGCCTTCGTGGAAGTCCCCGCCAAGGGTCTGTTGGATCCGACATATCTCGACGCGAGGGCCAAACTCATCGGCGACACGGCCGGCCCGCCACCCGCGCCCGGCCATCCCCCCGGAGCGCCCAATCCAGGGCCAGACGCCACCAAGGAACCGGGCGGGACCTCTTCATTCGTTGTGGTGGACCGCTGGGGCCAGGTGGTCGCCATGACCACCACCGTGGAGAGCATCTTCGGCGACGGGCGGATGGTCGACGGCTTCTTCCTCAACAACCAGCTGACCGACTTCAGTTTCTCCCCTTTGGATGCCAACGGCGCGCCCGCCGCTAATGCCGTCGCGCCCTTGAAGCGCCCGCGCTCGGCGATGTCGCCGACGATCGTGCTCGACGGCCAGGGCCGTTTCCTCGAGGCCGTGGGCTCGGCGGGGGGCCCTGCGATCATCTCCTACGTGCTGAAGACCCTGATCGCCACGCTCGACTGGCACATGAGCATGCAGGCGGCGGTCGGCCTGCCGAACCTGATCGCGCACGGTGATCATTTCACCGCCGAGACCGCGAAGTTCGCACCCGAGGTGCTGAACGGCATGATCGCGCATGGCCTGGATCCGAAGCCGGTGCAATACGAGGAGTCGGGACTCACCGGCGTGCTGGTGCGGGCCGACGGCAGCTACGCGGGCGGCGCCGATCCGCGTCGCGAGGGCGTCGCGCTCAGCTACTAGGTGTTGCCTACTGGTAGGTGTTGATTACTGG
>PLFA01000117.1:0-557 GCA_003136615.1 Caulobacteraceae bacterium | reverse complement strand
TCCTTCGGCACCATGAACACGGTTTCGACGTCGGGCTGCAGGTGCCGCCCCATGCTGGCCAGCTGGAACTCGAACTCGAAGTCCGACACCGCGCGCAGGCCGCGCACGATCACCGCCAGGTCATTCTGGCGCGCGAAGTCCACGGTCAGGCCGGAGTAGCCGACGATCTCGACGTTCTTGAGATCCGCCAGCACTGCGCGCGCCAGTTCCACCCGCTCCTCGACATTGAACATCGGCGCCTTGTTCGGATTGGCGGCCACTGCGAGCACGACTCGGCCGAAGATGCTGGCGGCGCGGCGCGCGATATCCTCGTGACCGCGCGTCAGTGGATCGAAGGTCCCCGGATACACCGCAGTCGATCTCATCGTGTTCCCGCCCCTGGCCGTGGCTGGCAATGCTTATGGCGCGAACAGATGATACCTGACCTCGCCGGCCTTACCGCTGCGCAGTTCGCGCCACGATGGCGGCAGGGCCTGCTGCCGCCCGGCGTGCTGTTCGATATAAATGCGCGCATCCGGTGCCCGTCCGCGGCGCGCAAGCACCGCCGCCGCCGCCGC
>PLFA01000119.1:8892-19200 GCA_003136615.1 Caulobacteraceae bacterium | reverse complement strand
GGTTAGGCGCCCGCCGATAAGAATTTCGGCGGAATCTCCCCCCGCCACTGACATTTCATCTGAAATTTCAGACGCGCCTTCATAGCCAACTTTTTTTGGTGGAGGTTCGTGATCGGCGCGAAGGTCTTTAAGGGGATGTCCGCACAAGCGGGCCGGGCTTTTGACGTCCAGCGAGGGGGTTTCATGTTGAAGTCGGGTTTGTTCGCGGGAATATCGCTATTTAGCCTTATCGCCGCCTGCGCCGCGTGCGCTGAAGACGGGTCTCTGGCCGCACCAGTCGCCGCCGCGGGAGCCGCCGCCGCCGCGCCGGCCGCCTCCACGGTTTCGGAAGTGGTGGTGACCGCCGACAAGGTGGGTCTGCTGGAGAAGAAGCCCTCCAGCACGGTCTTCGGCCTCGACAAGCCGCTGCTGGACACGCCCCGCTCCGCCACCTTCGTCAGCGACGTCACCATGGAGCGATACGGGATAACCACCATCGATCAGTTGGTGGAGATTTCGCCCTCCAGCTACACGGCCAGCTTCTACGGGGTGCCGGGGTCACTGAATATTCGCGGCACCCTGGCTGAGGACTATTTCGAGGGCTTCAAGCGCGTTGAGAACCGGGGCACCTATGCGACGCCCATTGGCGACGCCTCTCAGATCGAGATCGTCCGTGGCCCGCCCAATCCCATCGACGGCGCCGGCAAGGTCGGCGGCCTGCTGAACTTCATTCCCAAGACCGCCGTGGATCTGACCGCGCCGACGGGCGACATCAGCATCACCGGAGGCAGTTATAATAAGAAGGAGGTCACCGCCGAGGGCGGTTCGCCGATCTCTTTGGGCGTCATCCAAGGCGGCCTCTACGGCTATGTGGACGTCGATGACAGCCACAGTTTCTACCATGGCATCTATCCTAAGCAGCAGACCGGAGAGTTCTCGGCGAACTTCGTCCTGCCCGACGGATGGACCGCCGCTTGGCAGGGTATGATCTATCATTCCGACGGCGATGTTCAGACCGCCGGCTGGAACCGCATCACCCAGGACCTGATCGACAACGGAACCTATATCACCGGGCGCAACACCAGCCTGCCGACCACGAACGGCTATGCCGGCGTGTCCGCCAATGAGGTGACCACCTACTACCCCTATGGCCCCGGCGTCCTGGGCACGATCCCCTGCTACTATTATACCTGCACGAACGCCACGCACCAGCTGACCACGGGCGTGGGCACCGCGCACTTGTCGCCTCAGACGGTTGATATCAGCAGCGCCGACTTCTCGCGCACCCTGACCTATACGTCCTACTTCAACCTTGAGAAGAAACTCACGCCCAACAGCGGCCTAAAGTTCGAGATTTTCTACGATGATCTGAACAATGAGCGGTTCGTCTCCTACGGCTTTCCCGCCTCCTATCAGACCTACATCCTCGAGGGCCGTGGCACTTACAACTTCGCCTATGACGCCTTTGACGGGGCCATCAAGACCAAGAGTTTCATCGGCGTTTCCGACCGTTATACCGACGCTCACCTGCGCGAGAGCTTCAACAGCGGCATCATCGCCTTTGACCGCCGTGACATCTATGACGGCGCCAGCCCCGGGGACATCATCGCCAGTCCCTTTGAGACGATCAACGGCCAGCAGGGCTGGCCCTGGGACCTGGACGTCCACAGCAATATCCGTGATGCGGGGGCTTTTTTCACCACCGACATCAGCTTCTGGGACCACCTGGACCTGATCCTCGGCGGGCGCGACGACGACTATAATGTCTCGTCCAATGATCTCGGGGCCCTGACCTACGAGGCGGACGGCGCGACCCGCGAGCACGCCGATAAATCCAAGGCGACCTATAACATCAGCGTCAGCTACAAGGCCCCGTTCGGCCTGATGCCGTATTATACCTATGACCAGGCTGCGGCTTTGGAGATCGATCAGGCGAGCGATATTCTTCCGGGAACCATCGCCGAAAAGGCTTGGCTCTCTGACTCCTACCTCTCTGAATTCGGTGTCAAATTCGAGGAGCTCCACTCCAAGCTCGTCGGATCCCTGGACTATTATTGGCAGACGCGCACGGAACTGGTTCAGGGCGCCGGAGGGGTGGCGACGGTGCAGGGCACCATCTCCAAGGGCGTCGAGCTTGAGCTTCGTTACCTTGTCACCAAGAACATCACCCTGACCTATGCCGGCGATATCCAGCATACGGAGGTGAAGGGCCCCGATTCCAGCTTCGTCGATCTGCCGCCCAGCGCCTTCGGCGTGTCCGGCGTCAATGGCTATGGCGGCTCTTATCTTGGGACAATCGATGCGCTGCCAGACCGGGGGGGCAACTACAGCGACTCGATCATTCCTCACTCGGTGAACAGCGTCTACGCCACATACACGTCGGACGCCTTCAACTGGGGCAAGGCGGGCGCCACGTTTGGGGCCACCCACGTCTCCAAGACCTCGACCGTGATCGAGGGCGGGGTGGTCTATCCGGCCTATTGGTTGGCGAACATGTCAGCCTTCTATCAGTACGGGCCCTACACCCTGTCGCTCAACATCGATAATCTCTTCGACAAGGTCTATTTCACGCCCAATTCAGACCCCACCTACGAAAACGTGGCGGCGATCCCGGGGGTGGGACGGGAATGGCGTCTGAAACTGAATTGGAAGTTCTGATCGGACGATTGCATGGCGTCTCTGATCCACGGCTCGCACTCCAGCCCCCCCCCTTGGCGATCCTGGGCGTGGCGATCTTGGTCGGCGCTCGCCGCGTTCAGCATCCTGCTGTTCCTGATCACGGCGTCGACCTTTTCGTCTCTCGGCGTGGTTCTGCCCGCGATGGTGAAGGAGGAACATTGGAGCTGGACGGAGGCGGGGCTTGGTTTCACCCTGCTGGGCGCGCTTTGCGGGGCCTCGGCCTTTCTGCCGGCCTACCTGATCCGCAGGGTCGGCGTGAGGGCCGTGCTGTTGCTGGGCACGGCGGTGATGGCCCTGGGGTTCCTGTGCCTTAGCGTCACGCGCGGCCTGCCCCTCTATCTGATCGGTGCGGCCCTCTGCGGGGTGGGCTATCAGATGATGGCCCTGATCCCCGGCACCCATGTCCTCGCGGCGGCGTTTCAGCGCCGTGCACTGGCCTTCGGGGTCTATTTCACTTTCGGGTCGCTGGGCGGGGTGGCCGGGCCGTGGTTCGTCATTTCCTTCATGGACGCCACGCACCAGCAATGGCGGCTCTTCTGGGTGGTCCAGATTGTTATCGCCCTGGTCGTCGGGGCGCTGTGCACGGCCCTGGTGGGATCCTCGCGGTGGCTGCAGGAGACCTCCGACGAGACCGACGCGCAGGTCGCCGCGAGTGTCGCGACAAAGGTCTATCGTTCGGTTCGCAACTGGACTCTCAAGGAAGCGGCCCGAACGCCTCAGTTCTACGTTCTGCTGGCGGCCTATTTCGGGCATCTTCTCTGTGGCGTGACCGTCGCCAGCCTTTCGGTTGCGCATCTGACCGAGCACCGCATCTCGCCGGCGGTGGCAGGCGCCATGCTGAGCTTCGAGTCCCTCATGGGCATCGGGGGGCGGTTGCTGGGCGGTCTGGTGGGCGACCATGTGGACCCCCGCTATGTTCTGCTGTTCGCCCTGGCGTCCATGGTGTTGGGGAGCTGGGCGCTTAGCGTGGCGGACAACTATCCGATGATGGTGCTCTATGCCGCCGGCACGGGCCTGGGCTTCGGCCTCACCGCCCTTTCGGTCACCGTCCTGCTTTTGAATTACTTCGGGCGGGCGCATAATCTGGAGATCTTCTCGGCCGTCTGCCTGATCGGCGCGGTCTCGGCTCTGGGCCCCGTGTTCGGCGGCGCGGTGCGGGACTATACCGGCGGCTTCGGCCTCGCGTTTCAGATCTATGCCGGGGTGATTGCCGTTGTTCTGGCCGCCGCGGTGTTCATGCGGCCGCCCGCGAAGGACGCGGCGCCCCAGGCGGACGAACTCACCGAGGGCGAAGCCGTCGGTCTGGTGAAGAAGGCGGCCTGAGGAGGCGACATGTTTCACAAGCCTTCTCAGAAAGAGTTCGGCGTTTTCCTGCCCGTGGCCAATGGCGGCTGGATTGTCTCCAACACCACCCCGCCCCTTGACGGTCTCTGGAAGCAGAACCGCGCCGCCGCCGTCACGGCGGACGAGGTGGGCATGGATTTCATCATGTCCATGGGCAAGTGGCGGGGCTTCGGCGGGGAGACCAACCACTGGGGTACATCCCTGGAATCCCTCACCCTGATGGCGGGCCTGGCCGAAGCCACCAAGCGGGTGAAGGTCTGGGCCACGGTGCATCCGATGCTGCAAAACCCCGCCGTCACCGCCAAGATGATCACGACCCTGGATCACATCTCGGGCGGCCGGGCGGGACTGAATATCGTGGCGGGAGCCTACCGCGCCGAGTTCGCCCAGATGGGGGCCTGGGACGAGACCCTCGATCACGACGACCGCTATGCCCTCACCGAGGAGTGGACCACCCTAGTCAAACGCCTGTGGAGCGAAGAGAGCGTCACCGCCCATGGCCGGTTCTTCGATTTCGACGATTGCGTCTCCGACCCCAAGCCCCTCTCCAAGCCCCACCCGGACTTGATATGCGCCGGCATGTCCGATCGCGGTCTGAACTTCGCGGTGCGGGAGGCCGACGCCTGCTTCATCGGCGGTCAAACGCCCGAGGAGCGGCGCGACTCCAGCCGCCGGGCGAAGGAGATCGCCGAGACCTACGGCAAGACCGTCAAGACCTACGCCATGTGCACGGTGGTCTATGCCGAGACCGACGCCAAGGCCGAGGCCCTCGCCCAGCACTATCGTGATGGGGTCGACATGGCCGCTGTGATCGAGATGCTCAAAAGCTGGGGCGTGCCGCCCGGGAGGCTGTCAGCCGCCGCCGATCAACAGGGCGCCTTCATGACCCAGACCGTGATCGGAAGCCCCGCCACCTGCCGCGAACAAGTGGAACAATTCGTGCGCTTCGCGGAGCTGGATGGCCTGATGCTGATCTTCCCCGACTATGTGGAGGGGCTGAAGATGTTTGGCGCCGAGATGCTCCCAGGCCTTAAGGCGTCCTTCGCATGAACGCCCTAAGCCCCGCCCTGGCCGAGACCGAAGGCTTGGCCGCGTGGATCGCCCCGACCCGGACCGCGCTATTGATCATCGACATGCAGGTCGATTTTGGATCGCCGGGGGGCGCCGTGGGCCAATGGGGTGTCGACCTCTCCACCGTGCCGGCCGCCCTCGCCGCCGCGGAGAGATTGGCGCAGGGCGCCCGGGCGGCCCAGGTCCCCGTGATCTTTATCGGCCTGATGACCTCGGCCAAGACAGACTCCGCGGCATGGTCGGAGCGGATGCGGCGACGTGGTGGCGATCCCGAGAGCGAAAGCGGCCTTTGCCGGATCGGCGAGCCTGGCGCCGACTTTTATGGACCCCTGCCCGTTCCGGGCGAGAGGGTGATCGCCAAGACCCGCTATAGCGCCTTTCACGGGACGGATCTGGACAGCGTGCTGAAAGGCTTAGGCGTCGACACTCTCATCGTCTGCGGCCTCACCACCGAATGCTGTGTGGGCTCAACGGCCTGGGACGCCTTCCACATGGACTATCATGTGTTTGTCGCCGAGGACGCCTGCGCCGCCTATGAGCCTGATCTGCACGCGGGCGCGCTGAAAAGCCTGGAGCTCAACTGTGCCATTCTGGTGAAGAGCGCCGATATCGCGGCCGCCTGGGCGGAGGCTGAAGCGCATGGCTGACGGGTTTCTGGGCCCCGCGCCCTACGCCGTCACCGAGGCGGACAGGGCGGCCATTGCCGCGGCCATTGACGCGGACGAACTGGTCAAGCTCGCCCTGGACCTGGGCAACATTCCGAGCTTTGCCGGACATGAGACCGAGGCCGCCGCCTTTGTCTATGATTGGATGAAGGCCGAGGGCTTTAACCCCCGCAAGGTCGGGGCGACGCCCGAACGGCCAAATGTGATTGGGACCTTTGGCGGCGCGGGGGTTGGCAAGAACCTCCTCTTCACCGCGCACCTCGACACCGAGGCGCCCACATGGGTTCCGGAACTCGACGCCTATAAGTTTCGCCCCGAGACCCTGGATAACCCCGAGTGGACGAAGTGCTGGATCGAGGATGGCCGCTTCCACGGCTATCCCATCGCCAATGACCGGGGGCCCATGAGCTGCTTCCTCATGGCGGCCAAGGCTCTGAAGCGCGCGGGCTACAATCTCTCCGGCAAGATGTATCTGACCGCCTGCCCCGGCGAGATCGGCCCCGAACCGATGGAGGAGCATTCCGGGATAGCCTATCTCGGCAAGGATATCGGCGCTCATTACCTCTTCCACCACGGTGGCGTGGCGCCAGACTACGCCATCGCCGCGGAGGGCTGCGACTTTGGGCTGACCTGGGTCGGCTGCGGCTATGCGGTGTTCCGGATCAAGATGCTGGGCGAGGCGATCTTCACCCCGCTGCTGACCCATCCTGAGAACCCGGCTGATCACCCCAATCCCATCTATCGCCTGGGCGGCATGGTGGCGGCCCTGAACCGCTGGGGCCGGGCCTATGAGGTCGAGAACCGCTATGAAAGCGCCGGAGGAACCGCCGTTCCCAAGGCGCAGATCGCCGCGATCAGGGGCGGCGTGCCTTATGCTTTCGGTGCGGGGACCGAGGTCTGCTGTCTCTATCTCGAGGTGGGCATGACCCCCCGCCAGACTCCGGCGGAGATCCTCCATTCCCTGGAAAAGCTGGCCCGAGATGAGGGACTGGGCGAGGTGGAGATCGAGCCTGTCGTGGCGCGCAACGGCTTCGAAGCCGACGCCGCCGCTGTGGCTCCCCTGGTGGGCGCGGTAGACGCCGCCACGCGGCTGGGTCTGGGCCGGCCTGTGGAGCGGGCGAACCCTGTCTATTCCAGCATGTGGCGGGACCAGAACGTCTTCAACATGCAGCGCATCCCGGCCATCACCACCGGCTTCACCCGCTGGCGGCCGACGCCCAAGGATTTCGTCGACAGTGTCCTGATCTACGCCTTGACCGCCCTGGCCGTCTGCGGACACAGCCCCAGCAGCGCCGAGGGCCATCGCCCCGCGCCTGTCTATGGCGACAATCCCTTCGCTTAAGCCTTAAAGGATCCGCTCATGGCTTATGACAGCATAGATGTGCGGCCGGTCACATTGCGGATCGGCGCGGAGGTGTTTGGCGTCGATCTGGGCGGAAAGATCTCCAACCGTCAGAGAGACGAACTGCACCAGGCCATGGCGGAGCACCAGGTCCTGTTCTTCCGCGACCAGAACCTCACCCATGACGCCCATAAGGCCTTTGGACGCATGTTCGGTGACCTCGCCATCCATTCCGGCGTGCCGGGACTTCCCGATCACCCGGAGATCGTCGCCATCCATGCCGACGCCAACTCCAAATTCGTGGCTGGCGAGAACTGGCATTCAGATCTCACCTGCAACGCCGAGCCGCCCATGGGCAGCATCCTCTATCTGCCGATCGTGCCGGAGGTGGGGGGCGACACCCTCTTCGCCAGCATGTACGCGGCCTATGAGGCCCTTTCGGATCGGATGAAGGTCTATCTGGAGGGCCTTACCGCCATCCATGACGGAGATCACGTCTATCGGCCCCTGTTCCCGGATCTCGACCGACGCTACCCCTGCTCCACCCATCCCATCGTGCGCACCCATCCTGTGACCAAGCGAAAGTCCCTCTTCGTCAACGCCTCCTATGTGACCCGCATCCCCGAGGTGTCGAAGGAGGAGAGCGACGCCATCCTGAATTATCTCTACGCCCACTGCACGAACCCGAACTTCCATGTCCGCTTCCGCTGGAAACCTCACTCTGTGGCCTTCTGGGACAATCGCTGCACGCAGCATCTGGCGGTATGGGACTACTTCCCGCAGACGCGTTCAGGCTTTCGGGTCACCGTGGCGGGGGACGCGCCGTTCTAGGCGGCGCGCAGGCTCACGCGACCTTCACCGCGGGCCTGGGGCATGGCCCGAGCGCCAGCAGGCTGACCCCTCCAACCCCAAAGGCCGCCGCTGCGCCGATCAGGACGCCGTCATAGGAGCCGGTCTTGCCGAAGACCGCGGCGAAGACGAAGGGGGCTGCGCCGGCGGCGAAGCCGAAGAAGGCGGACGCGACGCCATAGATGGCGCCATAGCGGCGCAGGCCGAAATAGGCCGCCAGCAGATAGGCGAGGAGGTCGAACTCCGCCCCGGCGGCGAGGCCGATGAGGATCGCCGCGATGGCCGCCCAGGCGAGGCTGTGGGGCGCGAAGACCAGGAGCAGGCAGCCCGCCGCCGGGGCGGCCAGGAACGCCGCCGCGACCCCTGGCGCCCAGAACCGGTCGAGGAGCGCGCCGGAGGCGGCCCTGCCGCCAATGACGAAGAGGCCCACGAGGCTCGCNNGCGGCGCTGGCGGAGACCAGGGCGATGGCGATGGCGATCAGCCAGAAGCGGGGTGAGGCGAGAGCCTGAGTCAGGCTGGCGCCGCCCAATTGCGCGGCGCTGGGCGAGGGCGAAGGCCGGGCGGTAGGGGTGTTGGGAAGCACCAGGGCCACCACCGGTAGGGCCAGGATCAGAGGGAGGACGCCCAGACCGAAATAGGCCCCGCGCCATCCGAAATGGGTGATCATGGCCTCGGCCACCGGCGGTCCCCAGAAGCCCGTGGCGCCCGAGCCCGCGAGGACGAGACCCAGGGCCAGGCCCCGCCCGGCGCCAAAGCGCAGGCTGACCACCTTGCCCCAGACCAGCGGCAGGGTGCCCGCTCCGGCGATGGCCACCAGCATGCAGTGCAGGCGGAAGAGGCCGATATTTCCGTTGCTGAGGCCCAGCGACATGAAGCCCAGGCCAAACAGCAGAACAGAGATGGTGGCGACCCAGCGCGAGCCGAACCTGTCCACGGCCCATCCCGCGCAGGGGGCGGTGACGATGCTGCTCCACAGCATGACCAGAATGCCCGACTGGACGTCCGCGGCGGTCCAGCCGAAGGCGTGGATCAGGGGGTCGACGAAGACGCCGACGGTGTAGAAGGGGAGCCCTGAAATCCCCATGCCAAAGCCGAGCGCGCCGGCCGCCACGATAGGCCAGGACCGGCGAAACTCGCCCGCCGCATTGGCGTCGGCTACGTCCATGGATCCCCCACTTCCGGTGTCGGCGGATGGTTGGCGCTTAGCCGCGCACCGAACCCGAATTAAGCCATAGCTTCGACGTTTCTCTGAGTCGTCAAGCTCCGCCTTAGGGCACGCAGGCCGCCGTCACGGCGGAGAGGCAGCGGCCGTCGACCTCGGGCGTCGGGACGCCGGTGATTGCGGCGAGAGTTGGGGCGATGTCCACCGTCTCGATGGGCTCCGGCCGGGCCAGCGGCGTCATGCCGCTCCACCAGAAGAGGATCGGCACGCGGCGGTCGTAATCCCAGGGCGAGCCGTGACCGGCGACGTTGTCGCCCACGGCGCGGGGGAGGCCGAGGGTCGAGTACTCCTTGAACGCGACGATGATGTCGCCGCTGCGGTCGGGATCATAGCTTTCGTGGAAACGCTCGGCGAGGCTGAGGGCCTCCACCGATTTCCCAGGCGCCGGAGCGGCGGCGGCGATCTCATCGGCGGTGAAGACCTGGGCGACCAGGGGCTGGATCTTCAGCCAGGCCACGGCCGCGTCGCTGACCTTGGCGTGAAAGGCCGGGTCGGGCGGGATATTGATGAACAGCTGCGTGGGATCGTCGCCGACAATGGGCTCGTAGGGAATATCCAGAACCTTCTCGAGATGGCGGTTCAGCGCCGTGACCATCGCCGCGGCGTCGATGCGCTGGGCGGCCAAGCCCTTTTCGGCGGCGCGCTCGGCGGCGTCGAGGGCGCCGTGGTCAGCGGTGAGGACGACCAAATAGGGCCCGCTTGATGCATCAAGTCTGGCGAAGAAGTCGCCAAGCGCCGCGTCCAGGGCGTGCATCTGGGCGCACATCTCGCCGCCCCCATTGCCGTAGCGATGGCCGATGAAATCGGTGGAGGAGAGGCTCACCGCCAGCAGATCCGTGGCCGGACCGCGCCCAAGGCCCCTGGCGGCGGCCACATCGGCGGCGAAGTCCAGCGTCAGGGGATCGAAGATCGGGGAGAAGCGCAGCTGATTGTGGAAGTCGGGATTGGTCACGAAATCCGGCCCGCCCTCCACCGTCAGGGAGGCCTCCGGCGGCACATGGCCGGAGACCGCGAGCTTGCCAAAGGTATGAGACGCCGCAAGCGCCTGGCAATCCGCCGGCGGGGCGGTGGGCCAAAGGGCCGGCGGCGTGGCGCGCCACTTGGCGAAGAGCGCCTTGTCGAAGGCTTCCGCCGGCGCGGTCACAGAGCGGTCCGC
>PLFA01000119.1:0-8824 GCA_003136615.1 Caulobacteraceae bacterium | reverse complement strand
CCGGTCAGCACCGTGGAGTGGCCGGGGCAGGTCTCGGTGGCGGCGTGGCTCTGATAGCCGTCAACGAAGCTGATCCCATCGCTCATTCGTTTCAGGCCGCCGGTGAAGCTGGCCCGGTAGCGGCTGAAGAGTTCGGCGGAGAACTGGTCCACCACGATCACCACGACGAGCTTGGGCGGCGGGGGCGGCGCGGCCTGGCCGGAGGCGCCGGCGAAGGGGGTCAGGGCCGCCATGGCGAGGAATATCGCCCGCCAGACGGACTTCAGCACTCTCATAGGGCCATCGCTGTTGGGGCTTCAGGGAATCAAGCGTTAGCAGCCCCGCGCGATAGATTTGTGTCGATGACGCGCGCGGCGGCTTGCCAGGGGGCCACGGGTAGGCCTATCTCCCGGGCCAGACGCCGGGGCGCCTTCCCGGGGGCGGGGGCGACGGTGGATATTCTCAACCTATTGAAGATCAAGCTTTTCTGCGATGGCGCGCGGATCGATGACATCACGGCCATGGCGTCCCATGCCTGGGTGAAGGGGTTCACCACAAATCCCACCCTGATGCGGCTGGCGGGCGTAACCCACTACGAGGCCTTCGCGCGGGAGGTCCTGGAGGTCGTGCCCGACAGGCCTGTCTCCTTCGAGGTCTTCGCCGATGATCTGGACGAAATGGCCCGCCAGGGGCGACTGATCGCCGGATGGGGTCCGAATGTGAACGTGAAGATCCCCGTCACCAACACGCGGCGGGAATTTACGGGCCCTGTGATCGAGGCCCTGTCGCGGGAGGGGGTCATCGTCAATGTGACCGCCATCATGACCCTGGAGCAGGTGGATATGATCGCCCAGGTTCTGGCTGAGGAGACGCCGGCCATCGTCTCGGTCTTCGCCGGGCGCATCGCCGATACGGGCCGAGACCCGGTTCCCCAGATGGCATCGTCTCTGGAGAGGCTTCAGTCGAGGCCCAAGGCCGAACTGCTCTGGGCAAGCCCGCGGGAGCTTTTGAACCTCTTCCAGGCGGACGCCATCGGGTGCCACATCCTCACCGCGACACCGGATATCCTCGGCAAGCTGGCCTTGGTGGGGAAGGACCTCGATGACTATTCCCTGGAGACGGTAAAGATGTTCGACACGGCCGCCCGGGCGTCGGGTTTCGCGCTTTAGCCCAAGATAATCTCGACGGCCTCCCATAAGTCGCGGGCCTGGTGGTCAGGGGGTGGGACGGCGGGAACGAGCGCCGCGGGGTGATCGGGCGCCACCTGGATCGTGCGTAATCCGCCAGCTTGGCCGCAGGCGATATCCGTGGCCCGGTCACCCACCATCCAACAGGCGGCGAGGTCGAGGCCGTGGGCGGCCTGGGCCTGGTGCAGGAAATAGGGCGACGGCTTGCGACAGACGCAGGGTCCCGAATAGCCGGCGAGCCGCCCGTTCGGGTGGTGATAGCAATAATAGGCTTCACGAAGGGCGATGTTCGCGGCTGCGAGACGCGTCGCGATCTCCGCGTGAATGGCCTTTATGGTCTCCAGGGAGGCCTTGCCCAGGGCATGGTCGGGTTGGTTCGAGATCAGGAACAAGGGCCAGCCCGCCGTCTGCAGCCGCGCCAAGGCGTCCAGCGCGCCGGGCAGCAAGACCACGTCCTCGACGCTGTGCGGCGACTCATAGGCCCCGGTGGCTAGATTGAAGACATTGCGATTGATGACCCCGTCGCGGTCGAGAAAGACCGCCATCCCGCTGGTCAGACGCTCATCTCCCATTTCATCTCGTTTGCCTTAAGGCTCGGATGGGAGACGATCAGGTGCCAGATCACCGCCTGGAAGGCCTCCGTATGGGGCGTCACGGTGTCGGCGGTCACGGTGGGAATGATCACGCAGGCGTCGGCTACGCTCGCCGTATAGCCACCGTCGCGGCCCACGACGCCGATCACCCGGGCGCCGACGGTCTTGGCCAGGGCGACGGCCTGGACGATGTTGGCGCTGATGTTCCGGGCGAGATCGCCGCCGCCCACGGAAAAGACGAAAAGAACATCCTCGGCCCGGAGGCGGCTCCCCGCCAGCCAGCGGGCGAAGGAGGACTCCCAGCCATCGTCATTGATCCGGGCGGTGAGCTCAGAGACATTGTCGGTGGGGGCATAGGTCTCGATGCCGGCGATCTTGCGAAAGTCGTTCACCGCGTGTCCGGCGTTTCCCGCGCCGCCGCCCACGCCGATGAAAAAGAGGCGTCCCGTCCCGTCCCGGGTCTCACGGAGAATGTCGACCATCGCGTCGACCTCCGTCTGGTCGATCAAGGCGGCGATCTGGGCCACTTCCTGAAGATAGCGTCCCGTATAGTCCGTCATTTTAGGTCCTTCGCCCGCGCCGCGCTTATAAGGCGCGGACTCTTCGCGCAATTCCCTGGCTTTGTCGCACCCTATCTTGCTAGCAGGGGGGCGGCGCGAGTTTGCGTCGCGTAACCGGAGTGCCGCATCATATCCGCCCACAGCTATATGATCGTGGGCGGCGCCGGATTTATCGGCAGCCACTTCACCGACTACCTCCTGGCCGACCCGCTCACAGAGCGGGTGACCCTCTATGACAACTTCAGCTCAGGCCGGGAGTGGCATTTCGCCCATCATGCCGGCGATGCGCGCCTCGCCGTGGTCAGGGCCGAGGTGGGCGATCTGGAGGCTCTCACCACTCACATGGCAGGCCACGGCGTGGTCATTCACCTGGCGTCCAATCCAGATATCGCCCGGGCGGCCGTGGAGCCGCAGATCGATTTTCGTCAGGGCACTGAGCTGACCAATAATGTGCTGGAGGCCATGCGCCGGAGCGGCGCCCAGCGGATCCTCTATGCGTCGGGGAGCGGGGTTTACGGCGATCTGGGCGAGCGGGAGGCGACGGAGGATTTTGGGCCCCTCGCGCCGATCTCCACCTACGGGGCGAGCAAGCTGGCCGGCGAGGCCCTGATCCGCGCCTATGCCCACATGTTCGGCCTTTCGGGGCGGGCCTTCCGGTTCGGGAATGTGGTGGGGCCGCGTCAGACCCATGGGGTAGGCTTTGACTTCGTGCGCCGCCTCGCCGCCGATCCCACGCGCCTGACCATTCTGGGCGATGGGAGCCAGAGTAAATCCTATGTCTATGTGAAGGACGTCGTGGCGGCGGTGATGCACGCCCATCTCCGGGCTGAGGGGCCGTTCGAGGTCTTCAACGTAGCCACCGGCGACTACATCACCGTCACTGAGATCGCCGAGCTGGCGGCGGAGGCGCTGGGGCTGAAGACGCCGCCCGTCTTCGCATATGCGGGCGGTGACCGAGGCTGGAAGGGCGATGTGCCCGTGGTGAGGATCAACACCGACCGCATGACAGCCCTGGGGTGGCGCTCGCCCCGCGGCTCGCGCGAGGCCCTGCGGCTTTCCCTGAATGACCTTCTGGCCGATGTCAGACTTGGCCGGCTCTAGCGCCCCCCCCAATCTGGACCTGCCGCCCCTCGCGCTGCTGGCGGGCGGAATGGCGAGCCGGCTTGGCGATCTGGCGCTAACGGCGCCCAAGTCGATGATGGACGTGGCCGGCGAGCCCTTCATCGCCCACCAGCTTCGGCTCCTGGCCCGCGAGGGGGTCACGCGCGTGACAATCTGCCTTGGGCACCTGGGCGAACAAATCGCGGACTTCGTGGGGGACGGGGCGCGGTTCGGCTGCGAGGTGACCTATTCGGCGGACGGCGCCCGACCTCTCGGCACCGGCGGGGCGCTCGCCAAGGCTCTGCCCTTTTTAGGGGAGGCTTTCTTCGTCATGTACGGCGACAGCTATCTGCCTATCCGTTTTCCACCTGTGTGGGAGGCGTTTCGCGCCCGGGAGCGTCCGGGCCTGATGACCGTCTTGCACAATGACGGCCGCTGGGACGCCAGCAATGTGGATTTTCAGGGCGGGCTGATCCGGCGGTACGACAAGACCCGGCCGACCGAGTCAATGCATCATATCGATTATGGCCTTGGTCTTCTCACAGCCGGGGCGCTGGCGGGCCGGAGCGCGGGCGACGCCTGGGATCTGGCTGATCTCTATGGCGATCTGGCGCGCGCCGGTCAGCTTGCCGCCTATGAGGTCGAGACGCGGTTCTACGAGATCGGCTCGGCCGATGGGATGGCCGAAGCAACGGACTATCTGATGCGTCATCGCCCCGGTTTGGAGGGCGTTCACGCACCATGATCATCACCCGCACGCCTTTGCGGATTTCCATCGGCGGAGGCGGCACCGACCTGCCGTCCTATTACCGCCAGCACGGCGGATTCGTGATCTCCGCGGCGATCAATCGCTATGTCTACATCACCATCAACCGGCGTTTTTCGCCGGGCTACCTCCTGAAATATTCTGAGTTCGAATCCCCCTCCCATTGGCAGGACGTTCGCCATCCGCTGTTTCGCGAAGCCCTGGCCATGCACGGCGCGCCGGAGGATCTGGAGATCGTCAGCATCGCCGACGTGCCCGCCGGCACGGGCCTCGGATCCTCGGGGACGTTTCTGGTGGGACTGCTCCACGCCCTGCACGCCTATTCCCGTCGGCCCGTCTCCGCCGAGACCCTCGCCCGGGAAGCGGTGGATATCGAGATGAACCGCCTTGGCGAGCCGGTGGGCAAACAGGATCAGTATATCGCCGCTTATGGCGGATTGTTGTGTCAGGACTATCAGCCGGACGAGAGCGTCCAGGTGGCGCCCTTGAAGCTCGGCCAGGGCGCCGTGCGCGAATGGGAAGAGTCCCTGATGCTGTTCTTCATTGGCCAGACGCGCGCCGCGGCGACACTCCTCGCCGATCAGAAGCAGCGCTCCGAGAGCGGCGATGACGCCATGACCGAGGCCCTGCACGCGACCAAGGCGCTCGGCCGGAAAATCCAGGTGATGCTGGAAGGCGGCCAGATCGATCAGTTCGGTGCGCTGATGCACGAACACTGGATGAAAAAACGCGAACGATCAGCCGGCATGAGCAGCGGGCGGATCGATCAGCTTTATGGGCTGGCCCGGGGAGAGGGCGGCGCCCTGGGCGGCAAGCTGGTGGGCGCCGGCGGCGGCGGCTTTCTGCTCTTCCAGACCCGCGACCGGCGTCGCCTGCGGGAGGTGATGACGGCGGCGGGGCTTGCGGAGATGGACTTCAACTTCGACTTTGACGGCTCCGTCGTCCTTTTGCGCAATTGAACCGCGCGCGCGGGATCTAAGGCATGACCGATCAGCCCATGGTGAGCGTCATCGTGCCCACCTTCAATGAGCCTCCCGGACGCCTGGCCCTGAGTTTCGAAAGCCTGATCGCCCAGACCTACGCGAACTTCGAGGTTCTGGTGGTGGATGAAAGCACCGATCCGATCCTCGCCGAGGCCTGCGACACCCTGTGCCGGCGAGACGCGCGCTTCCGCCGCCTGCGTCCGCCTCGGCGTCTGGGCCTCGCCGGAAGCCTCAATCTCGGCCTTTCCGAGGCCCGTGGCCCTTATATCGCGCGCTTTGACGGCGATGATCTCTGCCATCCGGAGCGTCTGGAGGCCCAGGTCCGCTTTCTGGACTCCCACCTGGATGTGGACCTCTTGGGCAGCGCCATGGAGATCATTGACGCCGACGGGGCCGTTCACGCCCTGAGGCGCTATCCGCTGACCCATGACGCCATCGCGCTGCGCATGCAGTTCACCAACGCCTTCGCCCATCCCACCATGATGATGCGTCAGTCCGTGCTTGGGCGGCATGGCGCATATGACGCCAGTTTCGATTGCGCGGAGGATCTGGAGCTCTGGCTGCGTTTGCTGGGACTGGGCGCGCGCTTCGCCAACCTCTCCGAGCCCCTGCTGAGATACAGGCAAGTCTCGTCGGACCGCCATGCGCAAAACTGGCGCCAGAACCTGCGGGCCCGAACCCGGCATCTTTCGCCGAAACTTCTGCCCGCGCGCCTCATGGGCCTTGCCATTGTCGCCCTATGGGCGCTCACGCCGCCGCCGCTTCGCCGCGCCATCTACCGGCTGTCTATCCTGACCCGCCCGCGGAAAACTCAATAGCCAGGGTTTCGCGCAGCCCCTCCTCCAGAGTGAAGGGCGGGGAAAATCCTGTGACGGCGGCGGCCGTTGAGAACTGGGTGGTGGCGCAGAACTTTTCCACGCGAAGGGCGCTCACGGGCAAGGGGCGGCGGAGCACGGCGGCGGCGACGTCGGCCAGGGACCCGAGCATCTGGCCAAGCGGCCGGGATATGGTGACATAACCCCCGACCTGACCGCGCAGGGCGATCCGCACCTTGGCCACCAGCTCCCCCATGGAGAGATCGGGCTTGTCCACGTAGTTGTAGACATGGAGGCCGACGCCGAAGTTCAGGGCGTGGGCGATGAAGGCGGCGACGTTCTCCACATAGGCCATGGATTTGACGTTTCGCCCGTCGCCGATCATGGCGAAGAGGCCCGAGGAGATCTGCTTCAACAGACGATAGACATTGCCCCGATTGCCCGGCCCGAACACCACCGTGGGGCGAATGATCACCAGGCTCCGCGCCCCCGGCGCCTCGCTCTGCCAAGCCCGATAGACGTTCTCGGCCAGCGCCTTGGTGCGTCCATATTCGTGGAAGGGATTGATCGCCCCGTCCTCGCCCGTCCCCGGCGGCGCGAAGCCATAAACCGCCACGGAGCTGGTGAAGATGATCTGCCGCGCGCCGGTCTTGCGGGCGAGCGCGCAGACGTTTTCGGCGCCCCCGACATTGACCTCGTAATAGCGGGACATGGGAAACACATCGTCCCTGTGTTCGGCGGCCAGATTTATGATGGCGTCGAGGGCGCCTGTCGCGATTGGCCCGGACAACAGGTCCACAGAGGTTATGTCGCAAAGGTGATGATCGGGGCTCCCCGGATGGGGGGCAAGGTCATCGGTGACGATGTGGAATTGGGGGTTTGCCAGGCGCACGCGCTCAACAAGGCGCCGGCCGATAAATCCCGCCGATCCCAGGACGCAGAGGCGGGTCATGTCAGGCCCTCCCGCCCTCGGTCAGCATGGAGACGACCGATAGCATGGGTATCTCGCGTCGGGAAAGGACGCCTTGCGACCGACGCACCGGTCCGCGGGACTTTATGAGAATCTGACGCTGGGACGTTCATGTGCGACATCGAGTGTCCGCATCGTATGCCCCGCACGGTCCTAGGTCTTTGCCCCCTCGGTCAGCATCGGGACGATGGAGACGACCAGCAGCAGGGCCATGACGATATTAAAGGCGCGATGGGCGATGGGGCGGGTGAGCACCTTCCTCATGCCCATGCCGAATGCCGCCCAGGTCAGGATGCAGGGGGCGCCGATCAGGGTGAAGACCGCGACGACGAGGACGACCCCGGTCAGAAGGTGATCTGGGATGGCGTAGGTGGTGACGGCGACCAGGGAGCTGGCGAAGGCCTTGGGGTTGATCCACTGAAAGGCGACGGCCTGCCAGAAGGTCATGGGCCGGGCTGCCCCATCATTGGCGCCGAAGCCCTTTGAGGTGGCGACCTTGAACGCCAGATAGAGGAGATAGGCAGCCCCGGCCCAACGCAGGACCGTCAGGGTCCAGGGAAAGGCGGCGACGAGGCCCGCCAGGCCGACGCCGACCAGCAGCATCAGAAAGGCGAAACCCAGGGAGACCCCCAGCATGTGAGGAATCGTCCGCGGCAGGCCAAAATTCGCCCCCGACGCCATGAGCATCAGATTGTTGGGCCCCGGCGTGATGGTGCTGACAAAGGCGAAGAGGGCGAGGCCCGCGATGAAGGTGACGGTCATGGAGGCCCCAGGCCCGGACATTTTGGAAACTGGAGCGGGCGAAGGGATTCGAACCCTCGACCCCAACCTTGGCAAGGTTGTGCTCTACCACTGAGCTACGCCCGCCCGCTCCCACGAAAAACCCAATCGGGGTCCGACGCGAAGAGGCGGCTTATCGCAGAGCGGCCCCCGCCTTGGCAAGGGTCGTCAGAAGCCCAGCTTCAGGGNNGGGGTCCTTTTTCCGCAGGCCTTTCATGAAATCCTCCCGGCGCTTTCGCCAGGCGTCATACTGGCCGGAGAGATCGGCGTCGCGGTCAAGAGATTTCTGAATGATCTCAAATTCTTCCAGGGGCTTATCCTGCATCAGGGTGATGAAGCAGAAGGGCTCGCCCTTGACGAAGCGCACCTTGCCGGGCCGCGTGAAGAGCCAGTTCATGGTGAAGGGGAAGGGGAGCCAGTCGGTCTCCACCAGGCCGGTGAGGGGCGCGATGCCGTCCTTTACGTGGTTCGGCGGGCCGCTGGTCCAGATCGACCACCCGGGGGGCGTGCGGAACAGATAGCCCGGATGAAAGGTCAGAACGCCTTGCGAGAAGTGGCTCTTGGCGAAATCGTCGAATTCCGGAAAAGGATGGTCGGGCCGCACGGTGATATCGGCCTGGTTGTCGCCGCCGTTCCATTCGGCGGTGAAGCTCACCGGGCAGAGGATCTCCCAGCCGGTGCAATTGGCCATGGTCATGGGGAGGCAGCGATAGGCGTGACGATCCTTGAAGGCCTCCATCCAGGCGCGCTGCGGACGGCCCGGCACGATCTGCGGCGGCCGGGAGGTGACGGGAAAGCATTCGAGCTGCATGCCGATCATCTAGCGCGGGCTTGGACCCGGCGTCCATGACGAGCCGGGAAGCGAGGTTTCAGCCGTTGCGCCGGCCGGCGCCAGCGACCATGTTGGCGCGATCACACCCAGCCTCCCCTGATAAGCTTCAAGAAGACCTCTCATGTCCCTGATCGGCAGCCCCCCGACCGCCCTGCCCCCCGACATCATCAAGGATGGCTCCGACGCCAGCTTCGTCGCCGATGTGGTGGAGGCCTCCAAGACCCAGCCGGTGATCGTGGATTTCTGGGCCACCTGGTG
>PLFA01000113.1 GCA_003136615.1 Caulobacteraceae bacterium | reverse complement strand
ACAGATGCAATTCATCCGCGCCGCGGGTTAGGCCCGCGTGAAATGGAGCGGCCTCACCCAAAACAAAGGCCAGCTGGAAGTCGAGAACGCCCGTGTGGAGGTGAGCGCCTCGGCGACGTCACGCACCACGAGTGTCGGGATCAGCGTCCGAGCTGCCCGATCACACCGTGACTTCGTCGCTAACCGCGCGCACATCGGCCTCGAAATCGGTGGGTGTCCCGTCGGCGCCCGTGGACGGGGGATCGCCAGGAACGAGGGCGAGGTCGAAGCGGGCGAGGCCGCTCTCTCCCAGCACTTTCAGGGCGTCCCCCAGAGCTTGGCGGGTATAGATATGGACGCCGGTGATGTCCTCCCACCTCCCGCCAAGTTTCAAGGTGCTGGCCTTGAGGGCGGCGATCACAAACGCCGCCTTTTTCGCCATGCCCTCGCTCGAGACATCGCCCGGCGCGATCACGCCCACCGGCGGCGGCCCCTCCGCCGGTTTGCCCGAAATGAGGAAATCTGGCCCGAGGGCTTCCGGAGACGAATGCCCAGGCGCCGCGATCGTGAAGGCGTGAAGCTGCGGCGCCGTCGGAACATCGTAGATAGGCGCCATATTGCTTCGGGCGGCCGGCACGATATCGCCGCTCAGGAGACCCGCCGCCTTGAGCGCGGCGACATATCGGACNNAAATCCGGGCTGGGCGATGACCGCGCCGGAAAACGGCGCCCCCGGCGCGGGGAGAAAAGCGAATCCGCCCGATGGGCCGAGGGTCAGGCCAGGCGGAGCGGCCATCGCCGCCATGGCTGGGGCCCCCGCAGCCGCGGTGGCGGCGAAAACGAAGGTTCGGCGGTCCATCGGCGTCTCCTAAGGATGAGCGGGCGAGAGATCCGCATCCGCCACCTTCGAACAAGCCTGGCAGGCGCACAAGCCTGTCCGTCTGGATATGAGCGACGCGATAGGGCTAGGGTTTCCCTCAAGCGAAAGGCCAACAATGGACACTGAACGCCCACCCCTTCCGCCGTTCACGACGATCGACGCCGCCGCGCTGAAGGTGCGCCTTGCGGAGGACGCCTGGAACAGTCGCGATCCCGAGCGCGTGTCGCTGGCCTACACGCAAGATAGTCGCTGGCGAAACCGCGTGGAATTCCTGCAGGGCCGCGCGGAAATCGTCGCNNGAGAACCGCATGGCGGTTCGCTTCGCCTATGAATGGCACGACGAGGCCGGCGCGTGGTTCCGCTCCTATGGCAATGAACTTTGGGAGTTTGACGAGAGGGGCCTCATGCGTCGCCGCATCGCCAGCATCAACGACGCGCCGATCCGCGAGGGCGAGCGGAAATATCACTGGCCGCTGGGCAGGCGGCCCGATGATCATCCTTCGCTGAGCGATCTTGGATTCTGAGACATCAGGCGGAGACATCATCGCGGGCTAAGGTAGCAGCCAGGGCCCCTACTTCCCCGCCAGGGCCGTCAATATCCGTTCGGCGATCTGTTCGTTTTGCCGTTCGCCCGGCTGGCGGGGGCCAATGTCGTAGAGGGCCTGCAGATAGGCCGCGTCCATTCGGGTCATGCCCTCTGGCGGGGTTCGGTGGGCGGCGATGTCATTGAACATGTTCAGGATGGACGGCGCGGCGCGCGGAACCTTTTCCGGCTGGATGTCCGCCAATGAGATCATCGCCAGATAGTCGCTGAGCTGCCCCATGTTGATGGCTTCGGTCTTATCTCTGTCCACCACGATCAGCACCTGGAAGATGACGCTTTGGTGGTTCAATGACAGCCGGGAATCCTTCATCTCGGTCACCACCGTGCGTACGCCGTACCAGGCGCGGACCGGTTCGAGGGGCCTCACGCGATCACGCACCAACTCGCCGTGGTAGCGGAAGCCGAACGCCTGGGGCTTATCGCTCGCGAGGTCGCGGACGAAAGCCGCCGCATCGTCTGGGAACACGATGGCGACATTGTTCGCGTCACGCGGGCACGCCGTCTTGCTCATGGGCGCGCCGAGCGCGGTCCCCACTTTGCGGATACGGGCGAGAATGAAGTCCGCATTGGCCGCTGGAAGGCCGAGGACGATGGGGCAGATGGTCTGGCCGGCCAGCGCGTCCGCCGCCTGCGCGTCCGGCGTGGTGGATAGGCCGGGAAGTGCGGTGCGGCTCCAGGTCGCCAGTTGACCGGCCAGCGTCGTGACGCCCAGCGATCCGACAAAGGTGTTCACCGCGGGCCGCGATGGCTTGGCCTTCATCCGCGACGGCGCCACCACCTCAATTCCCGAGACGGTTGTCGGCGGGGCGCCCGCGGAATCGGCGGGCGCGCTCGCGGCCGGGGGATCGGCGGCGAGGGTCGGCCCGCTTGCCGCGACGGGCCCCAGAACGGCCGCCATCGTCAGAAGCCCCCCACGAAGCCGCCCCGCGAACCCCATCCTCATTCCTCCAGTTCCCTTCATCGATGGGCGGCAATCTAGATCGGCAAGGCGCATCTCTGAAGCACACTTCCGCGATTCATGCCGACGCCCTACCGGGGCGGCATAGAGGAAATCAATCCAAAATGATCATTCAATCAATTTGAGTTTTCCAGCCTGAGGCCTCACACAAAGGCGCGGCGCTTCGGCGTGCGCGACAGAGGAGGCTAAATTATATGAAATATAGAACCGCGCTCTTGGCCATGACAATTCTTGCGTTCGGAGGGTCAACCGCCTCGGCACAATCGCCCACCCAAATTGGGGTGCCGCGACCCAATGCATTTTGGTGGCCGAATACTTTAGATCTTTCGTCGCTGCGCAGCCACGATGCTGAATCCAATCCCTATGGCGCGGACTTCAACTACATCAAGGAATTTCAGAAACTCGACCTCGACGCGGTCAAGAAGGACATCAAGAGCGTCCTGACGACATCGCAGGATTGGTGGCCGGCGGACTNNGGCACCTATCGCATCGCCGACGGCCGCGGCGGCGCAGGCTTTGGCACACAACGTTTCGCCCCCCTCAATAGCTGGCCCGACAACGTAAACCTCGATAAAGCGCGCCGCTTGCTGTGGCCCATCAAGCAGAAGTATGGCCGCGCGCTCTCCTGGGGTGACCTGATGGTCCTGACGGGCAATGTGGCCCTGGAGTCCATGGGCTTTCAGACCTTCGGCTTTGCCGGCGGCCGCCAGGACGACTGGCAGCCGGATCTGGTTTACTGGGGCGACGGCGACAAGCTGATGTCGAGCAACCGGGACAAGGACGGCAATCTGAAGAAGCCGCTGGGGGCGACCCAACAGGGGCTCATCTACGTCAACCCCGAGGGGCCAGACGGCGTTCCTGATCCCGCGGCCGCGGCTCGGGATATCCGTCAAGCCTTTGGCCATATGGCCATGAATGACGAGGAAACCGTCGCCCTCATCGCCGGCGGCCATACCTTCGGCAAGGCCCATGGCGCCGCCTCGCCCGCCCAGTGCGTCTCAGGTCCCCCCGCTAGCGTCCCGCTTGAGAACCAGGGGATCGGTTGGGTGAATAAATGCGGGAGCGGAAAGGGCGACGATACGATCAGTAGCGGGCTGGAAGGCGCCTGGTCGGCTGACCCCATCCTCTTCACCATGCAGTACCTCGACAACCTGTTCGGCCACGAGTGGGTGCTGACCAAAAGTCCGGCCGGGGCCAATCAATGGGCGCCTAAGGATCCAGAAGACGTCGTGCCTGACGCCCAGGACCCGTCGAAGCACCATCCCCTGATGATGTTCACAACCGACATCGCCCTGAAAACTGACCCTTCCTACAGCAAGATCGCCAAGCGCTTCCAAGAGCATCCCGAAGAGTTCAGGCTGGCCTTCGCCAAGGCCTGGTTCAAGCTGACGCATCGGGATATGGGGCCGAAAAGCCGCTATCTGGGCAATGAGATCCCAAAGGAAGACCTCATCTGGCAAGACCCGCTGCCGTCAGCCGATTACAGGCTGATTGACGCGGCGGATATCACCAGCCTCAAGCACGACATTCTGAGCGCGGGATTATCCGAGCCGGAGCTCATCCGCACAGCGTGGGCCTCGGCGGCCTCCTTCCGGCGCACCGACTATCGCGGCGGCGCCAATGGAGCGCGAATCCGTCTCGCGCCGGAGAAGGATTGGGCCGTGAATGATCCGGTGGAACTGGCGAAAGTCCTGAAGGTCCTGGAGGGTGTTCAGGCGAAGTTCAACGCGGGGAGAACAGACGGCAAGAAAGTCTCCCTGGCTGATCTGATCGTGCTTGGCGGCTCCGCCTCGGTGGAGGATGCCGCCCACAAGGCCGGCTATGATGTGCCGGTTCCCTTCTCGCCGGGACGGGTCGACGCCTCTCAGGCGGAGACGGACCCGACGTCATTCGCGGCGCTTGAGCCGGCGGCGGATGGCTTCCGCGACTACTATGCGACCGGCGCGCTCAGATCGCCGGCGGACATGCTTGTGGACACCGCGGACAAGCTTGACCTCACCGTCCCGGAAATGACGGTCCTGGTGGGCGGCCTGAGGGCCCTGGATGCGAACGAGGGGAACTCCAGACTTGGCGTGCTCACCACGCGCCCCGGAACCTTGACCAACGACGTCTTCATCAACCTGCTGGACATGTCCGTCAGATGGTCGAAGTCAGCGACGGACGATGGCGTTTACGACGGCTATGACCGTAAGACCGGCAAGCTCGAATGGACCGCATCCCCCGTGGACCTGGTCTTCGGTTCAAGCTCCGANNTGGACCAAGGTCATGAATGAGGACCGCTTTGACCTTCAGAATAATTGACGGCCCGTTCTAAACCTCCGGCGCATCGATCAACACCACCTGAAATGCGCCCGTGCCCTCGCGAAATTTCTTGACCTCGGCGTACTCAGCGGAGTTCCAGAATGCGAGGGCCGCGGCGCGGTCGGGCCAGACGGAGATCACGCTGGAGCCGCCGCTCGGAAAGGCGCCTTCGAGCACCTGAAGGCCGCGGCCGATCATAATGTAGCGGCCGCCAAAGGCTTCGATGAGGGGCGCGACGGCGGGCTGATAGTCCGCCAGGAATCGGTCACGATCGGTGAAGTTCGCCAGGACGATCATGTAGCAGCGGGGTTCAGGCATGGGGGATCGCGCTCAACCCCGCTGCCACATCGCGCGCCGCAAGTTCCACATCCCGCTCCGTCGGATCGCCGAGGCCCCCGCCCCCCGGCGTTTCGAAGACGACGGTCTCGCCCGCCGGAACGGTCTGCCTTCCCTTGGCGTTAAGGCGCGCGCCGGAGCCGAGGCTCACCGATCCGACGGCGCCGGGTCCGCCGCCGAAGCGGCCATTTGCGGCGTGGTCCACGCGGTCGAAGAGGCAGCTCACGATGAAGGCCTGGCCGCCCAAGTGGCCGACCTCCAGGGTCTGGCCGAGGCCGCCGCGATAGCGCCCCTCCCCGCCGGAGCCTGGCCGAAACGCCTTGCGCCAGAAGACGAGGGGAGCGCCAGCTTCCGTCACCTCCACCGAGCCGCTTCGCACGCCGGAGGGGAAGGCGGTGGCGGAGAGGCCATCCTTGCCGGGCCGGGCGCCCGTGCCGCCATTGTGGAAGCAGTTGACGGCGAAGGGGCGGTGATCGCCGCGTTCCCCTGCCTCGCCGCCAGACATGGCGAGAATCCAAAGGGCCGAGGCTCCCTCGGCGGGCACACGCTCCGGCGCCGCCTGGGCGAGGCAGCCCAGGATCACGTCGGGGATCATCTGGCCCACCACATGCCGGGCCGAGACCGGGGCCGGATAGGCGGCGTTCAGCACGCACCCCTCCGGCGCGCGAACCTTCACCGGCTTAAGGGATCCGGCGTTATTGGGGATGCGCCCGCCCACGACCGCGCGCACGCCGAAGCTCGCCATGGCCTCGGTATAGATCATGGGCACATTGATCCCCCGCCCCACCTTGGGCGAGGTCCCGGTAAAGTCGATTTCGATCTCGCTATCCACAATGACGAGGGTGGCGCGAAGGGTGAGCGGCGCGTCCATGCCATCGATGGTCATGGAATGGCTGTAGCGACCCTCCGGCAATTCACGGATCGCCGCGCGCATGCCCCGCTCAGAGGCTTCAAGGATGAACCCCGCCAGGTCCTCAAGATCCGCCATACCCAGTTCGTCGGCGAGCGCGGCGACGCGGGCGGCGCATACCTCATTGCAGGCGGCGAGGGCCCGAAGATCACCCTCCACCTCCGTGGGGAAGCGCACATTGGCGCGGATCAGGGCGAGCAGCGTCTCATCGAAGACGCCGGCGCGCGTGAGCGGCATGATGGGGACGAACAGCCCCTCTTCATGCACGTCCTGGGCGTCGGTGCCAAAACCAAGGCCCCCCACATCCGCCATGTGGCTGGTGCTCGCGGCGAGACCCAGCGGCGTGCCCGCCCGAAAGATCGGCGTGACCACGGTAAAGTCATTGAGATGGCCGGTGCCAAGCCAAGGATCATTGGTGACGAAGGCCTCACCTGGGCGCATGGCGCTCAAGGGAAAACGGCGCAGGACGTGGCCCACGGCGGCGGCCATGGCGTTGACATGTCCGGGCGTGCCGGTGACCGCCTGAGCCAGCATTCGGCCCTCGGTGTCGAAGACGCCGGCGGAGAGATCGCCCGCCTCTCGCACCGTGGGGCTAAAGGCTATGCGCATCAGCGTCTGGGCCTGTTCCTCCACCACGGCGATGAGGCGGTTCCAGGCGATCTGGCGGCCGATGACGGGATCGAGGGAGGTCATGAGGGGAGTTTATCGTCGCCCGGGACCTGGCGCGAGAGCCACAAAGCCCCGTCGCTCAACACCTCAAGATCGAAACCTGACGGGACAACCGTCGTGGTCTGATCCTCGATAAGGAGGCAGGGTCCGGCGTGCCGGTCGCCCGGGGCCAGGGCCGACCGGGAGAGGGCGGCATAGGGGATGGGCGCGCCCGCCGCCGCGTCGAACACCTCCAGGGATCGCGGGGCGACGTCGATGACATCCTGGCGAATTGGGGTCCGGTCGGCGGAGGCCACATCGCGCCGCTCCACCCGCACGGTCCAGGTCAGAACCTCGACGGGCAAACCCGGAATGGTGGCGCCGAAGAGTTGGGCGTAGCGCGCGTCGAACGCCTGGCGCAGGATTTGCGTGGCGTCGGCGCCCAGCTCGCAGCTTGGGGCGGGAACGGTGATCTCGTGGCCCTGGCCGCGATAGCGCATATAGGCCGCGCGGGTCTCGGCGAAATCATGGCCCTCACCACCCAGAAGCGTGCGGGCCGCGGCGGCCATATCGGCCAGAACCCCATTCACACGCGCGGCGTCGAGGTTTTCCAGATCCATGAAGAGGCTCCGAGCCTGTTCGAAGGCCAGACCCGCGGCCAGGAACCCCACCGCCGACCCAACCCCCGCATGGGCGGGGATCAGGACGTGGGGAACACCGAGCTTAGCCGCCAGGCTGGCGGCATGGAGGGGCGCGGCGCCGCCAAAGGCGATCAGGGTGCGACGGCTTAGGGCTCTGCCCGACTCGATGGCGTGGACCCGGGCGGCGCTGGCCATGTTCTCATCGACGATCTCCACCACGGCGAAGGCCCCCATGGTTTCCGAGAGTCCCAGGGGCGTGGCGACGTCGCGACCCATGGCGTCCCGCGCGGCGGCGAGGTCCAGACCCACGCCGCCGGAGAAGGTCCCGGGATCAATGCGGCCAAGCAGAAGATCCGCGTCCGTCACCGTGGGCGACTGGCCGCCCCGCCCATAACAGGCCGGCCCCGGAACCGCGCCGGCGCTGCGCGGCCCGACGAGCAGGCGCCCGAGAGGGTCGACGCGCGCGATCGAACCGCCGCCCGAGCCGATCTCCACAAGATCTATGGCCGGGATGCGCACGGGAAAGCCGCTGCCCTTCATGTTCTCGTGCATGCGCCCGACTTCGAAACTGCGGGTCATCTGGGGCTTGCCCTGATCGATCAGGCAGAGCTTGGCCGTGGTGCCGCCCATGTCGAAGGCCAGCACCTCGTCCAGACCGTGGACCCGGGCGATCTGGGCCGCCAGGACCGCGCCGCCCGCCGGCCCGCTTTCCACCAAACGCACCGGATAGGCCATCGCGGTGGCCAGATCTGTGAGATCGCCCCCGGAGGTGACGAGAAACAGCGGACAGGCAACGCCCCGCGCCGTCAGCTCAGCCGACAGGGCGGCGAGATAGCGCGACATGAGCGGCTGGACATAGGCATTGGCGCAGGCGGTGGCGAAGCGTTCATATTCCCGGATTTCCGCGCTGACCTCGCTGGAGAGGGTGATGAAGATCTCCGGCGCGGCGGCGCGGATCAAATCGGCCAGGCGCCGCTCGTGAACGGGGTTGGCATAGGCGTGGAGGAAGCTGATGGCGACACTCTCCACCCGTTCCGAGATGAGCCGCCCGATCAAATCCGCGGCCACAACCTCATCGAACTCACGCAGCACGCGGCCATCGGCGGCGATGCGCTCAGGCGCCTCCCAGCGCAGGGCCCGCTCCACCAGGGGCGGGGCGCGGTCCATGGAAAGATCATACTGATCGAAGCGGTTCTCGTGGGCCATTTCCAGCACGTCGCGAAAGCCGGCCGTGACGATCTGAACCGTGTGCGCGCCCTTTCGCTCAATCAGGGCGTTGGTGGCCAGGGTCGTGCCATGGATCATCTGGTCCACCGCGCCAGGCGCCACGTCGGCGAGCCTAAGAACCTGATCCACACCCTGCAGCAACCCCTGCTCCGGCGCGCCCGGCGTGGTGAGCACCTTGGCCGTGTGCAGAACGCCGCCCAAATCGAGCACGACGTCGGTGAAAGTGCCGCCGATATCGGAGGCGATGCGGATCATTGGCGGGGTCGTGAAGCAGTCATGCCCAGTCCCTATAGACGCCGCGTCCGGGGCGATGGAATAACCATCGGATGAAACACCGCACGGTCGCCGGGACCATCCTCTACACCTCCAGGAAGCCGGAGCGGTTGGGTCAGGCCCGGGGCGTCGAGCATTTCCGATTCACCCACCATCACGACGGCAAGGTCACCCTGCGCGCCTATTGCGAGATCGAGGATCCCGACCCCACCGTGCTGCGCGATATCGTCTATTCCCTCGACGAGCATGGCGCGCCGATGGACTGCCATGTACGTGTGACGGTGGGCGACGTCTTCATGGGCAGCGGCTGGTTTCGCTTTAGTGAGGAGGCCGTGGAGTGCGAATCCTTCAGTCCGGACCTTGGGCGAATCTCTCAACGCGTGCCGCTAAACGCGCCGCTGGACGGTTTCGTGACCCACCCGGTGGTCTCGGACGGATATCTCCTCTCGCGCCTCACCTGGAGCATTGGCCAGAGGCGGACCCTCAATATGATGCTTCCCTCCCCCGATCACCGCGGGGCCTCGCCACCTCTGATCGCTTGGTCGCGCACCGACGCGCGCTATGACGGCCTGGAGACGATCACGGTGGCGGCGGGAACCTTCGAGGCGCGCAAATTCGCCTTTCTCGACGAGCGGGCCGTGGCGAACCCCCACCCGCCTTTCGAGGTCTGGCTGACAAATGACGCGGACGCCGTGCTGCTGCAGGGCGGCGTGGGGGGCTACATGCAGACCTGGTACGAACTCATGGAATTGAGCCGGTGAGCGCCTTGACGAGCGATGATCCGCTGGGCGCCGCGCCGAACGAATTCCGGCGCGGATGGCCAGTGGTGGCCTCGGCCATGCTGGGGATTGGGCTCGGCCTCTCGCCGGTGCCTTTCTACACTATTGGTATCCTGGCGCCGCAGCTGGCCCACGCCTTTGGCTGGGGCTTCGCGGCGGTTATGGGCGGCTTGCCAATCACCTCCATCGCGGTCATGGGCGCGAGCCCGCTGGTGGGCGTCCTGGCCGACAGATTCGGCGTGCGGCGCATCGCCATAGGCTCCTTGGCCCTTTTCGGCCTGAGCTTCATGGCCTTCGCCCTCAGCAATGGCTCGCTGATTCTGTTCTATGCCAATTGGGGGCTTATGGCGCTTTTGGGGGCTGGCACCCTGCCGATCACCTGGACGCGGGGTGTCAATAACGCCTTTGAACGGCGCAAGGGCCTCGCGTTGGGCCTATCCCTCCTGGGGACGGGCATCTTCGGCTATTTGGTGAAGCCCTTTACCGCCTGGGTCATCGCGGGCTGGGGATGGCGGGCGGCCTATATGGCCATCGGCGCCCTGCCGCTNNACGCCGGCGCCCGGGCTCGACTTCTGGCCGGCGGTGCGGAGCTGGCGCTTCTGGGTTCTGGCCATCGCCTTCCTGCCCATTTCGTTCGCCGTGGGCGGACCTATTCCGAATATGGAGAATATCCTCAAGCTCGCGGGCTTCGCGCCCGGCCAGATCGTGTCCCTGGCTTCCCTCATTGGCCTCTCGGTGATCGGCGGGCGGGTCGTCGGCGGCTGGCTGCTCGACCGCATCTGGGCGCCAGCCGTGGCCGTGGTGCTGATCGGCGCGCCGGCGGTGGGATGCTGGCTTCTGGCCCACGGCCCGGTGGGCTATGGCCTGACCGCCACCTCCATCGTCCTGATCGGTTTCGCCGCGGGTGTGGAATATGACCTGATGGCCTTCATGACCGCCCGCTATTTCGGGATGCGGCGCTATGCCTCGATCTATGGCGCCCTCTACGGATTCTTCGCCGCCGGCGCCGGCTTCGCCCCGGTGATCTTTGGGGCGGCCTTCGACCGAAGCGGCTCTTACGCCCAGCCGCTCATGCTCTCGTCCGTTCTGCTTCTGGTCGGCGTGGCGCTGCTGCTCTGCCTGGGGCGCTATCGTAACTTCCCGGCTGTATCCGCGGGCGAGGTGATCGCGGCGGCGGAGGGGACGGCGGATACGCTTCCGGCGTGAGGGCGNNAGATATCGAGGCCTCAAAGGCGATATCAAATGTCTTCCGTCTTGATCAGAAATCTTTCAGATGAAACCCACCGAGCGCTTAAGGTGCAAGCGGCCAAACACGGTCGAAGCACCGAGGCCGAGATTCGGGAGATCCTGGCTAGCGCTGTCAAACCTGAGACCCGCCTTCGCCTGGGAGACGCGCTGGCGGCGTTGGGCCGGGAGGTCGGACTGACGGACGAGGATTTCGCCGTCTTTGAAGAGGTCAGGGACAAGACGCCAGCCGCGCCATTGAAGTTTGAGTGATCGTCCTCGACACCAACGTCGTCTCCGAGGCGATGAAACCCGAGCCGTCGCCAGCGGTGTTGGCTTGGCTGAACGCGCAGGTCGCCGAGACGCTTTATATCTCGAGCGTGACACTGGCCGAACTGCTGTTCGGAATCGGCGCGCTTCCCGCCGGCAAGCGGAAGGATATGCTGTCGCGCGTCCTTGATGGCGTCCTCGGACTATTTGGAGACAGGGTGTTGCCTTTCGATGCCCACGCCGCGCGCAAATATGCGGAGCTAGCCGTGATGGCGAGGGGCGCGGGTCGGGGCTTCTCGACGCCGGACGGATATATCGCCGCCATTGCGACGTCCCGGGGTTTCATCGTCGCGTCCCGTGACACCCGTCCTTACGCGGCAGCCCGCGTGCCACACATCAATCCATGGGACACTGCTCAAGCATAACAGAGCGGATCACAGCTATCCCGCCTGAACGATCTCCACGCGCGTGCCGTCGGGGGCGGCCATCGTTCCGGCGATGCGACCGCCATAGATGGGCCCAGAACGGGGCGCTGGCGGCGTGAGCCAGGGCCCGGGAAGGCCGGCCAGGTCGGGGTGCAGCAAGCTGACGAGAGCGATGCCGGGCGGCAGGTCGCCGGGAGCCGCGGGGCGCACGCTGGTCTCGGCCGGGTACTGATCAAGCTCCAGGAACATGTCTCGCTCATGGGTCATGGTGCTGAGAAGGTGCTTGCGGTCGGCGGGAAACCCAAAGGCCTGATTGATCACGGAATAGACGAGATCGAGGCTACGGCCGCCGAGGAGACCTATCTTCTCCTCGAACCATGCCATTGAGCCCGCGAGGTCGGAGCAGGCCAGGACGAGGATGAACAGCTTGTCGATAAGGGAGGCGGCGCGGGGCAAATCATATTCCGGCGGATCGCCACGAATCTGGGTGAGGAAGACGATCTCCTGATCGGGGCCGCGCACCTGCATGGGGAGGATGGTCGGCAGGCCCTCCAATTCCTTGGGCG
This sequence comes from Caulobacteraceae bacterium, assembly GCA_003136615.1. GTDB lineage: Bacteria > Pseudomonadota > Alphaproteobacteria > Caulobacterales > Caulobacteraceae > Acaudatibacter. The sequence goes on along the minus strand of PLFA01000113.1, from coordinate 9,149 downwards.
GACCGATGATCTCGAAGGGCGAGGCCTCCAGACGCGCATTCACGGCCCAGGTGTCAGAGACACAGATCTCGATGGCGGCCCAGCCATAGGTGCGCAGGGGCAGATAGTACGTCGGGACGGGCCCCTCGATAAAACGAATAAAGACCTCGGCGCCGGAGGCTGGGCGCAGGGTGACAAAGGCCCGACCCGCCGCGCCAGGCGCGCCCCAGCTTTCCGCCAAAGCGGCCTCGACGCGCCCCTCCTCCACCACCTCGTAATCGAACCATTGCCGGTAGCGCGCGGCGGAGGCCTTGGGGTCGCTGACGGTCAGGGTGGCCGCGCGCAGGAGCTTCATGAGGGGCCTCTGGACCGATGTTAAAGGAGGACGCGAAGAGGGGCCTTATATTCTTACCCGCCCGGCGAAAGAAACCCGGCGACGGCGGCGACGAAACCCTCGGGATCGACATCCATGGCCGGACCCTTGGAGATCGGGAGGACCGTCAGAGCGGCGTCTGGTCGAAGGGCCGCGGCGGCGTGGGTATTGGCGTCCAGCATCTCACCCGGATAGGTGATCAGCAGCATGGCATGTTTCGCCTTCACGAAGTCCGCCGTCATGTCATGGCTGAGGGCGGCATTGTGGGCGTACCAGAGCGTGGGTCCCGCAAGGAGTCGGCTGATCACCATCCGGTTGGCGACCTCCAGCCCGAACAGGGGCTCCAAGCGCTTGAAGAGATCGGAGAGATGGTCCCCACCGGACCGGGGCCGAAAGACGCCATCATCCTTCTCGCCCGGCACGACCATCTCCCAGAAGCCGCGCAAGGCCTCCGGGCTCATGATCGGAACGCCGTAAAGCGCCATTTTGCCCACGCGTTCCGGCGCGCGGTCCGCCAGGCCGACAGCCACCTGCGTCCCGGTATGATGGCCGACAATATCGGCCTGCGCGACACCGGCATGATCGAGGACGGCGAGGGCGGCGCTGATAAAGTCCGCAATAACCGGAGGCTCCGCAGGCGCATCCGACATCCCCATGCCCGGCATGTCTGGGGCGATGACGCGGAAACCGGCCGCCACGAAGGCGGGGAACGTATCGGCGAAATCGATGGCGGAGGTGGGAGATTGATGCAGGAGCAGGAGCGGGCGCCCCGCGCCGCCGGCGTCGTAATAGTGGATCTGACCCTGTGGGCCATCGGCATAGGCCCGTCTGAGCTGTGGCGCGGAGGGATGCATGGGGGTCTCGGTTTTCGCGGGCGGCCGGCGCCACGGGGATGCTTCTAGCCAAGCTCGGGCGCACGTCCAGGGCTGGGCGCGAGATGGGCCTTGACGACCTGATCCAGAACGAACCCAGGCCTAGATGTGATGCGTTTGCACGGAAATCCGCCATCGACATCCCTGACGCTACAAAGCGGGTGTTGCGACGTCCCAGGTTACGTGGCGGGTTCCGCCGATATTGGCGCCGGTCTTGGTGGCGCGAGGCTCCTTGTCCATCAACCGACAGACCAGCGGACGACCGGATTCCGCGGCCTGACCAACAAGGTCCCAGCCAATAGACTCCAGCGGGAGTATGAGCCTTTGCGCAAACGCGCCTTCGCGGTTTCTCCAGGCCAGATAAAGGAATCGCTTGCGCGGCGGGCCATGGGCGAAGGGACCCTCGAAGACAGGCAAGCCGCCTGACCCCGCCTTTACGTCAAGCGGGAAGGTGAATGACACCGCGCCATCGGCTTGCGGCTGGCCCTGATGCAGAACCTCTGCTCGGTCCTGTAAGCCGAAGTGATCGGGACCACCGTTCCAGAAAACCGGGCCGACACCGTCATAGATCACCCGCAGGTCGATCCGTGATTTCGCTAACCCTTCCAAGACGCAGGCCTCACCTCTTCAGCATCAGGTCCAGAACATAGGGATTGGCGCTATGCCCAATATGCGCCGTTGTCGGGTTGGCCCCGAGATGCAGAAGGTAGACCTCGTTGCGGTCATAGACATTGACCACCGTCAGGCCCTTCACACGGGGGACGCGAAAAGTGAGGGCGTCTGCGGGGTCGCTGAAGGCGATAATCTGTTTACAGTCCAGGCCCATGCCGCGGCCGCGCGTTGACCGCCCTCCGCCGGCCCATGCGCTAAGGGCGCCGTGCATGGAGAGGGGGTCGCCAGCCGTGGGCGTGGGGCTTTGGCCCTCGCTCAACCGACCAAGCTCCATAAGGGCAAGTTGGTTGGCGAAGAAGTAAAGATAGGCCGTATCGTCGAGCACCTCGCGGACCGCCCCATGTCCCCGCGCATAGGCGTCGAAGACGACGAAACTGCCAAGGCTTTCGGCGACGACCACAAACGTGCCGGGCCGTTTGTGGCGCTTGTCACGCTCCGCCGCGTGGCTGAAGGCCGCGTCCATGGCTTTGCAAAGGTATTTTTGCATCGGCCCAAGCGCGATGGCGGCGTCGGCGAGTCCCCAATCCACGAGTTCGCGTTTGATGAGACCATTGGCGAGGGGGGCGCCGCCGCCGAGAGGCTTGGCGGCAAGCCGCTGGTCCAGGTCGGATTTAGAGAGAAAGGGGTAATGGATGCCGTCATTCAGGGGCCGGCCCTTGCTGTCCACCGCGGCGCAAAGTCTCAGATTGGGAACATCGGCGCCGGCGAGATAGGCCTCCGGCGCGAGCAGCGCGTGGCAGCGCAGCGGTAGGGCCAGGGGCCACCAATTGACTTCATCGACGATGATCGCGTGGCCGCCAGACTTTCGCTCATATTCGTAGCGGTCGACGAAGGGGCCCATGGCCCAGGCGGCGTCATCGGCCCAGATCACTTCATCCATATAGGTAAGGCGGGGCCTGGGCCCCACATCGAGCCGATGGGTCAGCTCGGTCCTTGAGGGCGCGGTTTCCGCCAGAATATCGGCGAGGCGCGCGCTGAGGTTGGCCCGAAACGTGTTCGAGGCGCCGCGGTCGCCCGTCCGGAGTCCGTGGACAAAGAGGATGTGGACCGGCTCATCCGACGAGGCGGCAATGATCTGGCCCAAAGAGGCAGTCTGGGCGAGCGCGTCGGGCCCGGTTTCAATCAATCCCATATCTGGCTCGACGATTGGCGTTTGAGGCGTTGAACAGGATTGTTGCACGTGTCCAGGCGCCCCGTCACGTCACGCGCGCCTTTTCGGAGCTCCAAGATGTCAGCGTCGTCCCGACCAAAGACAGCTATTCTCATCGGGGCGTCCCGGGGCCTCGGCTATGCGATGGCCGGGGAATATTTGAAACGCGGCTTTGGGCGTCTTGGTCAAACGGTTCAGGGCGTTGCTGTGCCAGGGCGCGAGAGTTCGGCCTGGGATACACCTTGGTTGTCGTCCAATTGAAAGTGGGACGCCGTCTAACTGAAAGTCTCAGATCGTCTATGTGAAATTCTGGGTCCGTCCAATTGAAATTCCATCAGGGCGTTGGACACGGCGGCCGGAGCACGTCCCGCGGGCTGGGCCATCATCCCATCCCGACGACACGGCCGCGTCGCGAGGAGATCGTGACATATGATGTCCCATATTGCGGAATGGAACGCGATGGAGCGGCCGGCGGGAATCGAACCCGCGACATTCAGCTTGGGAAGCTGACGTTCTACCTCTGAACTACGGCCGCGCGGCTGCGTGGGATAAGGGGTTTTCGCCGGCTTGCAAAGACGCGCCGCGGGACGCCCCGACATTGACGGGCGCATCCCCTGGCCGCAACATGACTCATAGATAAAGAGGAGACGCGGCCATGGCCGATGGTGAGATGACGGCGCGCGCGGGATTCCACGCCATGACCGAGGGCACGGCCGAGGATTGGCAGGCGATAAGCGCCGCCGCCGCGCCGTTCAACCGCGCCCATGCCGATCGGCTGCTGGAGTCCCTGCGCGCGCTCAGCCATGACTGCGGCGGTTTCGCCGTGGACCGGCTGGAGCACTCTCTGCAGACCGCGACGCGGGCCTTTCGCGACGGGCGGGACGAGGAATATGTGGTCTGCGCCCTGATGCATGACATTGGCGATTTGATGGGACCCTCCAACCACGCCGAGGTCGGGGCGGTGATCATGAAGCCCTATGTGAGCGAGGCCAATCACTGGATGATGGACAAGCACGGNNATCTTCCAGGGCTATTATTTCTTTCATCATCTGGGCCTGGATCGCGATCTGCGGGAGCAGTTCCGGGGCCACCCGCACTTCGAATATTGCGCGCAATTCTGCCATCTCTACGACCAGTCGAGCTTTGATCCGGATTACGACAGCATGCCCTTGGAGGCCTTCGAGCCCATGCTGCGCCGGGTCGTGGCGCGGCCCAAGACATCGATCTATAAGCGGGCCGACGCTTAAGGATCGCAATCCCGGCAATAGCCTCTGATCAGGCGGGGGCACCGCTCAACAGGGCGCCGACGGTCCGCTGCACCGCCGCCTTCGCCTGAGCGGGCTTCAGGCCCTGATCGTTACGCAGGCGAATCCAGACATCGATGCAAAGCGCCATATCGAGGGCCTCGAAGGTCGCGCGGTCGGCGGTGACCTCGACGGGAAGAAGCGCCGCCAGCGTTTGGCGCAGGGCCGCCTGAATCGCCGTGTTATTGGCGCTGATCACCGAGGAATAGTGGGCGTGGGCAAGGGCCGCGCGGCGGAAGGGCATGGCTTCATCGAAAACCATGAAGCGCCGCTTCATCATGTCATCCAGCCGCTCGCGCCAGGTTTGACCCTTAAGCGGCGCCAGGGTGAGGCTGGCCATCTGGGTGAGGACCGCCTGGCTCATCTCGCGAAACAGGCCCTCCTTATCGGTGAAAAGCCGAAAGACGGTTCTCAGACCCACGCCCGCTCGGGACGCCACGACCTCGGCGCTGGGATCAAAGTCTCCCTCGCGCACACAGTCGAGCAGGGCGGCCACCACCCGCCGGCGGCTTTCGGCGGTCCGCAGACGGCGACCGTCAATCCGAAGGTGTTCGGCCCGAGCGGTCGGAGAGATGAGTGTCGTGAGTGACATATGATGTTGGGTACTCTGAACGTTACGCGTTTTTGACATGGCTGAAACAAAGAGACCACAGGGCGTCTCACGTCCAGGGGCGGAAGTGCTTCGAGAGCGCCAGACCCTGTCGCTGATAGTGAGAGCCCGCCGCGCCATAAAGCCGGCTGGGCCGCTCAGCTAACGGCTCGAAGACCAGCCGCGCCACGATCTGGCCGTTCTCCAACATGAAGGGGGTTTCGCGGCTGCGCACCTCCAAGACCCCGCGCGAGCCTTCGCCGCCACCCTCGGCCGTACCGAAACCCGGATCGAAAAACCCGGCATAATGGGCGCGAAACTCCCCCACAGCGGGATCGATGGGTGTCATCTCGGCCGCCTGCAACGGCGGGATCACCACCTCGTCCTTCGAACAGAGGATATAGAACTCGCCAGGATCCAGGACGAGCTCGCCGCGCCGGGCGCCAAGCGCCTCCCAAAAATCGCGCGGGTCGTGGCCACCCTCGTGGTCCATGTCGATCACCCCAGAGTGACGGCGGGCGCGATAGCCGCACACCTCGCCCGTAAGATCGACGCCCACGCTGGTCACAGATAGCAGGGGCGGCCGTCCGCTTTTGATCCGTAACTGATTGAGTCGCGTACCGTTCCGCACCAGGACTGAAAATGTCTGGGGTGCAATCTCGACGAAAAGCGGCCCGGCATAGGCGGGGGCAACGTCGTCAAAGGCGGGCTGGCCGTCGGTCAGCAGACGGACGAAGAGGTCCACCCGCCCCGTGGAGCTCTTGGGGTTGGCCCGTCCGCCGACTCCGGGGGGCAGACGCAGGCTCTCGGCGATCTCGGCGATATAGACGCAGCCGCGTTCCAGCACCGCCCCGGCCGCGAGATCCAGTTCGTGCATCGCCACATCGGCGATTCGGTCGATGACCCGCCCGCCAGGGCGCGGGAGAAACGAGGCGCGAACCCGCCAGGCGCGGACGCCGAGGCGCAGATCAAGGCTGGCGGGCTGTATCTGATCGGGCAGAATCCCGCCCGGCGCGACAATGGCCTCGCCCGCAACAAGGGCCTCGAGAACCTGGCAAGGCAGAACGGCATCGGCGGGAATCATCATGCCGAGCCTTGGGCGAAGGCCGCCCCCCTGGCAAGGCGCTCAGCGCGTCGGCGCCGCCCCGCTCTTGACCGAGACCGCCCCTTTTGCGCTTAGAGCCGCCATGTCTGAAGATCCGAACGACTGGGAGCCGTCAACCCGCCTGATCCGCGGCGGCCTGGCGCGCTCGGCTCACGGGGAGACCTCAGAAGCCCTCTTCCTCACCCAGAGCTTTGTCTATGACTCGCCGGAAAGCGCGGAGGCGCGCTTCAAGGGCGAGGAGCCGGGCTTTGTCTATGCCCGCTATGGCAGCCCCACGGTCAAGATGTTCGAGGATCGCCTGGCTCTCCTGGAAGGGGCGCAGGCCTGCCGCGTCGCGGCCTCAGGCATGGCGGCTGTGCACCTGTCTCTGACCGGCCTGCTGAAAGCCGGGGACCACGTGGTCGCAGGCCGGGCTTTGTTCGGCTCCTGCCGATGGATCCTGCAGACCTGGGCGCCGCGCTTTGGCGTCGAGGTCACCCTCGTGGACGGACCCGATACCGAGGCCTGGCGCGCCGCCGTGCGGCCCAACACCCGCGTCTTCTTCATTGAAACCCCCGCCAATCCCCTGCTCGAGATCTGCGACATCGCCGCCATCAGCCAGATCGCGCGCGCCGCGAACGCCAAGGTGATCGTAGACAATGTGTTCGCCACCCCGCTCTACCAGTCGCCTCTGAAGCTGGGCGCCGATGTGGTGGTCTATTCGGCCACCAAGCATATTGACGGTCAGGGCCGGGTTCTCGGTGGGGCGATCTTGGCCGACACGGCCCTGATCGACGAGGCCTATCGCGATCTCATCCGCCATACCGGGCCGGCGCTCTCGCCCTTCAACGCCTGGATCCTGCTCAAAGGCCTGGAGACGCTGGAGCTGCGCGTTCATCGCCAGACAGCGACGGCCTCGGCGCTGGCCGATCGCATCGCGGCGCATCCGAAGGTCCTGGCGTGTCGCTATCCCGGGCGCCCTGACCATCCGCAATATGAGATTGTCCAGCGCCAGATGAGCGGCGGCAGCACCCTTATCGCCTTTGACCTGGGCTCGCAGGCGGCGGCGTTTCGTTTCCTGAACGCCCTGGAGATCGTCGATATCTCCAACAATCTTGGCGACGCCAAGTCCATGGCGACACATCCCTGCACGACTACGCACCGCGCCCTCGCCGAGGCGCAGCAGCTGGAGATCGGTCTGACGCCGGGTTGGGTGCGGCTTTCGGTGGGTCTTGAAGGGCCCGCGGACCTCGCGAGGGATCTGGATCGCGCGTTGGACGCCGCCTGATACGGCCTTAAGCGACGGCGGCCGGTTCCAGGGCGTAGACCCGGGAGCAATATTCGCAGGTGACGTGAATCTGGCCGTCCGGCTCAACCATTTCAGCGCGCTCCTCGGGCGGGAAGGTCTGGAGCATTTCCACGATCCGCTCTTGGGAGCAGCGGCAGAAGCCGTTCAGCGGCGTGGCCGGCAGCAGGCGCACGCCGTCCTCGTGGAACAGGCGGAAGAGAAGCCTCTCGCTGGAGAGAGCTGGGTCGAGCAATTCGTCTTCGCCGAGCGTCTCGAAAAAGGCCTGGGCGCGAGTCCAGGCGTCCAATGTCGCGCCGCGCGCCTCGTCCTCGGCGATATTCTGGATCAGAAGCCCGCCCGCCCGCCAATGAAAGCCCTGCCCCACATCCGCCTGACCGACGGCGAGCCGCACGCGTGTCGGTATTTGCTCGGACTGGGCGAAATAGGTTTCCGCGCAGAGGGCCAGGGTCTCGCCTTCGATAGGGGTAACCCCCTGATAGCGATCCATCTGAGGGCCCTGATCGATGGTCATGATGAAGACGCCGCCGCCCAGCAGGGTCCCGGCGCCCGGGCGCACGAAACCCGCGCTCACCTCGGCCACCCGCGCGGCGTCGAAACGGCAATAGCCCCTGAGGCCCCCGCCGGTGTCATAATCGGCCACCACATAGGCCACGGGTCCGGAGCCCTGGGCCTGAACGATCAGTCGCCCCTCGAACTTCAGGCTTGAGCCCACCAGGGCCGCCAGGGCGCAGGCCTCGCCCAAAAGATTGGCCACGGCTTCGGGATAGGCGTGGCGGGTGAGAACCTCATCGATAGCCGGGCCCAGGCGCACGATCCGGCCGCGCACCGGCTGATCCTCGATCTGGAACGTGGCGACGAGATCGTCGGGGATGGGCTCTGACGGGGTTGTGGGCACGATGGGGATATAGGGGCTCCAACGGCCATGTCACCAGATGACCGGCGTCAGCCGATGGCGCCGAAACACCAGGCGAGGATGGACTTCTGAGCGTGAATGCGGTTCTCGGCCTCATCCCAGATCAGCGACCTTGGCCCGTCGATGACGCCGGCGGTCACCTCTTCGCCCCGGTGCGCGGGCAGGCAGTGAAGAAAAACCGCCTCCGGCGACGCCAGGGCCATGAGCGCCTCATCCACCTGATAGGGGGCAAAGGCGGCGACGCGCGCGGCGTGATCGGCGTCGCCCATGGAGACCCAGCCATCGGCCACCACGCAATCGGCCCCCCGCGCGGCGGCGCGCATGTCGGTGGTGATCTCCACCCGTCCCGGCGCATAAGCCAATTCCTCCGGGCGAGGACGATAGGCTTCGGGGCACGCCACGATCAGACGAAAATCGAACTTGGCCGCCGCGTGAATGAAGCTGGCGCAGACATTATTGCCATCGCCGATCCAGGCGATGGTGCGCCCCGCAATGGGGCCGCGGTGCTCCTCAAAGGTCATCAGGTCCGCCATGATCTGACAGGGATGGCTGCGATCCGTCAGGCCATTGATCACCGGCACGCTGGCGCTGGCGGCGAAGGATTCAACCTCTTCGTGCGCCACGGCGCGGATCATCACCGCATCGACCATGCGCGACAGAACCTTGGCGGTATCCTCGATGGTTTCGCCGCGCCCCAGCTGNNGCGGTATCCTCGATGGTCTCGCCCCGCCCAAGCTGCATGTCCGCAGCCGTGGCGATGATGCTCGCCCCGCCAAGCTGACGAATGCCGGCGTCAAAAGAGAAGCGCGTGCGGGTCGAGTTTTTCTGGAAGATCATGGCCAGGGTGCGCCCGGCGGCGGGGGCGTCGACGTCGATCCGGCCCTTGCTCCAGCCTGAACGCGCG